>JBFHWX010000135.1:0-8784 GCA_041599275.1 Desulfobulbales bacterium | reverse complement strand
TATGTCGTACTGCACCATGATGCGGGCCGCCTGCATGGGGGACTTGTCCGGGGAAACGGTCTGCACCGTGCGGCTCATGAAGGCCTTGGCCGGGGCGTCGAGCTGGCTCTGCTTCTTTACCTTGTTGAAGTCGCGGCGGGAAAGAATGCCCACCAGCTTGTCGTCCTCCACCACCGGAATGCCGGTGCAGCCCCGCTCGTCGAGCAGTACGTTCACCTCCCGCATCTTCATGGCGGCGGCCGCGGTGAGCACCGGGGAACTCATCAGGTCGCGAACCCGCACCGAACTCTGCTGGTTGCCGGCGATGAGCTCCCGGAGCCATTCCACCACCGCCTCGGGATGGGCCTGCTTGATCACCGCCGAACCGGCCCCGGGGTGCCCGCCGCCGCCCATGGAGCGCATGATGGAGCCGACGTGGATGCCGTCGACGTCGGAACGGCCGATGACGATGCAACGGTCGCCGGCCGCCTGGAAGATGCCGAAGGCGGCGTCGACGTCGAGGATTTCCCGGTACATGTGGACGACCAGCGACAGCCGGTCGGTGTAGCCCTTGATGGCCACGGTGTTGAAGCTCACCGAGTAGCCGGCCAGCTTGTCGCGTTCGGCCTTTTGCAGCATCTCGAAGAGGATGTTCTTCTGCTCCTCGCCGTAGGCCTGGCGCAGGAAGGTGTTGACCACCGTGAGGTCGGCCTTGCGCTCCAGGAGGTAACCGGCGGCAAAGGCGTCTTCGGAGGTGGCGGAGGTGAAGGTGAGGTTGCCGGTGTCCTCGTAGATCCCGGCCAGGAACAGGGTGGCGAGGATGGGGGTGAGCAGGATGTTTTTTTCCTTCACCGCCCGCAGCATCAGGGTGACGGTGGCGCCCACCTGTTCCTGGCAGCTCCAGGCGGCCTGTATATCGGCGTCGTCCGCGGCGTGATGGTCCCAGAGCACCACCTCGAGGTCCCGGCGTTCTCCCAGAACCGCCATCTTGTCGAGCCGGCTCCAGCGGTTGGCGTCCACCACGATCACCCGCCGCACCTCGGCCGGGTCGATGTCGTTGATGCTCTCGAAGTGGAAGATTTCCTTGTGGATGGAGAGAAAGGCCTTGGTGTTGGGATTGACGTGCCGGGGCAGCACCGGCACCGCACCGGGGTAGAGAAGCTGGCCGCAGACCAGCGACGCCAGGGCGTCGAAGTCGAGGTTGTTATGGGTGACGATGATCTCCATGGGGCGCGCTCCTCCTGGCGGGCGGGATCTCGAGACAACCTTCGAACTATGCCCGTTTTGGGGTGAAAGTGCAATTCGTTACCCTTGCCAAAACAAGCCGGTTGGGCAAGAATTGCCTTTTTGGCGGAACTTCTTCCGCTTTGCCGCGTCCCCGTTCCTTACTCATTAACCCATTGGATGAGAGCACATGACCGAACGAACTCCGCCCACCATTCACCGCCTCGACTACCGGCGTCCCGACTACCTGGTCGATTCCGTCGACCTGTTTTTCGATCTCGATGAAACCGAAACCCGGGTACGCAGCCGCCTTTCGGTGCGGGCCGTGGAGCCCGGAGCCGGCCACCCCCTGGTGCTGGACGGCCGAGACCTGCAGCTGGAGGAGATCCTGATCGACAACCTGCCCCTGGACCCCGAGGCCTACCGGCTCGACGAAGAGAGGCTCACGGTGTTTGCGGTGCCGGCCGCCTGCACCGTGGAGACGCTGGTGCGCATCCGGCCGGCTGCCAACACGTCGCTCGAGGGCCTTTACCTGAGCGGCGGGCTGCTCACCACCCAATGCGAGGCCGAGGGGTTTCGCAAGATCACCTATTTCCCGGACCGGCCCGATGTCCTGGCCCGCTATACGGTGACCATCGAGGCCGATGGGGAAAAATACCCGGTGTTGCTCTCGAACGGCAACCTGGTGGCGGAAGAGGAACTGGCCAACAACCGGCGGCGGGTGCGCTGGCAGGATCCTTTCCCCAAGCCTTCCTACCTCTTCGCCCTGGTGGCGGGAAGACTCGCCTGCCTGCGGGACGAGTTCGTCACCGCCTCGGGCCGCACCGTGCAGTTGGCGATTTACGCCGACGCGCGTCACATCGGCGCCTGCGGCCATGCCATGGCATCGCTTAAACAGGCCATGCGCTGGGATGAAGAACGCTATGGGCTCGAGTGCGACCTCGACACCTACATGATCGTGGCGGTGAGCGATTTCAACATGGGCGCCATGGAGAACAAGGGGCTCAATGTGTTCAACGCCTCGCGGCTGCTGGCCCGGCCGGAGACAGCCACCGATGCCGACTACCAGGGGATCGAGGCGGTGGTGGCCCATGAGTATTTCCACAACTGGACCGGCAACCGGGTAACTTGCCGCGACTGGTTCCAGTTGTCGCTCAAGGAGGGGCTCACCGTGTTCCGCGACCAGCAGTTCTCGGCGGAGCGGGTAACCGGTCCGCTGCAGCGCATCCGTGACGTCCAGCTACTGCGCGGCACCCAGTTTCCCGAGGATGCCGGGCCCATGGCGCACCCGGTGCGGCCGGATTCCTACATCGAGATCAACAATTTCTACACCATGACCGTCTACTACAAAGGGGCCGAGGTGGTGCGCATGCTCCATAATCTCTTGGGCGAGGCCGGTTTCCGGCGCGGCATGGACCTCTACTTCCGGCGCCACGACGGCGAGGCGGTGACCTGCGACGATTTCGTGGCCGCCATGGAAGCGGCCAACGGAGTCGATCTCGGCCAGTTCCGCCGCTGGTATGAGCAGGCCGGCACCCCGGAGCTGGAGGTGGTGACGGACTGGGATGCAGCGGCCGGCGCCTTTTCCCTGAGTCTGCGCCAGTCCTGTGCCGCCACCCCGGGGCAGGAAAAGAAGAAGAATTTTCTCATCCCACTGGCCCTGGGGCTTCTCGACCGTAAGGGCCGGGAGCTGCCCCTGCGGCTTGTTGGCGAAGCCGCTCCGTGGCCGGCTACCACCCGGGTTCTCGAACTGCGGGAGACGGCGGAAACGTACACCTTCGTGGGGCTTGAAGAAGAGCCGGTGCCTTCGCTGCTTCGCGGTTTTTCGGCGCCGGTGAAGCTGCGGCTGCCGCGCTCCGAGCGGGATCTGGCCTTCCTGGCCGCCCACGACCCGGACCCGTTCAACCGCTGGGAAGGAATGCAGCAGCTCATGATGGGCGCCATTCTCGGTCTGGTGGAACAAGCAGAGGAGGAAACGACTTCCCTCGACCTGCTCATCGAGGCCATGGGCGGGATTCTCTCTCTCTCCGCTCTCGACCATGGGTTTGCGGCGCTCTGCCTGGCCCTGCCCTCGGAAACGTACCTCGGCGAACAGCAGAAGATCATCGACGTCGATGGCATCCACCATGCCCGGCAGCGGCTGCGGAAAACCGTCGCCCGTCGCCTGGCCGCACCCTTGCGGGCGGTGGCGGCGGCCAACTTCGCCTCAGAACCGTACCGTTACGACTCCCGCGAGGCCGGCCGCCGCAGTCTGCGCAACACCTGTCTTGCCTATTTGGCCGTGGGCGGGGAGGCGGCGGACCTGGCCCTGTGCCTGCAGCAGTTCGAAGGCGCCGACAACATGACCGACCAGCTCGGCGCCCTGGCGGCCCTTGCCGGCTGCCAGGGCCCGCAGCGGCAAACGGCGCTTGCCGCTTTTTACGAACGCTGGCTCCACGAACCGCTGGTGGTGGACAAGTGGCTGGCGGTGCAGGCGGCAAGCAGCCTGCCGGGCACCCTGGCCGAGGTGGAGCGCCTCACGACCCACCCTTCCTTCGAGCCCAGGAACCCCAACAAGGTGCGGGCCCTGCTCGGCACCTTCGCGGCTGCCAACCCCTTTCATTTTCACGACTCCAGCGGCAGGGGCTACCGCTTCCTGGCCGACTGGATCCTGCGCCTCGACAAGATGAATCCCCACACCGCGGCCCGGCTGGCGGGATCCCTCAGCCGCTGGCGCCGCTATGACCAGGGGCGCCGGGCCCTGATGCGGGCCGAGCTCGAGCGGCTCGCCGCCGCCAGGTTGTCGCCGGCGACCTACGAAATCGTCAGCAAATCCCTGGCCGCTCCGGGCGGTCAGAAAGAATAGCGGGCTTCCAGCAGAAAGGAGCGGCCGTTGGCAGGGTAGTCGCCGGGCACCAGCAGGGCCGAGGGGCTGGGGTCGCGGTAGTCGGCGTCGAAGAGGTTGGTGGCGTTGGCCCGCAGCTCCAGGTGCTCGAAGAGGCGGCCGGTGGAGAGGGTAAGGTCGGTGAGCAGGGAATCGGCCAGCGGCGGCCGCGAATCGCCCGGGCGCCGCGGCCGCTCACCGGTATAGATGAGATCGGTGTGGAGCTCGAAGGGGGCGAGGCCGAGGAAATCGAGGCCGAACACCGCCCGGTGGCGGGGCACGTCGGGAATCCGTCCGCCGCTCGCCTCGTCTATGGCGTTCTGGTAGGTGTAGGCCAGCCGGCAGCGCAGAAAGTCGCTCGGCCGGGCGTTCAGTTCCAGCTCGATGCCCTGGGAGGAGATGGCGCCGGCGTTCTGGTACTGGCCCGGCAGCTCCGCCGAGGGCTTTTCGCCCTCGACGATCAGGTCGTCAATGTCGTTGCGGTACAGGGAGACCTGGGCGGTGAGGGGAAGGGCGAACTCATGCTCCAGGGCGAGCTCCCAGGTGCTGATGGTCTCGGGCTGCAGGTCGGGGTTGCCCTGTTGGGAAGGGTTGTTGTCCTGGTACAGCTCCAAGAAAACCGGAGCCCGGAAACCGGTGCCGTAGAGGAGCTTGATCGTGGTGGCGGGGGCTGCCTGCCAGACCAGACCGAGGCGCGGGTTGGTGGTCGAACCGAAATCGGAGTAGACATCGGTGCGCACCCCGGCGGTGAGGGAAAGGTTGTCGGCAAACTGCCAAATGTCCTGGAAAAAGACGGCCCATTCGGTTCTGCCTATATTCCTGTTGTAGTTGAGATTTTCCGAAATGTCCTGCAGGGTGCCGAGGGGGGCCAGAGTGAGGGGATTATAGTTTGCAATATGGCGGACGTCGTATTGTTCGCGGCGCTCGGATTGCAGCCCCACCAAAGTTTGATGGGTGCCGGTCTGGTGTGTGAAGGCAAGGCTGAGCCCCACCGTACCATCTTTGGACCTGGGGTTGCCGATGACACCATCGGGATAGTCCGGAATGGTTTGCTCGGGGTAGAGTTCCCAAAAGGGATTTCTGTCGTTTGTCAATGTCTGAAATTGTGCTGTCAGTTCTGAAGAAGGGCTAATTTTTTTATGCCATTTGAGCAAGGCCCAGAGATTTTTTTGTTCAATGAAGGAGCGTTCTCCCATTACATAGTTTGCGCCTATATAGGGGCCGATATGGTAGCGAAAGCCACCGCCTCGGAGGACGAAATCCTGCCATTGCAGGGCGAAGCCGGCGGTCCGGTTCTCGGCCCAGGTGAGCGGTTCGCCGCTGCGGCCGGCGGCGTCCTGGCCGACGTGGTAGTCCGGGCCGTCGGTGTCGAAGAGGTCGAGGTAGCCGACCCAGGAGAGCTCCTCGCCGGAGGAGCCCGCCGAGCCATGCAGGTGGCGGCTGTTGTGGGAGCCGGCGGCCGCCACCACGGTTGCCGGCCCCGCCATGTCCGGCCCCTTGGTGACCAGGTTGATGGTGGCCAGGAAGGCGTCGGAGCCGTGCAGGGCCGAGCCCGGGCCGCGAACGATCTCGAGCCGCTTGACCGCTTCCATGGGAAACCACTCGAGAAAGGCGGTGGCTCCGCCGGTGTGGGCTGAGGTCATGCGTTGGCCGTCGAGCAGCAGGAGGATTTTTTCCGAAAAAAGACTGCGCACACCGCGCACCTCGACGGTGTGGAATACCGGATAGGAGGCGATGCCGACCCCGAAACCGGGCAGCCGGCGCAGCACGTCGAGCAGGCTGCGGGCCCCCATGGCCTTGATTTCCGGGGCGCTGACCACGGCGGCCACCGCCGGCGCCCGGTCAACCGGGGTGGCCAGCAGGTTGGCGATGGTGAGTTCCTTTTCGGCGAAATAGGGCAGGAGATCGCGCCGTTCTTCCGGGGATGGGCTGGCTGCCCAGCTCCGGGACAGCGGGCAGAGAAGGACAAGCAGCAAAACGGCGAGCCAGCGAGCTGGCCGCAGGACGTGTTGCGGTGTGCGGTTTTTTCTGTTGCTGGAAAAAAACACGTGCCTGTTGTGTTCCCTTGGGGTGCTGTTAACGGGTTGCCTGCCGCGGCAGCCCTGGAAGACGGTCCGTGAGGGCTGATCGCCACCGGCAAGGGTAACCATATTCCGGGCTTTTGGCAATTTTTGGTTTTTCAAAAGGGTCATGCCGTGCCATGATCGCCGTATGGCGTATCAAGATTTTGCCGGTGGCTGCCGATAAGGTTCTGTAGAGAAGTCACGGCGGCCGGTTCTCACTCTCCGGTCGAAAGGCGTCTTCCGGGGCGCAGCAAGGCAAGCGAACGGAGGTAACCGTGTACCGAAGCGGATCTGTCGGCGGCAGCGTATACCCTCTTCCCATCCAGAAAACCAGCCCGGCGGCGGCTGGCGGCGATTTTGCCGCCACCCTGGCCCGAAGATTGGGTGAGACGGCGGCGACCGGCACCCCGGTAGCCGGGCAGGGGGAATCCATCTCCCTGGGCCGGCTGTCGGCGGCCCGGCCGACGGTTTCCCATCTGCTCCTGGCCAACCCGCAACTGAAAAGAGACACCTGGTCGATTATCCACGACCCGGCCAACCGCGGCAAAAATTTCGCCGATATGCCGGGCGGGGTCGAGGTGTGCTATAACCCTCGCACCCGTGAGATCAGTTGGGGAGAACCGCCCGCTGTTGCCAGCAGTTCGCCTGTGGAGAAAACAGCGGTAATGCCTCCCCCCCCCGTGCCCTCCCAGGTCACCCCAGCACTGCTTCCGCAGGCCGCTGACAATTTCGCCACCAGCTTCGACGCCACCGTGCTGCCGGAACTGCTGCAACCCTTAATCGGTACTTCCTACGCCAAGCTCGACTGTTACGAGTTGGTGGTGGAAGGGTTGAAAAAACTCGGAGTGAGCTACCATGGCCGTGACGGTCTGCAGGCAGATCTCATCCGCCGGGCCCGGGCCGAGAACCGGCCGATGAACGCCTACCTCACCGGCGAGGGGCTGATCGAAGCTTCCGGCCAGGCGGTGTACGAAAAACGCGTTTCCCCTGGCAGGGACCCGCGGGCCACGGCCGAGACGGTCTTTGCCGAGCTCGAGGGCCGGTTGCAGCCAGGCCAGATCCTTTCCTTCTCCACCGCCCGCCGCGGGCATACCGGGGTGATCTCCCGCCAGGGCGACACCTGGGCCTTTCTCAACTCGGGGCGCAGCGACAACGCCCTTACTCCCACCGGCCGCCGCCAGGGGGTGGCCGAGGAGGACCTCAAGGCCGAGATCGCCTCCTGGCTGCGGCGCGCCGCCCGGGCCGGCGATACCCTGCAGATCACGGTGGGCGAGCTGAACCGATCGAAGCTCGTGGCGTATATGAAGTGAGGAAAAAGGGGAAGGGCAGGAGGAGGCAGGCAGTGACGGTTTCGGTCCAACTCCCTGGTTTTTCGCTTGCATCCGCTCTTTGGATCGGGTACTGAAACGCCGATCTGGTTTCCGGCCGCACCCTGGCACAGGGCAGGGTGCCGGCCGTTCGTTTTTTGTTTCCGGCGCGCTCCGTGCTAGGCGGAATCCCGCGGCGTCGCCTGATTTTCCCTGGATTTCCTACCGCACGGTTCCCATCAGTCAGCCGACGGCGGCCCGCCCCTCCGCACAGGGCGCAGGTCTCCCGTCTCCAGCACGAACTTTCGTTTCCCCGCCCAGGCACCCCTGCCGCGCCCGTCCGTCGTCGCGCCGCGCTCCGTTGTGCCGTCCGGGTGTGGGGAGAGGTCCGTCGGCACCAGGGAGCCAGAAACAGGCGACCATCATGCAGAGAGAACAGCAGAGGGACATCGAACGGAACCGGCAGGAGCTGGGCGAACACTACGAAACCCTTTCCTGGATCGGGACGCAGCAGGCCAGGGAGGCGGAAGAGGAGCGCTGCCGGTTGCTCGACGGGCTTGCCGCCAGGGGCGTCGGCAGCACGGCCAAGGGGGCCAAGCTCTTCGCCCGTGCCCTGTCGCCGGGGTGCAGCACTTGCGTGGCCGGGAACTGGTCCTGCCTGTTCGTCAACAACATCTGCAACGGCCGCTGCTTCTACTGCCCCACCCCCCAGGTTTCGGAAGACGAGCCGAGCACCAATGCCCTGACCTTCCGGGAAGCGGCCGACTACGCGGATTACCTTGAGTTCTTCGGCTTTCAGGGAGCGAGCGTCAGCGGCGGCGAACCGCTCCTCACCTTCGACCGCACCCTGGCGTTTCTGCGGGCCGCCCGCGAGCGGTGCGGTGAGGCGGTGCATCTCTGGATGTACACCAACGGCCTGCTGCTCACCGCCGATAAGCTTCGTCTGCTGAAGGAGGCGGGGCTTGCCGAGATCCGCTTCGACATCAGCGCCGACCGCTACAGTCTCGACAAGGTGGCGCTGGCCGTGGGCGTGATCGACTCGGTGACCGTGGAGATTCCCGCCATCCCCGAGGATTTCGAGCTGCTCAGGGAAAAAATGCGGGAACTCGACCGGCTGGGTGCCGGCTTTCTCAACCTCCATCAGCTCCGCTGCACGCCCCATAACAGAAAAAATCTGGTGGGCCGGCCCTATACCTACCTGCACGGTCCCAAAGTGACGGTGCTCGAGAGCGAGCTCTGCGCGCTTCGCCTGCTGGATTGTGCCCTTGCCGAAGGTCTCGGGCTGGCGGTGAACTATTGTTCCTTCATCTACAAGCACCGCTACCAGGGCGCCGCGGCCCGGCGCCGG
>JBFHWX010000134.1:0-9048 GCA_041599275.1 Desulfobulbales bacterium | reverse complement strand
TGTTTTTTATGGGAGAAAGAACGGCAAGGAGAGCAGCCGGAGGGAGAGGATAAAAAAAAGGCGGCTCCCCCGGGGGAGCCGCCTTTTTTTTATCCTCTCCCTCCGGCTGCTCTCCTTGCCGTTCTTTCTCCCATAAAAAACAACTAAATTTAAAGCGTACAACCAAACAGGTTGTGCGCTTTTCTTTTCCTCATACAAACGCAAACAAACGCCAGGCACCCATGCGGTGCCAATGTCCTTTTTTGACATGCAAAACATACCGATTTTCCAGTCTAATTCGTACCACCGCGCCAGCACTTTCACAGATTCGGATGGAGGGAAAATTTCTGGCACACAAAGTGCTTATTACAAGAAAAGAATCCGTAGCGATTAATCCATATCGTGCCGTCACAAAGGAGAGTTTTCATGAACACCCGGAATATGCCCATGATGGCCGCGCCTGGCTCAACCCGCGCCTCGCCCCCTGGTGATGCCGATCAGGCACCACGCATCCGGCAGATTAAGCGCATAGGCCACACTGAACACATCGTTTGCCGACAACCGATCCCGGGCCGGTCACGGTCCGCTCGGGACCTGAACACACAACAACCATGGGGAGAGAAAAAATGACGAAAACGCCCACTCACTGCAAGGCCGGCCGCGGCAGGCCACTTGGAGCCACCCTTGTTTTGCTCCTCTTCGCCGGCGGCCTGCTGTTCCTGGCTGCCCCCGAAGCCGGCGCCGCCACCAGTTGCGCCTCCTGCCACGAGATCAGCCACCCGAGCACCGGCAACTGCGGCAACTGCCATGGCCGCCACCGTGACATTCTGGCCGGCCACGACAAGCTGTCGGTGGCCGCCTCCTGCGTGAGCTGCCACGCCACCGGCGGCACCATGGACGCCATCGCCACCCTGCACGGCGGCTACAACCCCGGCCTCTACGGCTATGCCGCACGGCTGGCCGACGTTTCCTGCGCCAAGTGCCACGCCACCGCCACCAGCCGCGCCGGCAAGGACGTGCAGGCGGTGATCGATGCCGGCGTCGCCGGCAGCCCGGTCACCTGTACCGGTTGCCACGGCGAGGGCCACGCGGCGGCGCACAACGAAACCATCGTGCCGAGCACGGTCTGCGCATCCTGCCATGACGCCAACGTCGCCACCGAGCACCTGGTAAACCGCGGCCTGGTCTGCGCCACCTGCCACAACTCGACCCGCCAGCAGGTGCTCGACACCATCGCCGCCGGCAAGGCCGGCACCCTGGTGAGCTGCGACTCCTGCCACTTCCCGCGGCCCGACCACCTTTACGGCCACAACAGCACCAAGGTGCCCGACCAGGCCTGCGCCCAATGCCATCAGGACGACGTCTCCACCGAGCACGGGCTCTCCAACATCGCCTGCAACTCCTGCCACGACGGCGCCACCTACCGGGCCACCATCCAGGCCGGCAAGGCTGGCACTCCGGTGACCTGCAACGACTGCCACAACAACCCGGCGGTGGTGAGCGGCCATCCCACGGCCCATGACATGGTGTCGGCCAACACCGAATGCGGCGCCTGCCACAATGGTTCGGTGCCGGCCATCCACCTCAACGACTGCGCCACCTGCCACCGCCGGACGAGCGACGCGCCGAGCGGCATCACCGCCGCCACCATCAGCGGCACCATCGCGGCCGGCAAAAACGGCACCGCCGTGTTCTGCTCCAACTGCCACGGCGACGTCATGGCCACCCATGGCTCCCAGCACGACACGGTGGGCTTTCCCACCAACCCGGCTGTAAACTGCGCCGAATGCCACAACGCCAACGTGGTGGCCGAGCACGTCGACAAGCGCGGCCTGCTCTGCACCGTCTGCCACACCAACCCGCAGTATGTGGCGGTGATCGACAAGGGCATCGCCGGCACCTACCAGAGCTGTGAGGACTGCCACGGCGTGATAAGCCATGCGGCGGCCCATGACATGACCAAGGTTCCCGACGCCCTCTGCTCCGGTTGCCATGCCAACAATGTGGTGGACGTGCATCTTCCGGCGGGCACCGGTCTGACGCTCAAGAGCGGCCTCACCATGACCTGCGCCACCTGCCACAACAGCACGGCAGCCGCGGTGCAGAACGCCATCGCGAGCGGCAAGGCGGGCAACACGGTGACTTGCACCGCCTGCCACGCCACGCCGGACCACACGACCCAGCACGACATGACCGACACCACCTCGGCGGACTGCAAAACCTGCCATGCCCCCAACGTGGTAACCGAGCACGTGGCCAAACGCGGCCGCGACTGCGCCATCTGCCACTCGAACCCGGCCTATGACTCGATCATCGCCGCCGGCCGGGCCGGCACCAAGGTGCTCTGCTCCGCCTGCCACGGCAACCCGGACCACACCGCGGCCCACGACATGGCCGGCGTGCCGGCGACCAAGTGCACCACCTGCCACAGCCCCAACATGGTGACCGAACACGTCACCAACCGGGGGCTGACCTGCGCCACCTGCCACAGCAGCACGGTGACAGCCGTGAAGAACGCCATCACCAGCGGCATGGCCGGCACCGCCGTGACCTGCCTCACCTGCCACGGCACCCCGCAGCACCATGACAACGACACGGCCCGCACCGGCAAATGCACGGTCTGCCACAAGGTACCTGCCTCTGCCGCCGATGTTCCGGTGCAGGCTGCCTGCCGCCAGTGCCACATCAGCACGAACGGCTTTGTCATGAAGAAGGACTTCGTGACCGAGAACCCGAGCCACCGGAACAACACCGCCGGCGCCATCCAGGACTTCGGTGCCTGCTTCGCCTGCCACGCGCCGGTGCCCTACCACGCCAAACCAAGCGTTGCACCCCAGTGGTGGGAAACCTCCTTTGCCAAGGCCCCGGGCCGTGGAACCTTCAACCTTTTCCGCGCCGAATTTCGTCGGCAGGAAGGACACTACGAGAGTTCCCGTATGACCCCGCCCGACCGGCGTTACAGCAATATGGAGGACTACGGCGAGAAGGTTATCAAACCCGTGAAGGACAGCCCTTGGCGTACACCGACCATCTCCTTCCAGATGGTTACCGTGCAGAGCAACGGCAAGAACTACTCGGTGCCGGCCTTCTCCGCCCCGACGAGCACAAGCACGAGCGGCTCCACCACCACCCAGCCGTCGGCCACGGCGCCGGTGATCAGCAAACTCGACCCGACCTCGGGCAAGAAGGATGACACCGTCCGTATCTACGGCTCCAACTTCGGTAACTCGTCCAGCGACGTCACCATCAAGTTCGGCGACAAAACGGTCTGGGTCCGCAACTGGAGCAAGACCCAGATGGAATTCCGGGTGCCCGACGTCTCGAACAACCGCTCCTACTCCGTGTACATCACCGTCAAGGGCGTAACCAGCAACAAAATATCCTTCTACGTCCGGGACTGACCCGGTAGCATCCACACCAACCACTTCAGGGGCGGCTCCGGCAACGGGCCGCCCCTGCCCGTTTTGGCCTCGCTCGAGTCAATCCCGTGCTGCTTCCCCCGGCCAACGGAAGGATAAAGAAGTTGACAAAGAGCTGCCGCGCTGGGTAGGTAAACAATGGTGTTCGTTGCCCTTGTCCACCTTCAACCGCGAGACCGGCGGGACACCGTCGTTCTCCCCAGCTTCCCTATCCAATAAGAAACAGAGAGGTTCCCATGAAGACACGACTCCTCGCTCTAGTTTTCGCCCTCTTCCTGCTCGCCCTCGGCACCCCGCTCATGGCCGAGGAGGCAGCGGCACCGGCGGCACCCGCCGCCACCGCCACCATCAGCGGCAAGGTCGCCCCCCAGCCCGGCGGCACGAACCAGGGCATGGTGGCCTTCTTCCGCCGGGACGGCGGGCCGCCACCCACTCCGGGTGCCTTCCGGCGGGTCCCCGACCAGGTGGCGCTATTGAACGAAAACGGCGAATTCTCCGCCGAGTTGGAGCCGGCCTGCTACTACATCGGTTTCATCATGGGCCGCACCGAGGCCATGGTGGGGCCGCCGCGGGAAGGTGAATACACCTTCGTTGCCCACGACGCCGAGGGCAATCCCCAGCGCTTCACGGTGGAGGCCGGCGACAAGCTCGAGGCCGGCACCCTCTCCGGCAAGGTGCCCACCCCCGTCGAGGTCAGCGACTTCTTCACGGTGAAGGGCACTATCAGCGACGAGAACGGCACCCCGCTGCAGAACGCCATCGTGCTGGCCTTCAAGGTGGAGGACCAGTTGAAGCGCCCGAGCTACATGCTGCAGGCAAGCAACCCGGACGGCTCCTACGAGCTGAAGCTCGCCGCTGGCAGCGCCTACCACGTGACGGTCCGCACCCGCTACGGCGGCGGCCAGCCCCAGCCCGGCGAATTCGTCGGCCGCTACGGCGAGCAGGAATTGAAACCGGTTTCCGCCCAGGCCGGCGAGACCGTGGCAGGGGCCGATATCAAGGTCTTCCAGGTGCCGCAGCCCGGCCCCAGCAAGAGCAAGGGCGAGCGCCAACTGCAGAACCCGCCGCTGGCCAACAAACCCGAAGGCGTTGGGCCGCCGGCCATGCGGTAATTTCTTTTCTCTGTTTTTCTCCGTAGCAGCCCCTGTTCAATCGAGCAGGGGCTTTTTTTCGGCGCCGCGGAAAAAAAGAACCGTGCTGAGAAAAAATCTCAATACTCCATCAAGAGGTATCTCTTCCCCTTCTCCCAACCTCTGGATAACGCACGAAAATATTGACAGGCAACACCCGAGGATATACCACAACGTAGCACAACAAGCTATACGCACCAAGCCAATAAGTCCTTAAAACAACAACAACAAAACCAACAACAAAAACATCAATTTTACTATTTTCCCCCTTGACTTTGTTGCTCCGGCGGGAATATGGTGAGTTAACCGCTCCATCCGGTTTACCACCGGAGATGGCGGAAAAGAAACCGCATAGCGTCCTCTGAAAAAGCCACGCCCGCCTGCGCGGGCACGGAAAGCCACGGGTCTCGTTCGACAGCCGGGCTGCCAAGGAATATTCCTTGCGGCCCGGCTTTTTTTGTGCGCAAACATCATTTAATTGTCTGTAAATTTAGACAAAAGACAAAGTGCCTGCTTCACATATCATTACTTCGGCAGGAGGAGAGTCCCATGAAACAGTACCGCAGAAATATCCTTTCAGGTCTTTTCAGCCGCCCGGTCGCCAAGAAACAGCAACGAGCCTCCTCCCGGCAGCAGGCCTTTTTCGAGCCACTGGAACAGCGGATCCTGCTCTCCGCCGATCTCTCCCACGGCGGTGGCGACCAGGGACTCGATCTGGGATTGCGCCTCGACCCGGACAACGGCTCCATCCTGCAGCTCATAGACAACAGCAACCTGGGCAGCGTCATCGACTCCCTGCTGCTGACCGGAGCGAATTCCGTCGAGATCCTCGGCTCTTCCCAGGCCGATCGGCTCACCGTGGAGATCGACAACCCCGCCGCCCTCGGCCTTTCGATCACCTTCACCGACAATACGGCCGGTGATGACGACGTCCTGCGCGGCCCCACCGGCAACGCCACCTGGAACATCAATGCCCCCGGCTCCGGCTCCGTCGAGGGCGTTGCCTTTTCCGGCATCGAAAACCTCACCGGCGCGGCGGACAACGAGGACACCTTCCGCTTCGATGCCACCGGCTCGATAAGCGGTCTGGTGGACGGGGGGGCTGGTGGTTTCGACAGTCTGGATGTGACCGGGGTATACAACACAATTATCTTCACACCGACCGGCCCCGACTCGGGCCATGTTGACCGCGACGGCGATATGATCACATACGCCGGCCTGGAGCCGGTCAACGCCGGCAACGCCACCGACGTGGTTTTCAACGGCACGGCAGGCGTCGACACCTGGGTAGTCGAGGATTCGCCCACCGCCGGCCAGATCCAGGTGCGGAGCACGTCCGGCGCCATCGAGACCACCTCCTTTGCCAACCCCACGACCCTCACCATCAACCTCGGTGACGGCAACGACACCATGACCGTCAGTTCACTCGGGGATTCTGGATTTTCAGGCACCATCACGATTAACGGCCAGGGCGGCAGCGACACCTTGATCGTCAACCAGAACGTCGACATGACGCTCACCAACGGCAGCATCACCATCGGCGGCCAGGCAGTCGGCCTGAGCGGCTTCGAAAGCGCCCAACTCACCGGCGGCTCGAGCGCCAACGTGCTCAATGCTGCGGGCTTCAGCGGCTCCGTCACCCTCGACGGCCAGGGCGGCAACGATACCCTCACCGGCGGCTCCGGCAACGACACACTTCTGGGCGGGCCGGGCAACGACACGCTTACCGGTGGCCCCGGCACCGACACCCTCACCGGCGGCACCGGCAACGACACCTATGTCTTTGCCAACAACTGGGGCACCGACACCCTTAACGAAGCCGCCGGTGGCGGCACCGACACCCTCGATTTCACGGCGGTCAACACGGCCATCACCGTCAACCCCGCAAAAACCACCTTCACCTCCGGGGCCAACACCCTTACCCAGAGCAACCCCGAGCTTGCCGAAGAGATCGACGCTACGCTGCCGGTGGGCGCCATCGCCGCCATCGAAACTTTCCTCAACAATCTCGAGTCCTACATCAACGGGCTGCAGGATACCGCCGACGGCTTCGGCGAGCTCTTCAACCAACTGCCGTTCCTCGACGGCGCCGCCGACGGCGCCATCGGTGAGCTCACCGGCCTCACCACCGCGGTATCGGACTTCGTCACCAAGGCCAAGGCGGCGCTTGCCGCCCAGACCACCCTGTCGGCGGTGGCCGCGGCCCTTGACGGAATCACCACCCCCGGCGCCCCCTTCGACACCTGGAACCTCTCCGTCACCACCGGCTACCGCGGCTCCAACGCCGCCGCCTCGGACCCCGCGGGCTCCCTCGAGCTGCTGCTCGACATCGTTCTTGGCGGGGCGATCAACGGCGAGACCATCGCTTTCGATTTCGGCGAGGAGGGCGCCCTGCTCGGTGCCTCCATCGGCGCCGACCTGCTGGTGAACGCCAGCCTGGACGCCGCCTTTTCCATCGGCATCTCGACCCAGGGCCCGCTCGAGGTCTTCCTGGTGCCCGGCGGCAGCATCGCGCTCACCGTCGATGCCACCTCCACCCTCACCAACACGGCGATGCACCTGGGCTTCCTCGACCTGAAGCTCACCGGTTCCGTGGCCCTCGACGGCCGGGTCACCCTCGGCTTCCAGGACGACGCCACCCTTCTCGATGACCGCATCAACCTCGCCGCCGTGCTGGCTCCCGGAGCGCCCAGCCTGGGCGACGTCACCACCGTGACGGTCACCGACCCGGACGCCGACCCCTACCTGCAGGTGAGCGTCTCCGCCGCGGTCGACCCCGGTGTGCTCACCGGTGGCGTCGATCTCAGCACCGCCACGGTCTCCTTCAACATGGGGATGACCGGCTCGACTCCCTTCGGCACCGGCACCAGCCCCTCCAAGGTCGATATCACCTCGATTCAGGCAACCCTGCCCGGGCCGGTCACCATCGATCTCTTGAACTTCGGCAACGTTTCGCCCAACGAGGCGCTCACCATGCTGGGCGGCGTCTACGATACCCTGATGGCGCTGGCCAGCAGCCAGTTCATGCAGGTGGTGATTCCCTATTCGGGCAAGACCGTGGGCGAGATCCTCAACTACGGCCGGAGCTTCAAGGAAGACGTGCTCGACCCCCTGTTCAAGAGCGGCGATTTTCTCGACCCGGACTTCAACGACGACGGCACCATCACCTTTCCCGAGGATCTCAACTTCTCGAGCATCCAGGGCCTGGTCACTGAGCTCACCGAAAGCCTCGCCATCCCCGGGCTCAAGGCCAACTACGACGGCGGCGAGCTGACCTTCAGCATCGATTTCTTCCGCGCCTTCGGCCTCGGCGACGGCAAGGTCACCAGCACCACCCAGGGTGTTGCCGCCGCCACCAGCGAAGTGCAGAAGCTGCAGCTCACCAACACGGTGTCCTCCTTCCGCCTCGCCTTCCGCGACACCTCGGGCAGTCTGCAGATCACCAACCCCATCGCCTTTAACCCGTCCGCCGTCGACACCACCGCCTTCCGGGCCGACGTCAAGACCAAGCTCGAAGCCCTGCCCGGCATCGGCGCCGGCAAGATCGTCTCGGTCCTCGACATGGGTGGCCACGCCTTCCAGATCACCTTCAACAACTCGCTGGGCAACGTGCCGCAACTTGGCTTCGCCGGCGAACTGCCGATCAATTTCGGCGCCAGCCTCGGCGATTTCCTGGGCTTTTCGACCTCGGGCTCCTTTGGCATGGCCGGGGTGCTCGACACCGGCCTCACCTTTGGCATCGACCTCAACCCGGACACCGCGGTGCAGATCATCCCGCCGGTGTTCGCGCCGAGCACGGTGCAGGCCTCTGTCCAGACCGACGGCGTCGACGGCGCCACCAACGAGGTGGTGCGGGTGCGGGTGGTGGAAGCGGTGGGCGACACCTTCCAGCTCGCCTTCCGGTCGACGGAAGGCTCTGGCCTCTTCACGCTCATCGGCCCGGTAACGGTGAACGCCGACCTCGGCCTGCTCGACAACGACCTGCAAGCCGCGTTCACCGCGGCTCTCGACGGAGCCAACGACCCGACGGTGACCGCCGACCCGGGCGATCCGCGCCTGCTCACCGTGAGCTTTGCCGGCGCCGGCACCAATGCGCTGAAAGACGTGGAACTTGTCGGCATCCGCGAAGCGGGCATCCTCTCAGGCCCCGCCTCCTTCAAGCTTTCGCTCTTCAACCAACCGGCCATCGGCATCGAGATCAATACCGAGGGTTCCGCCTCGGTAAGCGAGATCCAGAAGGCGCACCTGCTCAACAGCGACGGCGGCACCTTCACCCTCTCTTTCGGCGGTGAAACCACGGCCGACATCACTTACGGAGCCCTGGCTCCTGCCGTGCAGACCGCTCTCGAGAACCTTACCACCATCGGCGCCGGCAACGTCACGGTCGCCAAGACCGGCGACATCTACACCGTCACCTTCCAGGGCACGCTGGCCAACACCAACGTCGCGGCCCTCACCGCCGACAGCTCGAAGCTCACCAATTCCACGGCTTTGAACGGTGTCACCCCGCTCACGGTGAC
>JBFHWX010000133.1:0-9049 GCA_041599275.1 Desulfobulbales bacterium | reverse complement strand
GGGCTTCCTGCTCACCGCCCTTGCCGTGTTCATGAATCCTGGCGTCAAAAAACTGCCGCCGAGCCTGCGCTCGATCTGGCTGGTGCTGCACGTCTCCTTCTACAAAATCGCGCTCGGCACCCTGGTGGTAGCACTTGCCTGCTCGCTCTTCCTCGTGCTCAGAAAGAGAACGCAGATGGCCTGGCTCGCCGGGCTTCCCGAGCCGGCCCGTCTCGACCTTCTCGCCCACCGCTTCTGCGGCTTCGGCTTCGTGTTCTGGGCCATCGGCACCCTGGCCGGCTCCATCTGGGCCTACCAGGCCTGGGGCCGGTTCTGGGCCTGGGACCCGGTGGAGACCTGGTCTCTCATCACCTGGTTCCTGTTCGGCACCTATCTGCACCTGCGCCGCTTCCACGGCTGGCAGGGGGAGCGGGCGGCCATCTTCTTCTTCCTCTGTTTCCTGGTCTCGGTGCTTGCCATCTTTTTCACGCCGCTTCTCGACGCCTCCATCCATGCGAGCTACTTTCAATGAGCCGCGGACCGACGGCGGCCCACGGCATGCAACCGGCGCAAAAACGGAAGCCGCCCGCCATCAAGGATCTCGTTCTCCTTCTCTTTCCCAGGACCGGCATGGACCCGCTGCGGCCGCAACCGCCGCTCTCTCTTCTCGCCCTCGCCCCGATCATCGAGGCGAAGGGGCTCGTTCCGCTGGTGGTCGACCAGCGGGTAGAGCCCGACTGCGCGGCCCGGATACGGCGCCTCCTGCCCCGGGCGCTCTTTGTCGGCGTCACCTCGATGACCGGCGAGCAGTTGGGCCATGCCCTCGAGCTCATCGGGTTCATCAAGGCGGCGAGCCCGCAGACACCCGTGGTGCTGGGCGGCATCCACGCCTCGCTCACCCCTGAGCAGACCGCGGCCGCGCCGGGGGTGGACCTGGTGGCCATCGGCGAAGGCGAGACGGTGCTGCCCGAAATCATCGACCACTACTTGCACAACACGAGCCAGGAAAAAATCGCCTCGATCTGTTATAAAAAGAACGGAAAGATCCTGCGCACCCCAGGCCGTGAACTCCTGGCCCTCGATCGCCTGCCGATACCGGCCTGGCACCTCATCGACCCGGCCCGCTATACCGATTTCACCGTGCAATGCGGCCGGGGCTGCCCCCATGCCTGCACCTTCTGCTACAACAAGACGTTCAACGCCCGGCGCTGGCGGGCCAGAAGGCCGGAAGCCATCGCCGGGGAGCTGGCCTTTCTTTACGAAAAATTCGGCATCACGGACTTCCACTTCATCGACGATAACTTTTTCACCGATTTCGACCGGGTGACCCGGCTCTGCGGGCTGATCGTCGAAAAAAACCTGTCGATCCGCTGGAAGAGTTCCTTCCGGGCCGATTATTTCCGGAAACTGACGCCGGAGCTGGCCGCGCTGCTCAAAAAAAGCGGCCTCGCCCTTCTCTTCGTAGGCGGCGAGTCCGGCTCGCCGGCGGTGCTCGAACGGATAAAAAAGGGTGTCCTGGTCGAGGATATCCTTGCGGCGGCGCGCATTTCCAGGGAATATGAGCTGCCCACCTCGATCTCGTTCATGGCCGGCTTCCCCTTCGAGACGGACGAAGACCGGCGCCTGACCTTCGACCTCATGGACGCCGTGAAAAAGGAGTGCCCGTCGATCAGCCTGGAGGGGATCAACCTCTACACCCCGTATCCAGGCACCGAGCTTTTCGAGGAGTCGAAGGAACACGGGCTCCGCGAGCCGGAGTCCACCGCCGAGTGGGCCGGGTTCGTCTTCAACCGCAGCAACCTGCCGTGGCTTGCCCCGGCCGAGGGCAGAAGACTCATGAACATCTCGTTCATCGCCCGCTTCGTGTTCTGGGAGCGGGCGATCCGCGAGCGCTTCCTGAAGCGCCGCTACTACCCCTTCTACTGGTTTCTGCGGGCCAGCGCCCGGCTGCGCTGGAAAAAAAGATGGTTCGCGCCGGCGCCGGAATGGGATCTCTTCCGGGCGATGAGCAGACGACTATGAAGGCAGAACGACACGGAACAACCGATGCAAGCAGACCGATGAGCGAAAAAATCCTCTCCCTCGACAATCTTGCCGCCACGGTCGGCCGCCTCAAACAAGACGGGCGCAGAATCGTCCACTGCCACGGCGTGTTCGACCTCCTGCACATCGGCCACATCCGTCACCTGGAGCAGGCGCGGCAACCCGGTGACGTGCTGGTGGTGACGGTCACCGCCGACCGCTTCGTCGACAAGGGTCCCCACCGGCCGGCCTTTTCCGAGCAGCTCCGGGTCGAGGCGGTGGCCTCGCTTGCCTGCGTCGATTTTGCTGCGGTAAACGGCTGGAGCACGGCGGAAGAGACGCTTCGCCTGCTGCGGCCGGACGTTTACGTGAAAGGCGTCGAGTTCAAGGACACCTCGAGCGACCCCACCGGCAAGATGGGCCGCGAGGCCGCGGCGGCCGAGGAGGTCGGCGCCGAGCTCGCCTTTACCGGCGACATCGTGTTCAGTTCGTCGAACCTCATCAACCGCTACCTCTCAACGCTACCGGCCGAGATCAACGAGTACCTCGAGATCTTCCGCAGCCGCTACACGGTCGAGTCGATCCGCCGGCTGCTCGACGCCATGGCGAGCCTCAGGGTGCTGGTCATCGGCGACACCATCCTCGACGAATACCATTACTGCGAACCCCTCGGCAAATCGGCCAAGGATCCGGTGCTCGCCCTCCGCCACCAGTCCCATGAGCTCTTTGCCGGCGGGGTGCTGGCCATCGCCAACCACCTGGCCGAATTCGCCGGCACGGTGAGCCTGGTGACGGTGATCGGCGAGCACGACAGCCACGAGCGCTTCATCCGCCACCAGCTCAACCCGAAGATCGAGGCCACCCTCTTCACCCAGCCCGGGGCGCCGACCACCGTCAAACGCCGCTATCTCGACGGCTACTCGTTCAACAAGCTCTTCGAGGTCAACGTGCTGGACGACCGGGGCCTGCCGGGAGACCAAGACGAGGCGCTGCGGGAGCATTTGAGAAAAAAATTTGGCGACCACGACCTCGTCCTGGCCGCCGATTTCGGGCACGGCGCGATCAGCGAATCGACGGTCGAGCTCCTCTGCCAATCGGCTCCCCAGCTTGCGGTCAACACCCAGGCCAACGCCGCCAACCGGGGCTTCAACACCCTCGGCAAATACCGGCGGGCCGACTATGCCTGTATTGCCGAGCACGAACTGCGGCTCGAAGTCCGCCGCTCGAACGGCCCTATCCGCCCCCACATGGAGAGCGTCGGCGACCGGCTCGGCTGCCGCTGCTTTGCCGTCACCCGGGGCCGCAAGGGCTGCGCGGTAAACGACCGGCAATGCAATTTCGTGCAGGTGCCCGCCTTTGCCCGTACCGTGATCGACCGGGTCGGGGCCGGAGACGCCTTCTTCGCGGTGAGCGCCCTCGCCGCCCGCCTGGGGGCGGACACGGAGCTCATCGGTTTCCTGGGCAACATTGCCGGTGCCCAGGCCGTGGAGATCATCGGCAACAAGAAACCGGTCCAGCGCTCGACCTTCGAAAAAACCATGGTCTCGCTCCTGAAATGATCCGGCTGCCCGCCGCCCCAAGTAAAAAAAATGCTTTTCGACCGCTCCCGCCTCACCCTCTCTTCCCTTGCCGACCGCCGGCATGAGCTCGACCTGTCGGCGATCCTGCCGCTGGCGCCGGTTGCGGTCACCCACCCCGCCCTGCACCGGGTCGCCGCCGCCATCCACCAGGCCCGGCAACGGAAGGCGGCGGTCGTCCTGATGATCGGCGCCCATGTGCTGCGCAGCGGCGTGCAGCGCTATCTCATCGACCTTATGGAACGGGGCCTGCTCACTCTGATTGCGGTAAACGGCGCCTGCCTGGTCCACGACTGGGAGCTTGCCCTGATCGGCGCCACCACCGAATCGGTGGCCGACTCTATCCGGGACGGCCGCTTCGGCCTCTGGCACGAGACCGGGCGTTTGAACGAGATCATCACAGCAGCCGCCGCAAGCCCGGAAGCCGGTGCTGGCGGGGCCGTCGGCCAGGCGATCCGGGAGCAGAAGCTGCCGCACCGGGGAATAAGCCTGCTTGCCGCCGCCCATTGCCACGGCGTGCCGGTCACCGCCCACGTCGGCATCGGCTACGACATCGTCCACGAGCTGCCGAACTGCGACGGTGGCGCCTGGGGCACGACGAGCTACCGGGACTTTCTGCGCCTCGTTTCCGAGCTCGAAAACCTCTCATCCGGCGTGGTCATGAATTTCGGCAGCGCCGTGATGGGCCCCGAGGTTTTTTTGAAGGGCCTGGCCATGGCCCGCAACGCTGCGGCTAGAGATGGCCGGCGCATTGACGATTTCACGACCCTGGTCTGCGACCTGCGGCCGCTGCCCGGCCACTGCACCGGCAACGAGGCGGCCAAAAGCGACCCGAACTATTACTTCCGGCCCTGGAAGACCATGCTGGTCCGCACGGTGGCAGACGGCGGGGAAAGCCACTACGTGCAGGACGCCCACGCCCGCACGATCCCCCAGCTCTGGACCGCCCTCACCGCGGCAGAACCGAATGGATAAGTACCGCATCGACAGCCATAAACTCATGTACCACCCGGAGCGGCTGGCCGCCTGGCAGGCCGGCGAGACAATCTACCCGGTATACGTGGAGATAAGCCCCTCGGGGGCCTGCAACCAGCGCTGCAGCTTCTGTGCTTTGGATTTTATGGAGTACCGTCCCCGGTTTCTCGATCCCGGTCTGCTCGGCCGCCGCCTCCACGAGATGGCGGCACTCGGGGTCAGGAGCGTAATGTTTGCCGGCGAAGGGGAGCCGTTTCTCCACCCCCGCCTGGCGGAGCTCGTCGAAGTCACGATGCGGGCCGGTATCGACGTCGCCATCACCACCAACGGCGTGCTGCTCGATTCGGAAACAGCCCGGAAGGTCCTGCCCCATGTCACCTGGATCAAGGCAAGCGTCAACGCCGGCAGCCGCGCAACATACGGCCGCCTGCACCGCACCCGGGAGGAGGATTTCGACCGCGTCTTCGCCAACCTCGAGGCGTGCGTGCGGCTCCGCAACGCCAGCGGGCACGACTGCACCCTTGGCGCCCAGGCCCTGCTCCTGCCGGAAAACGAAGGGGAACTGGAGGAGCTCGCCGGCCGCTGCCGGGACGCGGGGCTCGACTACCTGGTGATCAAGCCCTATTCCCACCACCCGCGGAGCAGGACAACGGCCTACCGCGACATCAGTTACCGAGACTGCGGAGCCCTCGCCGAGCGGCTCGCCCGTTACAACACAGCCTCCTTCCAGGTGATTTTCCGCGCGGCAACCATGGCCCGCCGGCAGGAGTTGCCCAAAAACTACCACCGCTGCCTCGCCCTGCCCTTCTGGGCCTATATCGACAGCAGCGGCACGGTCTGGGGCTGCAGCACCCACCTGGGCGACGAGCGGTTCCGCTACGGCAACATAGCGGAAGAGGGTTTTCAGGCGATCTGGGAAGGCCGGGCGCGGGCCGCCTCCCTTGCCTGGTGCGCCGAACACCTGGAACCGAAAAACTGCAGGCTCACCTGCCGGATGGACGCCGTGAACCGCTATCTCTGGGAGCTTGCCAACCCGGCGCCCCATGTGAACTTCATCTGACCAGAGCATGGCAGCTTCCACCGGACAGCCTCTTCTCGGCATCGACTTCGACAACACCCTGGTTTCCTACGACCGGCTCTTTGCCGAGGAAGCCGCGCGCTTGCGGCTCCCCGTCGGCGGCGCGGCGAGCAAGCGCGAAATCCGCGACCGGCTCCGGGCCCTGCCGGGCGAAGGCGAGAGGCGCTGGCAGGAACTGCAGGCCACGGTCTACGGCCCGCTGCTCGCCGCCGCACCGGTTATGGAAGGGGCCCTCGACTTCCTCGACCGCTGCCGGCAACTGGGTATAACCGTCTGTGTAGTCAGCCACAAGACCCTGTTCGCGGCCAGTGCCCCCACAGGGACCGACCTGCGGCAGGCAGCGCGCCGCTGGTTGCGGCAAAACGGCTTTCTCGACGCCGGCAGGTTGGACAAAAACCGGATCTACTTCGAAGACGACCGGCAGGCCAAGGTGGGCCGCGTCCGGCTCCTTGGCTGCAGCCACTTCATCGACGACCTGGTGGAGGTTTTTGCCGATCCGTGCTTCCCGACGCAAACGAAAAAGATCCTCTTCGCCCCGGGCGGCGCCCCCGTTTCCTTCGCAGGCGCGGTCTGCCGCTCCTGGGCCGAGGTGGGGGCACTGCTGCTCAATGGGTAGAGAAGAATTCGAAAGGAGGCTTGCGGCGCTCGTTGGCCAAGAGGTCTCCGGCTTTACGCCCCTTGCCGGCGGCCGCAACAACCAGCTCTTTTCCTTCACGGCCGGCGGCGAACGGCTGGTGGCCAAACACTACCATTGCCACCCGGAAGACCGGCGCGACCGGCTGGGCACCGAGTTCCGGGCCCTGGCCTGGCTGCGAAACCAGGGTTGCACCAATCTGCCGCGCCCCGTTGTCTGTGATGCCGAGGCCGGACTCGCGGTCTACGAATTCGTCGAAGGGCAACGGCCGACAGCGGCCACGATCGGCGAAAGGGAGCGAAACGATCTCGTCGCCTTTCTTCTCCGGCTGCGGGACTTGGCCGGCCACCCCGAAGCCTGCCGGTTTGGCCCCGCTTCCGATGCCGTCCTGTCGCCGGCAGCGGCCGTCCGCCAGATAGACCGCCGGCGGCAACGCCTGGCAAAGGCGGCGGAGTCCGCCCCGGAACTTGCGGCATTTCTCGAGCAGCATTTCGAACCTGCAAGACAGCGGATCGTGGACTGGGCGGCGCAACGGAGTGGTGCCTGCCGGGTTTCGTGGGACACACCGCTCGAGCCCGCCGACAGGACTCTCAGCCCATCGGATTATGGCTTTCACAACGCCCTGCTGCGGCCGGACGCCACCCTCTGTTACCTCGATTTCGAATACTTCGGCTGGGACGACCCGGCAAAGATGATTGCCGACTTTTTGCTGCACCCCGGCCTCAACCTGCCCGTCGGGGTCCGCGCCGGCTTCTTCGCCGAGATGACGAGCCGGTGGCCGAAGCCCGCGAGCGTTGCAAGCCGCACCAGGATCGTCTATCCTCTGCTGGGGCTCTGCTGGTGCCTCATCATCCTGAACGAGTACAGCGAAGAGGGCGCCCGGCGCCGGGCCTTTGCCGAAGGCAGGCCAACAACCGACGCCTCGCCCCGCCCCGGCTTGCTTCTGCGGGCTGGCGCCTTTCTTAACGAACTCCTCGGGAACTATCGGGAATATCCTTTCGGATGAAACGTTTCATGGACCATCGTTCCCGCTCCCTGTGCCGTTCCATTGTCGACACCTTCCGGGCCGGCGGTCGCGGCCACCTGGCCTCGGCCTTCTCCCTGGTCGAGATTATGCGCGTGCTCTTCGACGACGTCCTGCGCTTCGACCCGCTACGGCCGGACTGGGAAGAGCGGGACCGCTTCCTCCTCAGCAAGGGCCATGGCTGCCTTGCCCTCTATGCGATACTGGCGGATAAGGGATTTTTTCCGGCCACCGAGCTCGCCACCTTCTGCAGGATGGGAACGCGCCTAGGTGGCCACCCGGACCACCGTCTGCCTGGGGTCGAGGCATCCACCGGCAGCCTGGGCCACGGGCTTTCCCTCGGCGTCGGCATGGCCCTGAACGCCCGTTTCGCAAAAAACGGCGCCCGGGTTTTCGTGCTCATGGGCGACGGCGAATGCAACGAGGGGTCGGTGTGGGAAGCGGCCCTTTCGGCGACCAAGCACGGGCTCGACAACCTGACCGTGCTGGTCGATTGCAACGGCTGGCAATCCTACGGGCGCACCAGCGAAGTGCTGGACCTCGAGCCTTTTGCCGACAAGTGGCGTTCCTTCGGTTTCGCGGTCAGCGAAACGGACGGCCATGACCTCTCGGCCCTGCGGCGCGTCCTCACCGCCCTGCCCCTTGCCCCGGGCCAGCCGAACGCCGTCATCTGCCGAACGGTGAAGGGCAAGGGCGTGCGCCTTTGCGAGCACAACCCGGGCTGGCATCACAAAAACAAAATCTCCCCAGAGGAGACGGCTGCCCTTTATCGGGAACTGGAGAACTGAACGTGCGCAAGGCAGCCCTGGACAGCGTGCAGCGGATGGCGCGGCAGGACCGGCGGATCTTCTTTATCGGTTCCGACCTCGGCCCCGGCACCATGGCGTCGTTTCGCGAAGAAATGCCGGAGCGCTTCTTCATGGAGGGCGTCAGCGAAGCCCACGCCGTCGGCATGGCGGCGGGCCTCGCCCTCGAAGGCAGGATCGTCTTCGTCAATACCATTGCCTGCTTCCTCTCCCGGCGGGCCTGGGAGCAGGTGGTCCTCGATCTGTGCCTGCACCGGCTGCCGGTGCGGCTCCTCGGCAACGGCGGCGGCCTGGTCTACGCGCCGCTCGGCCCGACCCACACCACGGTGGAAGACCTGGCCGCCATGCGCGCCCTGCCGAACATGACGGTAATCGCCCCCTGCGACGCCGAGGAGATGAAACGGATCATAAAGCAAACCGTCGACTGGCCCGGGCCGATCTACATACGGCTCGCCAAGGGGGGCGACCCGCTGGTCAGCCGGCCGGACATCCCGTGCGCCATCGGCCGTGGCCTCGTGCTGCGGGAGGGGACCGACATTCTGCTGGTCACCACCGGCATCACCCTGCAATTCGCCCTCCGGTATGCCGAACTGGCCGGAGAGCAAGGCCTCGGGGTCTGTGTTCTGCACATGCCCACCGTTAAACCCTTCGACCACGCCACCTTGCTCGCCTGCGCCGGACCGGTGAAGACCATAGTCACCATCGAGGAGCACTCGACCGTCGGCGGCCTTGGCAGCGCCGTGGCAGAACACCTCGCCGAAGCCGGGCTGTTCGGTAATAAAAAATTCCGGCGGCTGGGCATTCCCGATGTCTTCCCGGATCTGTATGGCTCCCAGACCGAACTGCTCGCCCATTTCGGCATCTCAACCGCCGGCATCGAGCAGGCGGTGCATGAACTGCATGGGGAGGCGACATGAGCGGCCAAAACAACAAACCCTGCACGGTCACCGTTGT
>JBFHWX010000132.1:0-9152 GCA_041599275.1 Desulfobulbales bacterium | reverse complement strand
GTTTTTTTCGAGCTCGAGCACCGAGCGCACCGCCAGCAGGCCGAGGCCTTTGCGGACAGCGCAGGCGGTGGATTCCAGACCGTGGGGGTCGGCAAGCTCGCGGCCGAGCATCTGGTAGCCGCCGCAGATCCCGACGATTTCACAGGAGCCCGTCGCCGCCAGCCTGCGGATTGCCTCGGAAAAGCCCGAGCTCTCCAGGAAATCGAGGTCGTAGATCACGTTCTTGCTGCCCGGCAGGATGAGCGCGTCGGGCCTGTGCAACTCGTCCAGCCGCCGCACCACCTGCAGCCGCACGTCGGGCTCGGCCAGGAAGGGCTCGATATCGGTGAAGTTCGAGATATGCGGCAGGTCGAGCACGGCGATCTCCAGCGGCCGCTCGCCTTTTTCCTGCGGATCGTAGAGTCCGGCCTTGAAGGAGACCGAATCCTCCTCCGGCAGCCCCAGGTCGCGGATATGGGGCACGGTGCCCACCACCGGCACGCCGGTGAAGTTTTCCACGTACCCGTAAGCATCGCCCAGGAGCGCCCGGTCACCCCGGAAGCGGTTGACGATGAAGCCTTTCACCAACTGCCGTTCCCATTCCTCGAAAACGTCCATGGTGCCGATGAAGGAGGCAAACAGGCCGCCGCGGTCGATGTCGCCGGCAAGCAGCACCGGCGCCTGGGCGTAGCGGGCCATCCGCATGTTGACGATGTCGCGGCGCTTGAGGTTGACCTCGGCCGGGCTGCCTGCCCCCTCGAGCACCACGGCGTCGAACTCGGCGGAAAGCGCGTCAAAGGCCGCGGTTACTTTTGGCCACACCTCCGTCTTGTAGTCGAAGTAGCGCGCCGCCTGCATGGAGGCGATGGGCCGGCCGTTTACGATCACCTGGCTGCCGGTGTCGCTGGAGGGCTTCAGGAGCACCGGGTTCATCCGCACCTCCGGGTCGAGGCGGCAGGCCTGGGCCTGCACCACCTGGGCCCTCCCCATCTCGCCGCCGTCCCGGGTGACGTAGGAGTTGAGCGACATGTTCTGGGCCTTGAAGGGCGCCACCCGCAGGCCGTCCTGCAGCAGGATGCGGCAGAGCGCCGCCACCAGCACCGATTTGCCGGCATTCGAGGTCGTCCCCTGCACCATTATTTTTTTGGCTTGTCTCCGTTTCCGGGGGGCGGAAGAAGAGGGAAGAGACGTACTTTCGGCCGCGGGCGGGATGCTTGCGGCAAGGTTGTGCCCGAAGGCCGGTTTGTTTTGGGCCGGTCTGGGAAGCTGGGCGCTGTCTTTTTTCAGGGCCGTTGCGTTCCGCTCGAAAAAATCGGCCAGGGCCGCCGCCAGCCGCTGGTTTTCCTCCGTGGTTCGCACCGCCACCCGGAAATACCGCTGGTCGAGGCCCGCGTAATTGGCGCAGGGCCGGATGGCGATGCCGTGCTGGCGCAGCAGGAGGTCGGCGAGCAGGGTGGCGTCGGCCGCTGTTGTGTCCAGGCGCAGGAGCAGGTAGTTGGCAACCCCGGGGAATATTTTGAGTCCAGAGATTTTTTCTAACAGTTTCGTAAGTTTTTTCCGGGCCTCCCGCACTGCGTCGCGGCTGCACCGGGCATAGGCGAGGTCGTCGAGGGCGACGACCCCGGCGGCAAGCGCCAAGCTGTTCACCGACCAGGGCACGAGCTGGCTCCGCAGCCGGTCCATGGTGGGGGCGGTACCCGCCGCAAAACCCAGGCGCAGGCCGGGAATGCCGTAAAACTTGGTCATCGAGCGGACCACCACCAGGTTTTCGGGCATCTGCCGGGAAATGAAGGAAATAGTGCAAAAATCCTCGACAAACTCCACAAACGACTCGTCGATGACGAAAAAAACATCGGGCCAGGCCAGGATGAGGTCAAGGACCCGGTCGCGGTGGAGCAGGGTGCCGCAGGGGTTGTTGGGGTGGCCGAGAAAGACGAGATCGCCGGCCGTGACTGCGGCGGCAAGCTCTGCCGGATCGGTCCGGAAACCGTCTTCCTCGGCCAGGGGGAGAAACTCCACCGGCAGGCCGGCGGCGCGGGCCGCCCGTTCGTAGTCGATGTAGCCCGGCGCCTCTACCAGGACCCGCTGCACCGGCAGGGCCCGGGGCAGGGCGAAGATGAGGTCGCTGGCGCCGTTGCCGAGCACGATGCTTTCGGCGCCGAGATCGAGCCGTGCGGCCAACCGCAGGCGGAGTTCAATGCCCTCGGGGTCCGGGTAGTGGCAGACCGCGGCGAGATGGCGGTTCACCGCCATCCTGAGCGCCGGCGGCGGCCCCAGCGGGTTGATGTTGGCCGAGAAGTCGAGGATCTCGTTAAGCTGCCGGCCGCTGGCGGCGGCAAACCGCTGCCGGTCGCCGCCGTGGCCGGCCGGGCTGAGAAGAGTGGTTTCTAGCCGTTGCACTTGTCGCCTTTCAGAAAGCCGTTCAGGGAAACCGCCGCGTTTTTGAGCGCGCAGAACTCGCCGCACATGGAGCAGCCCTTGTCGGAGAGGCTCTTGCGCGATTCGAGGATTTTTCTGGCATCCTCCGGGAAGAGCAGGTTGTCGAACTGCTTGTTCCACTTGAAGTCGCGGCGGTCCTTGGAGAGCTGCTTGTCGCGCCGGTCGGCGCGGCCCTTCAATTTCACCACGTCGCCGATGTGGGCGGCGAGCCGCGCCGTCTTCACGCCCACGGCCACGTCTTCCTCGTTGGGTAGCGCCAGGTGCTCGGCCGGCGTGATGTAGCAGATGAGATCCGCCCCGTGCATCGAACTCTGGGCGGCGCCGATGGCCGCGGTGATGTGGTCCCAGCCGGCGCCCACGTCGCAGGCGAGCGGCCCCAGCATGTAGTAGGGGGCGTCGCCCGACATCTTCTTCTGGAGGATGATATTGGCCTCGATCTCGTCGAGCGGCACGTGGCCCGGGCCTTCGACCATGGTCTGGCAGCCAAGCTCGCGGCCGCGCTCGGCAAGCTCGCAGTTGAGGATGAGTTCCGCCATCTGGGCCCGGTCCATGGAGTCGTGGATGGCGCCGGCCCGGATACCGTTACCCAGCGAGAGCACGGTGTCGTATTTCCTGAGGATGGCGCAGACCCGCTCGAACTGCTCGAAGAGCGGGTTCTCCCGGTTATTGGCCAGCATCCACTGGATCATCAGGGTGCCGCCCTTGGAGCACAGGCCGCCGTAGCGGTAGCCCTGGTGCTGCATGCGCTCCAGCGAAAAGAGGTTGATGCCGCAGTGCACGGCCATGAAGCCGATGCCGTCGGCGCACTGCTCCTCGATCAGGTCGAAGAGGCGCTCGGGATCGAGCTTGGCCGGGTTTTTGTGCTTCTGGATCGCTTCGCAGAAGGCCTGGTAGAGCGGCACGTTGCCCACCGGCAGGGAGACTGACTTCAAGACTTCCCGCCGGATATGGTCGAGGTCGCCGGCGGCGGAGAGCTCCATCAGGGTGTCGGCCCCGGTCTCCTCGGCGACCCGCGCCTTGCGTTTCTCGTGCTCCACGTCGCAGACGTCGCTTGAGGTGCCGATGGAGGCGTTCACCTTGGTGGCGAGCCCCTTGCCGATGCCCACCACCAACTTGTCGTTGAACCGGCCGCGGGCGATGACGATCTGGCCGGCCGCCACCCGCTCCCGGACGAGCTCGGGCTCCAGGCCTTCGCGGCGGGCCACCTCCTCCATCTCGGGGCTTATAGTGTTGGCCACGGCCAGTTGCAGCTGATTTGTTACCATTGGTTCTCCTTTCTCGATGTGAAAACGTAGTGTTCGTTTTAAGGAATCAGGGTGGGGTGGAAGATGGGGCCGGCAAGGGGGGCGGCCGCAAGGGCCACGGCAACGGTGGCCTCGGCCAGCTCGCAGGCGGCGCCGAAGGTGTCGCCGGTGCCGCCGCCGATCTTCCGTCGGCACCAGAGACAGAAAAACAAGGTAGCGGCAAAGCTGGCGCCGCAGGCCGCAAGGCCGGCCGGGCCGCAACTGAAAAAGCCGGCGGCGAGGCAGACGAGTACGGCAAGGAGTGCGGTGCGGCCGGGGTGCGGCGGGTAGAAGAGGGCGCCCAGACCTCCCTCGGGACGGGCGTATGGTACAAAAAACATGGAGAGCACGATGGCGGTGCGGCCCGCCACCGGCATCAGCAGCACCACCCATGGCAGCCGGTCGGCGCTTGTGCCGGCCAGGGCCGCGACCTTGACGAGCAGGGTGAAGACGAGGGCCAGCACCCCCATGCTGCCCACCCTGCTGTCCCGCATGATCTCGAGGATTTTTTTTCTCTCCCGGCCGCTCAAAAAACCATCTGCGGTATCGGCCAGGCCGTCGAGGTGCAGGCCGCCGGAAACGCCGGCAAGGAGCAGGACCAGGAGCGCCGCCGCAAGCTCCGGCCCGAAGAGGGTGGGGAGAACTCCGGCCGCCCCAAGAGCGACAAGACCGAGCAGCAGGCCGACCAGCGGGAAGCAGGCGACGCTTCTTCCGAGGTCTGCGGCTCCGGCCTCACCGCCGCCCGGCAGCGGCACGATGGTCAAAAAACGCCAGGCGTTGCCCATGTTTCTGAAGAAGGAAAACATCGGTTTTTTGTCCTACTTGTCCGACTCGGAAACCGCCGCCTCGGCAAAGGTGGCGATGTCGGTGAGCACCCGGGCCGCGGCCTCGACGATGTTCATGGCGATGGCGGCGCCGGTGCCTTCACCGAGGCGCAGGTTGAGGTCGAGAAAGGGCTCGCAGCCCAGGTGCTGGTGCATGATCCGGTGGCCCTGTTCCACCGAGCGGTGGGCGGCGATGAGGTAGTCCTTCACCGCGGGAGCCAGGGCGTGGGCGATGAGCGCTCCGGCGGTGGAGATGAAGCCGTCCACCACCACCGGTTTTTTCTGGGCCGCGGCGCCCAGGATGAGGCCTGCAATGCCACCGATCTCGAAACCACCCACCTTGGCCAGCACGTCGAGACCGTCCTGGGGATCTGGCCGGTTGACGGCCAGCGATTTCTTGATCACTGCGATCTTGTGGGCCAGCTGCCCGTCGTCCAGCCCGGTGCCGCGGCCGGTCACCTCCTCCACCGTGCAGCCGGCGAGGGTGGCGGCGATGGCCGCGCTAGGCGTGGTGTTGCCGATCCCCATGTCGCCGGTGCCGAAGAGGTCGATGGTATCCCCGAGCAGGTTCGCCACCTCGATTCCGGCCTCGATGGCGCGCACCGCCTGGTCGCGGCTCATGGCCGGCCCGGTTGCCATGTTGGCGGTGCCGAGGGCCACCTTCTTGTCGATGATTTTGCCGGTTTGCGCGAGTTGCGAGAGGTCCGCCGCCACCCCCATGTCGACCACGACCACCTCGGCCCCGGCCTGGCGGGCCAGGGCGTTGATGCCGGCGCCGCCGCGCACGAAGTTGGCGACCATCTGCGGTGTCACCTCCCTGGGAAACTTGCTCACCCCCTCGTTGGTCACCCCATGGTCGCCGGCCATGGTCACCACAGCCTTGCGACCTACCGGCGGCGTCATGGAGCGGGTCATGCCGGCGAGGTCGAGGGCCAGGTCCATGAGCCGGCCCAGCGACCAGTGGGGCAGGGCCAGGTTGTCGAGGCGCTCCTTGGCCCGGCCGCGCCATTGCTGGTCCTGGGGCACGATTTGCGAGAGGGTCTGTTCGAACAATTGCATGGGGTTCTCCTTGGTAAACGCGGGGTGCACGTCGTCGGACCGGTCCGACCAGTCAGACGCGTTGGGCAAAAGAGTCAGCCGCCACCGCTGGTTTTCACCGGCAGCGGCAGGCCGCAGACCGCCAGATAAACCTCGTCGGCGGCCGCGGCAACCACCTGGTTGCAGCGCCCCACCAGATCCCGGTAGGAGCGGGCAAGGGCGTTTTCCGGCACGATGCCCATGCCCACCTCGTTGGTGACCAGCAGCACGGTGCCGGGGTGCCGGCGGCAGGCCTCGACCAGAACGCGGGCCGCTGCGCTCATCTCGTCCTCTCCGATGTCTTTTTGACAATCCGCTGTAAAGAGCAGGTTGTTGACCCAGAGGGTGAGGCAGTCGACGAGCACCACTTCGGCCTCTGGCCGGCTGGCGAGGAGGCCCGCCAGATCAAGTTCCTCCTCGGCGGTGAGCCAGCCCCTTGCTTCCCGCTCCCTCTGGTGGCGCTGGATCCGTGCCCGCATCTCGGCATCGAGGGGCGGGCAGGTGGCCACGAAGAGCTTGCAACCGGGCAGTTTTTCGGCCTTTTCCTGGGCCAAACGGCTCTTGCCGCTGCGGCAGCCGCCGGTGATGAGTATGATGCGGGCCATGATTCTATTCCTCCTCCCGGTCAAGGCCGAGGTTGAGCCCGGTGAGCACGCCGCCACCATCGAAGAGCTCGATGACAGCAAGGGAGCCGGGGTGCACCTCGAAGAGTAGATGGTTCTTCGCCGGGATGCCGAGAAAGTGGCAGATCAGGGCGCGGATCACCCCGCCATGGGTGACGAGGAGCAAACTGTCTTCGGGCCGGGCGGCAAGATTGTCGGCGGCCCGCCGCACTCTTGCTCTGAAATCTCGCAACGATTCACCGCCGGGAAAGGCAAAAGCATCTTCGCCCCGGCTCCAGTCCGCCACCAGTTCCGGGTCGGCGGCAACGATTTCGGAAAAAGTCCTGCCTTCCCAGCGGCCGAAGGCCACTTCCCGGAGGTCGTTCATTTCCTCGAAAACCGGTCGGCCGAGGCAGGGAGCCAGGGCTCCAGCGGTCTGGCCACAGCGGCGCAGCGGGCTCGAAAAAAAAGCGGCGGGCCGGAAGCGAGCCACCGCCGCGGCCAACGCCCGCAAGTGCTGGTCGTTCCACGGAGCGACGTCCACGTCGGTGCTGCCGAGATAGCGCCCGGCCCACCGGGGGCCGGTGCTGAAATGCCGCAGCAGCAGAATTTTTTTCGGTTTGTTCGGTAACATCGGGTGCGATTTCGAGCTCCGTGTGTCCTTGGGCCAGGAAAAAGAGCAAAAAAAAATCCCCGGACCGATGAAAACATCGATCCGGGGATATCCCTTTTTTATCCGCCCGATCAGCCGGCAACCCCTGGCCTCGGGGGCGCGCGTCAGTATGTATCGTTCCGGCAGGTCTTCTGACTCCCGGTTCTTCCTCCTCCCGCGCCTTCCCGGTTTTTTTAACCAGTGGCATTCTGCGGGATTCGTCCCCGGTCACAGCGGCGGGCCCGTCTCCGATTCGCACGGAGTTCCCTTTCAAGCTCGGTTAAGAGCACCCAAACGATGGAAGGTTTGATACTATGGATTTTCTTTGCGGTCAAGGCTCTTTTCGAAGGTGGCAGGAGTGTGCTGGCGGAAAAAGAACGAGCTTGAACTGGAAAAAAAGAGAAAAAAATGTTTATGTTCTATATTTTTCATATCCAAAAGGTGCCTCTTTTCTTCCCCGGGACAGATTGACATGAAACTCGTAGCGACCACATTGCTCGGATGCCTTTTCCTTTTATCAGCCGGAACCGCCCCCGCAGCCTATCTTATCAGCCTGAAGAACGGCAATTCGTTTACCACACCGTGGTATTGGATGGATGGCGGCAAGATTTACTTCATGCAGTACGAGGGGCAGGTCGGGTTCAACCAGAATCAGGTACAGAGTATCCATAAGGTGCCCGAGACCGAGGGAGAAGGGCAGGAACAGGCAAACAGAGAATTCTATCTTGCCCAGAAAGAATACCATATTTCAAAGCTCAAGGGCCATCTGGATGCTTTCAACATGAACCTGAAAGAGGGATTGGTTCAATTGCTGCCCATAATCCAGGAGAGCATCCAGCAGGCCCAAGAGGAGATACTTTTTTTGGAGATGGAGCTTAAGCAGAAAAACAAGGGGGCTGTTCCGCAATGGTGGACCGAGCTTGCGGTCCCGGAAATCCCGCCGGTGGTACAGAAAACAATGGCCACTCTGCATCAGTCGGTACCTTTCCCCAGGTAGAGGACGTCGGGTGTAAGGGGCGCGGTGGGGAGAAACCTCTAAAGGCGACCACGGTCAAAGGAAGCTGCTGCCGTCCGGTCGGTGCAGCGGGGAGCAAAACGTTCAGAAATCATATTCCTTCCAGGTCTGCGGATCAGAGGTGTTCGTGGCTTCCGGCGGGTTTCTGATCGCCTGGCTGCTGAAGAGGATGGATGATGTGCCGCGCAGGTCGACGGTCACCGGATCACGGGTGGCGGCGATCACCGATCCGTAAATGGTGGTGGAGCCGCCGCTGATGTTGAAGGCGGGGTTGCCGTTGGTATTGTTGTTGAGGATGATGACGACTCCCTCGAAATAGAAGTTGCCTCGAATTTCGAGCCCTTGCTCGATGACCAGGAAGCCTGCGCAGTTCATGCTTGCCTGCAGATTGGTCTGGCGGGAAATGTACATGATGCCGGGGTTCGTCCGGCTGGGACAGAGGTTGTTGTTGTCGTCCCGGCCGCTGCTGTTTGAGCCGCCGCCGGTATAGATCCAGGTGGCCTGCTCCTTCAGCATCTGGGCGATGTCGATCCAGGGTTGGGGGTCTTCGCCCGTGCCCACGTCGAGAGCCGGGGTGCCGTCGGTGTTTGGATTGTTGTTCTTGGCTGAGCTGGTGTCGACGTCTGTGATGTTAATATTGGGGGGGCCAGCCGACATCTTGATGCCGGTCGCGCCGGGGTCGCCATTGTCGCTGTTGTAGCATGCTGATTTACCGTTGCAATTGAAGTTCGGCAGGTCATGGTCGAGGCCGCTCACTGTTCGGTTCGGGTTGTTGTTCGAGTTCATGAAGACATTGGCGGTCCGGCCGTAGATCGAGAGCGCCGAGTCTGGTGACACCGGGGGGGAGTCGATCTGCACTAGGGCGAGGATGCCGCTGCCGACGTTGTTGACGATACCCCTTGAGTCCACGTAGACCATTCTGTCGGAATCACTCATCAAGTTTCCATCGCCATCGTTGTTGTCATAGATCTGTACCGTGTAGCTGCCGGTGTCGAAGGGGGTGCCGTTGAACACGACGCCGTTATTGGTGGCGAAAATGGTGTTGATGTTTCTGAAGTTGGTGCGGGCATGTTCGATGCCATGCTGCAGACCGGCATCAGCGGCGGCGAAGGAGCGTTTTTCCTGCTTGTCGTTGGCCGCGATCCGGGTGTCGGTGACCGTGGTCCGTGACAGGGAGAAGCCAATCAGGCTCAGGGCCAGGATGGCCAAGAGGGCGATGGAGAGCACGGAGCCTGTTTCGGAGCAGAGCAAGCGGAATGGCGCAGGGCTGGTGTTTTTCAT
>JBFHWX010000131.1:0-9207 GCA_041599275.1 Desulfobulbales bacterium | reverse complement strand
TTTCTCTCGGCCTCCTTTGTGGCGGTGAGCGGCGACGAATCCGGCCACACCGTGGCCCGGGTGCAGCCCATGAAGCTCGCTGCCATCGAGGGCCTCTACGACGGCCGGGAAAACGCCGGCCTGGTGGCCATGGGGGTGCCCAACCCGGCCAAGCGGCCGGGGGACGAGCTCGAACCCTTCTTCTTCAAGATCGAGATCCCGGGCATGCTGTCGTTTCTCGCCAACCGAGATTTCGGCTCCTTCGTACCCGGCATCAACGACCTGGTCTACGGCAACCCGGAGCAAAAAATCCTGTCGGTGGGCAAAAAGATGGAAAAGGGCCAAACCGCCATCGCGCTGCTCAAGGAGTACAAGAAGGCCGAGCGGGCCGGCGACCAGGCGGCGGCCCAGGCGGCCCGGACCAATTTCGAGGAGCTCCGCCCCTACCTGGGCTACGGTTACCTCAAGAGCCCCGAGGAGGCGGTGCCACCGGTGGCGCTTTCCTTCTACTCCTTCCGGATCATGGTGATCCTCGGCACCCTGTTTCCGGCCCTCTTCCTGGCCTACCTCTACTTCTCCTATAAACGAAACCTGGCCGAGCAGAAATGGCTGCTGGTCCTGGGCATTTTTTCGCTCTTCCTGGGCTATGTGGCCGGCCAGGCCGGCTGGGTGGTGGCCGAGGTGGGCCGCCAGCCCTGGACCATCGAAGGCATGCTGCCGGTCACCGTGGCCCGCAGCAACCTGACCACCGCCACCGTGCAGACCACCTTCTTCATGTTTCTCGCCCTCTTCACCACGCTCTTGGTGGCCGAGGTGCGGATCATGCTCAACCAAATCAGAAAAGGACCGGAGGTGCGCTGATGTTCGGAAATCTTCCCCTTCACCAGCTCCAGGAACTGTGGTGGATCATCGTCTCCCTGGTGGGCTCGCTCTTCATCTTCCTCACCTTCGTGCAGGGCGGCCAGACCCATCTGGTGACCACCGCTTCGAACGACATGGAACGAAACGCCATCGCCAACTCCATCGGCCGCAAGTGGGAGCTCACCTTCACCACCCTGGTGCTCTTCGGCGGCGCCCTGTTCGCCGCCTTTCCGCTCTTCTATGCGACGAGCTTCGGCGGCGCCTACTGGGTCTGGATCGCCATTCTCTTCACCTTCATCCTGCAGGCGGTGAGCTTCGAGTTCCGCCGCAAGCCCGGCAACCTGCTGGGCACCGCGCTCTACGACAAATTCCTGCTGCTGAACGGCACCCTCGGCCTGCTGCTGATCGGCGCCGCGGTGGGCACCTTCTTCACCGGCTCGCGCTTTTCCCTTTCCGAATTCAACCTGGTCACCTGGCAGCACCCGCTGCGGGGGCTGGAGGCGGCGTTCTCGGTGTTCAACCTCTCGCTGGGCGTCTTCCTGGTCTTCCTGGCCCGGATCCTGGGCGCCCAGTATCTGCTGAACAACATCGACTTCCGCCACCCGGATCTCTTCAAGATGGAGGCCCGCCTGCGCAAGGCCGCCTTCACCAACCTGGTGCTGGCCCTGCCGTTTCTGCTCTACGTGCTGGTCACTCTCCTCATCATGGAAGGCTTTGCCGTGGACCAGGCTTCCGGCCAGGTGGTGATGGAAAAAGGCAAGTACCTCAACAATCTGATCGCCCTGCCGGCGTTGCCCGGCCTGCTCGCGGTCGGCCTCCTTTTGGTGGTGAGCGGCGCGATGCTCACCCGGCGCACCAGTTCGGTGCGCGGCATCTGGCCGAGCGGCCTGGGCACGGTGCTGACGGCGCTGGCCATCTTTTTCACCGCCGGTTTCAACAACACCCCCTTCTACCCATCGACATTCGACCTGCAGTCGAGCCTCACCATCTACAACGCCTCGAGCAGCCACTACACGCTTACCGCCATGAGCTACGTGGCCTTGGCCGTGCCCTTCGTGCTGCTTTACATCGCCTATTTCTGGCGCAAGATGGACGCCCGCCCGATCTCCGCCGAAGAGCTGCTGCGGGGGGAGTCGGCGGAGAAAATGTACTGATCACACCTGTACAGGAGAAAAACATGAGCTACGTGCTTCTGATCATCTGGATTGCCCTGATTGTCGCCTCTTACACGGCAGCCGAATACCTGCTCGAGAAGACGGGCGACCTGTAACCGACCGCTGCCATGCGCTCCCTGCCAGGGTCGTTGCGCCCTCCCTTTCGCTTCGACTCCGACAAACGTCAACAGCTCAATTATCAAGGAGATTTCACAATGGCGTCCGCGACTCCCTCCCGGCCCCCCTCACAGAAAGGCACCGGCATCGGCCTGCGAGGTCTGCTCGTTGGCCTGATCGGTTTAGTGAGCCTCACCGCCCTGACCCTCGCCACCGCCACCCATGTCTTTCTGGGCGCCCAGGAACAGGACGCCAGAGTGATCAATGTGGCAGGACGCCAACGGATGTTCTCCCAGAAGATGAGCAAAGAGGTTCTCGCCATCCAGGCCGGACTCGACGCCGAAGCCAACAGCAAGGCCCTCGCCAACACCGCAGCCCTTTTCGAACGCTCCCACCGTGCTCTCCGCCAAGGCGACCAGGAACTGCGTATTCCGCCCACCACCGAGCCGGCCATCGCCGCCCAACTCCAGACGGTGGACGGCATCTGGAAAGAATTCGGACAGGCGGTCCAACAGATTCTGACCGCCACCGATCAAGGAGAGGCCTTCCAGGCCGCGGCGGACAAAATCCTCGCCACCAACGGTTCTCTCCTCGCCGAAATGAACAAGGCGGTGGGCCTATACGAAGCAGCGGCCCAGGCCAAGATCACCCGCCTCAAGCTGCTGCTCCTTGTCGGAGGCTGCCTGGTGCTGGCGGTCACCGCCGGCTGCTGGTTCTTCATAACCGTCAAGATCCTGGCGCCAATCCGCCGACTGATGGCGATGATCGCTGACCTGGGCAGGGGCAATCTCGGAAGCCGACTGCGCCTGGACCGCTCCGATGAACTTGGCATCCTGGCCCGGTCACTGGATTCCTTTGCCGACAGCCTGCAATTCGAAATTCTCACCGCCTTCGACAAACTCGCCGACGGCGACTTCACCTTCAAGACCGATGGCCTGATCAGCGTGCCCCTGGCCCGCGCCAACAATGCACTCAACGAGACCATGACGCAGCTTCAGCTTTTCGGAGAACAGATCGCGGCGGGCTCGGAGCAGGTTTCCGGAACCAGCCAGACACTGTCCCAGGCTGCCACCCAAACCGCCAGCTCGCTTGAACAAATCACCGCCTCCATGAACCAGATCGCCGGCCAGACCAGGCAAAACGCGGAAAACGCCGCCCAAGCGAACGAGATATCGAGCCAGGCCCGAGACGCTGCCGAAAGTGGCAACAGTCACATGCAAAATATGGTGCGCGCCATGCGGGAGGTAAACGAGGCAGGCCAGAACATCTCAAAGATCATCAAGGTGATCGACGAAATCGCCTTCCAGACCAACCTCCTCGCATTGAACGCCGCAGTCGAAGCGGCCCGGGCTGGCAAACACGGCAAGGGCTTCGCCGTGGTGGCGGAAGAAGTACGCAATCTCGCGGCTCGAAGCGCCAAGGCAGCGAAGGAAACAGCCGAACTCATCGAAAGCTCTGTCGCCAAAGCCAGAAACGGAATGGAAACCGCAGATCAATCGGCCAGCGCCCTCGCCGAGATCGCCGTCAGCATCGGCAAGGCATCCGACCTGGTTGCGGAAATAGCCGCCGCCTCCCATGAACAGGCGCAGGGCATCAGCCAAGTGAGCATCGGCCTCGAACAGATAGATCTTGCCACCCAGCAGAATACGGCGAGCGCAGAATCCGCCGCAGCCATCTCCGAGGAACTCTTTGCGCAGGCCGCGGGACTCAGAAAAATGCTGACCCACTTCAACCTTGGCCCACAACAGGCCAAACCACCAACGACAGGCCGTCCCCTGATCGGAGGCGAAGGAATTTCGCTGCCAGCGCCGCAGCCGAAGGAAGGCGGGTCGCGCCTCATAGAATGGACCCCGTCCCTCTCGGTCAACATCATGCTAATCGACCGCCAGCACCAGAAACTGGTGAACTACATCAACGAACTGCATAGCGCGATGCGCACCGGCAAGGCAAGGGAGGTGCAGGAAAAAATCCTGGACAACCTCGTCCAGTACACCGCCTCCCACTTCGCCGAGGAGGAGCGTCTGATGGCAAAGCACAACTACCCCGAAATCCAACGCCACAAGGAAGCCCACGCCGCTCTGGTGGCCAACGTGCTCGACTTTCAGAAAAAGCTGCAAGAAGGCAGCACCATGATCTCCAGCGATCTTTTCAATTTTCTGAAATCCTGGCTCATCAACCATATCCAGAAGGTCGACAAACAGTACGGCCCCTTCCTCAACGATCACGGGGTGCTCTGAGCCCCGAGCCACCAAGAACCGAACAGAATCTGTCAAGAAAGATTCGCAGCGGAGGAACGCGAGCAACGTCTGAGGCTTCGCATCTTTCATGTTACTGCTATGTTACTGCACCTCACACCCACAAAAACGGAGAGTCATCACCCGATGCTGAAAAAGGTCCACCAGTTCAAACTCTCGGAGATCATGATCTCTCTCTGCAAGGTCTTCGACTATATAAGCCCCCGGGTGGCTAACCACCACCTCAGAGTGGCCTTTCTCTGCAACCAACTGGCGGAAACGGCCGGCATGGACAGGGGAGCCCAGGATGATTTGTTCTGGGCAGCAATCATGCACGACATCGGTGCTTTTTCGGAACACGAAAAATATGCCGCTCTGGAATTTGAACACATGGATCTCACAGCCCATGCCGAGCGGGGCTACCTTCTCATCAACGATTTCCCTCTCTTCTCCGGGGTCGCTCCGATCATTCGCCACCACCACCGGCCCTGGGCCGGTGGTAAAGGAAGAGAGCACGGAGGCGAAGCAGTCCCCCTCGCCTCGCACATTCTGCACCTGGCCGACCGTATCGAGATATTGATCGACCGTCAGCGTCATATTCTCAGCCAGACAGACCATATTTTAAAAACCGTGAGAGACCACTCGGGCGAAATGTTTGCCCCGGATCTCATCTCCCTGTTCGAAGAACTGGCTGCTAAGGAAAATTTCTGGCTGGATATCACTTCCAGCGAAATCCAACAGATCATCGTCGACCGTGCCATCTATCCACAGCAACAACTGGACTTGATCGGCCTCGTGGCCGTCTCCAAAATTTACAGCCACATTATTGATTTCAGAAGCCCCTTCACCGCCGTCCATTCAGCCGGGGTCAGCGCGGTTTCCACCGCACTGGCCCGGCTCATGGATTTCTCGGACACCGAATGCGTGATGATGCAAATAGCAGGGTATCTCCACGACATTGGCAAACTGGCAATTCCACTGGAAATACTTAACAAACCTGGCCCACTCAACAAAGAGGAGTTCAGTGTCATCAAGGGACACGTCTACCACTCCTACCGCCTGATGGAGGGTATCTCCAGCATGCACACTATCAATCAATGGGCCTCCTTCCACCACGAACGAATCGATGGAAACGGCTACCCTTTCCACGTCAAGGGCGCGGAATTACCTCTGGGCGCCCGAATCATGGCGGTATCCGACGTCTTCACTGCGATAACCGAGGACCGGCCCTACCGCAAAGGCATGAACGGCACCGAGGCGTTACGGATTATTAAGGATATGGCAGACAACAATTCGCTCGACCGATCTATCGTTGCATTGGCCAGGAATGCCTTCGAGGAACTCAACGACACTCGCATCTCCGCCCAAGTCAATGCCCGCCAGGAATACCTCTCCAAGCGCATGGACCTTCTGTAAAAAAATCCATGTGCAGGCACAGCAGGGCGATAGCCACTCAGCGCCCGCTCATACTCATCCTGTCGCGGCTTTGGTCACCTTCCAGCAATCCCCTGTTGTCCCGTCCTCGCGCATCACCAGGCAGCAGCGCCCGCAGCAGTGCCTGAAAGCCGTCCCAGTCGTTCACTCCGAAAACCACCATCCGAGCCTGCATCCGTTCGTCGAGTTTCATCTCTTCTTCTCCATTCTGCTCATCGATTGGCCAGACATCCGGCGCCGGTCCCTGGTCGAAAAAAAAATCCCCGGATCGATATACCATCGACCCGGGGATCGCCCTTGCTTTCTCCACGGAATAACGAAAAAGACCTTCAGCCGCGAAGGTTTTTCGGTTTTCAGGCAGGTCTTCTGACTCCCCCTCCCGGCCGACGACCTTCCCGGCAACTGCCAGTGGCGCACGATGATCGGCGGGTTCCGGCGGCGCTCTGTGCGCGGCCGGCGGGGTTACAGCGGCGGGCCCGTTCCCGGTTTGCACGGGATTCCCTATTCTCCCCTTGCGGGGCACCTGAAAAGTATGTGGGCTGACTCTAGCTCTTTTCCGGAGGCCCGTCAAGATCCGGGCGCGGTCCGCCCTCCACCTCGATTTTCTCGGCCCGGGCGACGATCTGCCGGGCCAGATCGCGGAACACCAGTTCATGGAAGGGCAGCACCAGATACCAGTAGAGTCGGCCCAGCAGTCCACGGGGATGAAAGTGGGCGGTCTGCACCAGGCGGTCGGGCTCGATGTCGAACTCGAGCCAGGCCCGACCCGGCAGCTTCATCTGGGCCAGGAGCAAAAGGCGTTTGTTTTCCCTGATGTCCGCCACTTTCCAGAAGTCGAGCCCGTCGCCCACCCGCAGTTCGCGGCCGCTGCGCCGCCCCCGGCCAAGGCCGTAACCGCCCGCCAGCTTGTCGAAAACGCCGCGCAACCGCCAGAGCAGGTGGTAGCGGAACCAACCGGTTTCGCCGCCTATGCGGCAGGCCGAGCGGAAAACGGCGGCTGCCGGCACGCCGTGCAATTCCACCACCCGCCGGTCGCGGAGGATGGCATCCCCCGGCTCGTCCATGCCCAGGATGTCGCAGAAAGCACTGGCGCTGGAGTCGCACCAGCGGCTCAGCACCTGGTCGCCTTCCATCTCGTCGACAGCGGCGGCCACCGCCCGTTCGTAACCCATGGGCGTGATCTCCGGGAAATACCGGCTTGCCAGGTCGTTCTGCAGAACGGTTTCCGACTTCAGGCCCTCCACCAGGGCAGCGGCCATTGAAAAGGGCACCGGCGTGAAGAGCACCAGCCAGTAGGAGGAGAGCCGGGGTGAGAGCACCGGCACCGGCAACAGCAAACGCTTCAAGCCCATGACCCGGGCGGCCCGCTCCAGCATGGCGCCAAAACTCATGGTCTCGGAACCGATGTCCACCACCAGGCTGCCACAGGCCGGCAGGTGAAGGGCGGCCTCGAGATAGGCCAGCACGTCGTCCACCGCAATGGGCTGGGTACGGGTTGCCACCCAGCGGGGCACGACCAAGAGCGGCAGCTTCTGCACCAGGTTGCGGATGATCTCGAAGGAAGCGGAGCCACCGCCGATGATGACCCCGGCCCGCAGCCAGACGGTCTGCAGTTGGTCCGCGCGGCCGGAGAGGATTTCGCCGGTCTCGATCCGGCTTCTCAGGTGCGGGCTTGCCGTCTGCCGCACACCCAGGCCACCCAGGTAGACGATGCGCCGCACCCCGGCTTTGATACAGGCATTCCTGAAGTTCTCGGCGCTCTTCCGGTCCCGCTCTTCGAAATCCCCGGCGCCGCCCATGGAATGGATGAGGTAGAAGGCGACCTCCACTCCGGCCAGGGCCCGGCTTAGAGCCTCGAGATCAAAGGTGTCGCCCTCCACCACCTCCACCTGTTCGCGCACCTCCGGCCGCACTTTGTGGCGGTTGCGGACCAGCAACCGAAGGGACAGATCGGTTCGGTTCCGCAGCCGTTCTTCGAGGCGGCGGCCGATGTAGCCGGTGGCGCCGGTGACCAGCACCTTTCTGGCAGTGGCGGTTTCAGGCATGGTTGCGGAGTTTGAGCTCAAGGGGATGGGGTTCGAGATAGGTCTGGCCGGCCAGGTATTCCACCCCGTATTTGCGCACGTAATGGCGAAGCAGGGTGAGCGGCACGAGAAGCGGCAGCCACCCGGCCCGGTACCGGTCGATGAGCTCGAGCAACTCCTTTTTTTCGTCGGCGCTCAGTATTTTTTTGAAATAGCCCATCATGTGCTGGAGCACGTTGCAATTCTTCTTCACCGTCGAACCAAGGGCCATGGCGGTGAAGAAAGTTTGTTCATACTCTTTGACCACCTCGGCCAACTGCCGCTCGGCCACCCCGCCCACCAGCCGGCCCAGGGCCCGGTAGTGCTTCTCGCTGTGGGCCATGAGCTGCAATTTGTGGGCGGCATGAAAGGCCACCAAGCCCCCCCGGCTCGCGCCGTCATTTTTCAGGCGCCGCCAGCGGCCGGAGGCAAAGAGCCGCTCGATGAAGTTCTCCCGCAGGCCGACATCGTGCAACCGGCCCTCGTCCTCCACCGGCAGCAGAGGAAAGCGGCGCATGAACTCCCTGGCGAAGAGGCCGACCCCGACCCGGCTCGGCTGTCCGTCGCCGATGTAGACCTTGACCCGTTCCATGCCGGAGCTCGGCGACTTGCTCTTGAAAATGAAGCCGTGCAGATCTTCGCCTTCGAGCTCCGCCACCCGCCGCCTGGCCCAGGCAAGGAGCCGGTCGGTGTGGTCGATGCCGGTGCGGAAGGTGACCAGCCGCGGACTGTTGGGATCGCCCTGCAACCGCATGGCCTCCCGGGGCACCGGCAGGCCGCACTCCACCTCAGGACACACCGGCACGAACTCGAAGTACCGGCCCAGGGTGCCGGTGATGTAGGGATCATGCTGGTGGCCACCGTCGTAGCGCACCGAATTGCCGAGCAGGCAGGAGGAGACGCCGATGCGGATCTTTTCGTCCATGGCCAGGACCGCCGAGCTGTGGTTTTCAGGGAAGGTTTCTGCTACTCTGGAAGCAGGTATTGCGTACCTGCGCTCTTTCATGATGACCGATGGCTGCTATGCTTGAAAAGAAAAAAATCCCGGCCCACCGCCGTTTCGGCCTAGGGCTCCTGCAGATTCTTCTGGTGCTCACCGCCTTCTTTCTGGTGCGCCGCTGTGTCCTGCTCATCGACGGTAACCGCGGCATACCTGAGGCAACCCTGGAGAGCTCCTACCGAATGGGTTTCGAGGCGGGCAAACGCCAGGCCGAGACCGGCCTCTTTGCCGAAGAACCTCCGGTTACCGCGGAACTGCTCAAGCTCCGCTACCGGGAAGGATTCAAAAAGGGGTATGATGCGGCCGGCGAGGTACCACCATGATCCGCTTCGGGCTCTGCTGCCTGTTTCGAAACGAACCCATCC
>JBFHWX010000130.1:0-9458 GCA_041599275.1 Desulfobulbales bacterium | reverse complement strand
GACAACGTCGCCCTGGAGGGTACGCTTATCACCCCCATCGCCATGGAGAAGGAACTGCGGTTTGCCATCCGCGAAGGCGGCCGGACCGTGGGCGCCGGCGTTATCAGCGAAATTCTTGCGTAACGATGGATCGCCCGTAACGCACAGGAGTTTGAAGCATGCGAGATATCATCACCCTCGGCTGTAAAGACTGCAAACGCAGGAATTACACCACCACCAAGAACAAGAGAAATACTCCGCAGAAGCTCGAGTTCAAAAAGTTTTGTCCTTTTTGCCGGACCCATACCCCGCATAAAGAGACAAAGTAATCCGGTAGGCCAGTAGCTCTAATGGTAGAGCACCGGACTCCAAATCCGGGGGCTGGGGGTTCGAGTCCCTCCTGGCCTGCCAATCCTGAACCGCTGTCTTTTGCATGACCCAGGCAACAGGCAATTTCACAACCGAAGAAACGGTTTGTGAAATTGTTCTTTTCTGCGACAGGGTGCGGATCCAGGATCATGAGGCAATGGCTTCAGGCGCCGGGACACGCACCGGCCCAACGAGTTGGGCCGGTAAACCTTCGGCGGAGTGACGTTTTGCGGAGCTGACAAGAGCAATGGTGGCCACGAAAAAAGCAAAGTCCCCAGGGGCTGACAGGGAACCGGAAGAGGCGGCAGCTTCGAAATTTACACCGGCCCGGATCAAGGAATTTACCGCCGAGGTTCAGGCCGAGTTTAAAAAGATCGTCTGGCCCACCCGGAAGACCACTCTGGCTTCCACTGGAGTCGTCATCTTCCTGGTGGTCCTCTTTTCCCTGTACTTGGGGGCGGTGGATCTCCTGCTCGGCAAACTTGTCGGTTACATACTGCAGTAATCGAGGATCGGCGCTCCGTTTGGTCGAGAGAAGGTAGCCTATAATGTCACGAAAATGGTACATAGTCCACACCTACTCAGGCTTCGAAGAGAAGGTGAAGGCGAACCTCATGGAGCGGATCAGGAACGCCGGACAGGAAGAAATGTTCGGCGAGATTCTGGTGCCCACCGAGCAGGTTCTCGAGATGATCAAGGGCTCGAAGCGGACCAGTGAGCGCAAGTTCTTTCCAGGTTACATTCTGGTGAATATGATCCTCACCGATGAAACCTGGCATACCGTGCGCTCTACTCCCAAGGTAACCGGTTTCGTTGGTGGTGACCGCAACCCGCCTTCGCTCCCCGATGCCGACGCCATGAAGATCATTGGCCGCATCAAAGACGGTGCCCTCAAGCCGAAGCCCAAGGTCATCTATGAAGTGGGCGACACGGTGCGGGTCATCGATGGTCCTTTCGCCAACTTTCAGGGAACCGTCGACGAGGTTTTCCCAGACAAGGGGCGGGTGCGGGTGATGGTTTCGATCTTTGGCCGCAGCACGCCGGTTGAACTCGAATTCGTTCAGGTTTCCGCCGATTGACCAAGGAAGAAGAGAGCCACCGCTGGGGTTGGCACCGTGGTTTCTGCCTGTCGCCGTGCAGGCCTCAGCGGGTGTTTGTTCACATGGAAGCAGAGATCTTGCCATGTGTTTTGATTTAGAGTTCAGGAGACAGTAATGGCTAAGAAAATAACTGGTTATATCAAGCTTCAGATTCCGGCAGGTAAGGCAAACCCGTCTCCTCCGGTCGGTCCGGCTCTCGGTCAGCATGGCGTCAACATCATGGAGTTCTGCAAGGCTTTCAACGCCCGGACCCAGAACGAAGGCGACACCATCATTCCGGTGATCATCACGGTTTACCAGGACCGTTCCTTCACCTTCATCACCAAGACGCCGCCGGCCTCGGTACTGCTCAAAAAAGCCGCCGGTCTGAAGAGCGGTTCGAGCAACCCCAAAAGCGAGCGCGCCGGCGATATTTCCCGGGAGAAGATCCGCGAAATCGCCACCCTCAAGATGCCAGATCTCAACGCCTACGATGTGGACACCGCCATGCGGATCATCGAGGGAACGGCCCGCAGCATCGGTTTGACGGTGGTCGAGTAATTTTTGTCATTAAAATTATAACAAAAAACGATCAGCAGGAAGTGCGGGCATTTGCCGCCCGACGGGAATTCTCCCCAGCTGGTCCGCATGAACAGCTATAAAGCCAAAGCGGAGTACGGTCATGGCCAAGAGAGGAAAGAATTACAGGAACATCCTTGCCGGCATCGACACCACCAAGGTGTACGAACTGGAAGAAGGGCTGGAATGGGCCCTGAAGGGCAAGTTCGCCAAGTTTGACGAGTCCGTCGATATCGCGCTCAACCTCGGGGTTGATCCGCGTCATGCCGACCAGATGGTGCGCAGCTCCGTCGTTCTGCCGCATGGTACCGGTAAGGTCATCCGGGTGCTGGTCTTCGCCAAGGGCGACAAGGAGAAGGAGGCCCTCGATGCCGGCGCCGATTTCGCAGGCGGCGATGACCTGGTCGACAAGATCAAGAACGGCTGGCTCGAGTTCGACCGTACCATCGCCACCCCGGACATGATGGGTACCGTCGGCAAGATCGGTCGTATCCTCGGTCCCCGCAACCTCATGCCCAACGCCAAGCTGGGCACCGTGACCTTCGATGTCGGTCGGGTGGTCAAGGACGTTAAGAGCGGCAAGATCGATTTCCGGGTCGACAAGGCCGGCGTCGTCCACGCCATGCTCGGCAAGGCATCCTTTGGTCCCGAAAAGCTGCGGGACAACATCCTGGCCTTCGTGGACAAGATCATCCAGCTCAAACCCTCTTCCTCCAAGGGCGTTTACCTGCAGGGCATCAGCCTTTCCACCACCATGGGGATAGGCGTCAAGATCGATCCGCTGAACCTGCGGACCATTCTGAAGAGGGCCTAATCAGCCAGGCACCCGCTTTCCCGGGGTGCCGACCGATCCACAACGGCTACCCAGGGCGGAGCGTGGCTCCGCCTTTGGCCGTTTCAATATACATGGTGTCGGAGACAGCAGGTACGTAACTGTTTAATCGGCTCTCCTCCCAAGGGGAATGCCGACCTGCCGAGACAAGCGGTGAATGCAAGGAGTAATGGGTACATGGGTGCGCATCTCCCTTCTTTCCAACAGCCGCAAGGCTTCTTTTTTCTCGGTAGTGACCCCCTCAGTTCCGTTCCTGCTCTCCAGGGTGGGAGCCGCGAGGCTTCTGAAACAGTAATTTTCTAGGAGGGCAATCGTTTGAACCGCGATGAAAAAGCATCGATAGTCCAGGCACTGGGCGAGAAGTTCGGCAAGGCCCAGATCGCCGTGGTCGCCAACTATCGTGGCTTGAAAGTATCGGCGATGCAGGAACTGCGCCGCGGTCTTCGGGACAAGGATGCGGAATTTCAGGTCGCCAAGAACACCCTGCTGACCAGAGCGGTGCAAGGAACCGAATTCGAGAGCCTCTCGGAGCATTTCTCCGGGACCACGGCCATCGCCGTTTCGTTTTCGGATCCCGTCGGCCCTGCCAAGGTGCTGACCGATTTCGCAAAGGACCATCCCGAACTCGAAATCAAGTCCGCTGTGCTCAACGGCAAAGTGCTGTCCAGTGAAGATCTCGCGGCACTTGCCAAACTGCCCAGCAAGGAAGTTCTTCTGGGCCAGCTGCTGGGCGTGCTCAATGCCGTTCCCACCGGCCTCGTTCGGGTGCTCAGCGGCGTGCCGCGTACCTTCCTGTACGCGCTGCAGGCCATCAACGACCAGAAGGGACAAACCGAGAATTAAGAGCTGTTCGCTCAAATCTATCCGTCAGGAGGAAAGAACATGGCTGTAACCAAAGAAGATGTTATCGATTTCATCTCCAATATGACCGTTCTCGAGCTCTCCGAGCTGATCAAGGAGCTCGAGGAGAAGTTCGGTGTTTCCGCCGCCGCTCCGGTGGCTGTTGCCGCCGCAGGCGCCGCTCCGGCCGAGGCTGCCGCCGCTGCCGAGGAAAAGACCGAGTTCGACGTCATCCTGGCTGCCGCCGGTGACAAGAAGATCAACGTCATCAAAGAGATCCGCGCCATCACTTCCCTTGGTCTGAAAGAAGCCAAGGAACTGGTGGAGGGTGCTCCGCAGCCCATCAAGCACGGCGTCACCAAGGAAGAGGCCGCCGACATCAAGGCCAAGATCGAAGCCGCCGGCGGTACCGTCGAGGTCAAGTAGTCTCTGGCAGTTTTTGCTGTTCCCTGGCCGGACCGACCTGGCCAGACCCATAAGGCACGCAGGACGCTACGGAGGGGTTTCCCCCCTCCGTAGCGTTATTGCGTTTCAATGGACCGCATGGGATCTGCGACACAATTTCGCCTGTTTACGGAATATTTTTAAATTTTTTGCCGCCCCCGGGACTCTGGTTTCGCCAGCCGCCATTTCCCGCCCGGGCGCACCACATGCACCACTCACTCCATTCCGGTAGCACCGGAACCTTTAGACGAGGGCATTGCTTGATGAAGACAATGAACAGAGTCCGGAAGAATTTCTCCAAAATCAAGCCCATTGTTGAAATCCCGCATCTTATCGACATGCAGCGGATTTCCTATGAAAAGTTTCTGCAGCGGGATGTGGAGGCCGACCAGCGCGAGGACCTCGGTCTCCAGGCCATTTTCAAAAGTATTTTCCCTATTTCCGACTTCAACAATACCTGTTTCCTGGAGTTCGTCCGTTATACCTTTGGCGAGCCGAAGTACACCGTCGAGGAATGTGTCGAGCGCGGCATGACTTTCGACGTGCCCATCAAGATCACTGTCCGTCTCGTCACCTACGACACCGACGCCGCCACCGGCGTCCAATCGATCCGCGACATCAAGGAGCAGGAGGTCTACCTGGGCTCTGTGCCCCTCATGACCCGGGACGGTGTCTTCGTGGTGAACGGCACCGAGCGGGTAATCGTCAGCCAGCTCCAGCGTTCGCCGGGTCTCTTCTACTCCCATGACAACGGCAAGACCCACTCCAGCGGCAAGCTCCTGTATTCTGCCCGTATCATCCCGGTGCGTGGCTCCTGGATCGACCTCGAGTTCGACGTCAAGGACATCCTCTACGTCCGCATCGACCGCCGCCGGAAATTCCCGGTGACCACTCTTCTGAAGGCCCTGGGCTACAACTCCGAGGAACTGCTGCGTTACTTCTACCGCACCGAACAGTTCGTTTTCGATAGTGGCCGCTACAAGAAAAAGTTCGACGCCGAACTCATCGTCGGCCAGCGGCTGCCCAAGGATCTTGTGCATCCAAGCTCTGGCGAGATCCTGGTAAAGCAGGGCCGCAAGGTGAGCAAGGCGCTGGCCAAGCGGCTGGCAGAAGAAAACATCGATATGCTTGAACTGGAGCGGGAAGAGATCGTCGGCAAGTTCCTGGCCCACGATATCGTCGACAGCCAGACCGGCGAGCTCATCGCGCTGTGCAACGGCGAGATTACCGAAGGGGTTCTCGATGCCATGGTGGGTGCCGGCATTGCCTCCTTCGACACCCTGTTCATCGATGGCACCACGGTTTCCGAATCGTTCCGCAAGACCCTGGCGCTCGACAAGATTGCCACCACCGACGAGTCGCTGCTCGAGATCTACCGGCGGCTCCGGCCCTCGAGCCCCCCCACCGCCGATATCGCCCTGTCGTTTTTCAACAACCTCTTCTTCAATCCCGGCACCTATGACCTCTCCGAGGTCGGCCGGTTCAAGATTAACGCCAAGCTTGGGGTGGACACCGACATCGCCACCCGCACCCTGACCAAGGAAGATATCATGGAGGCGGTGCGGTATCTGGTGCGCCTCAAAGACGAGCAGGGCAAGGTTGACGACATCGATCACCTGGGCAACCGGCGGGTGCGCACCGTGGGAGAACTCGTCGAGAACCAGTACCGGATCGGCCTGGTGCGCATGGAGCGCGCCATCCGTGAGCGCATGACGCTGCAGGAAGTCGAGACCCTCATGCCCCACGACCTGATCAACCCGAAGCCCATCTCTTCGGCGATCAAGGAGTTTTTCGGCACCAGCCAGCTCTCCCAGTTCATGGACCAGACCAACCCGCTTTCCGAAGTCACCCACAAGCGTCGGCTCTCGGCTCTCGGTCCCGGCGGTCTGTCCCGGGAAAGGGCCGGCTTCGAGGTGCGCGACGTGCATCCCACCCACTACGGCCGCATCTGCCCGGTGGAGACGCCGGAAGGCCCGAATATCGGTCTTATCGTATCGCTTGCCGCCTATGCCCGGGTGAACCAGTATGGCTTCATCGAGACCCCGTACCGCAAGGTTGAGGACGCGGCGGTAACCGACGATATCGTCTACCTTAACGCCCTGTCCGAGAAGAAGCGCCACATCGCGCCGGCCAAGACCGAGCTTGACGAAAACAACACCATCGTGCCCGAAAACCTGATCGCCCGGGAAGAAGGCGAACTGGTGATCACCACCCGCGACCAGGTGACCCACATGGACGTGGCCCCCAACCAGCTGGTGTCGGTGGCCACGGCGCTCATCCCCTTCCTCGAGAACGACGACGCCAACCGGGCGCTGATGGGCTCTAACATGCAGCGCCAGGCTGTGCCGCTGTTGCGCACCGCCGCACCGCTTATCGGCACCGGTCTCGAAAAGACGGTAGCCTGTGATTCCGGCGCCTGCCTGTTGGCCGCCGGGCCCGGTGTGGTGGAGGAGGTGGATGCCAACCGCATCGTGGTCCAGTATGACGAGCCCGGCGCCGATGGTTTCGTCACCGGCGTGGGGGTCTACCGCCTCAACAAGTACAAGAAGAGCAACCAGAACACCTGCTTCACCCAGAAGCCCTTGGTGCTGCCGGGGCAGCGGGTGGTCAAGGGCGATGTGCTGGCCGACGGGCCCTCCTGCGACCAGGGCGAACTGGCGCTCGGCAAGAACGTGGTGGTGGCCTTCATGCCCTGGCGCGGCTACAACTTCGAGGACTCGATCCTGGTGAGCGAAAAGCTCATCAAAAACGACACCTACACCTCGGTGCATGTGGAGATCTTCGAGACCATGGCCCGGGACACCAAGCTCGGCCGCGAAGAGATCACCCGCGACATCCCCAACGTCGGCGAGGAGGCCTTGAAGGATCTCGACGAGAGCGGCATCGTGCGCATCGGCGCCGAGGTCAAGGCCGGCGACATCCTGGTGGGCAAGGTGACGCCCAAGGGCGAGACCATGCTCTCGCCGGAGGAGAAGCTGTTGCGGGCCATCTTCGGCGACAAGGCTGGTGACGTCAAGGACACCTCGCTTCGGGTGCCGCCCGGCGTCGAGGGCGTGGTGATCGACGCCAAGGTGTTTTCCCGCAAGGGGGTCGACAAGGACGAACGGTCGCTGATCATCGAGGATGCCGAGGTCGAGCGTTTGCGCCGCGACATGGAGGACGAACTCGGTTGCCTCAAGAAGTCGGTCAAAAAGAGCATCGGCCAGCTTCTCGACGGCAAGAAAGCCAAGAAGAAGTTGGTGGCGGAAGACGGTACGGTGCTCATCGACAAGGGCAAGCCGTTCTCGCCGGAGTCTCTGGCCGAGGCGCGGTTTGCCGACCTGCACGAGCTCGATTACTCGGCCTGGCCCGAGGAGGCCGAGTCCATCGCCGGTGTTTTCGAGCGTTACCGCGACCAGTCGAAGCTGGTGCGCGGTCGCTACGAAGGCATCACCTCCCGGCTTCGCAAGGGCGACGACCTGCCCCCCGGCGTTATCCGTATGGTGAAGATCTACATCGCGGTGAAGCGCAAGCTCGCCGTGGGCGACAAGATGGCCGGCCGCCACGGCAACAAGGGCGTGGTCTCCCGGATTCTGCCCGAGGAGGACATGCCGTTCTTCCCCGATGGCACCCCGGTGGATATCGTTTTGAATCCCCTGGGCGTTCCGTCCCGTATGAACGTCGGTCAGGTACTCGAGGGCCATTTGGGCTTCGCCGCCAAGAAACTCGGTGAGTTGCTGCAGAACATGGCCGAGCAGCAGGAGCTCGATGCGGTCAAGAAGAAGCTGCAGAAGGTCTATTCCAAAGAGGAATACAAGGCGCTCACCGACGGCCGTTCCGACCAGGACCTCCTCGACTGGTACCGCAAATACGGCGGGGACGGCCTGCATCTGGCCACCCCGGTGTTCGACGGCGCCGACGAGGGTGAAATCCGCAAGTTGCTCGTCGAGGCCGGTCTCGACGACACCGGTCTTTCGGTGCTGCACGACGGCCTTACCGGCGATCCCTTCGACCGTAAGGTGATGGTCGGCGTCATGTACATGTTGAAGCTCCATCACCTGGTGGACAACAAGATCCATGCCCGTTCCACCGGCCCGTACTCTCTGGTGACCCAGCAGCCGCTCGGTGGCAAGGCCCAGTTCGGTGGTCAGCGTCTTGGCGAGATGGAGGTCTGGGCCATGGAGGCCTATGGTGCCGCCTATACCCTCAAGGAATTCCTCACCGTCAAGTCCGACGACGTCGAGGGGCGTACCACCATGTACGAAAATATCGTCAAGGGTAAGAATTTCCTGGAAACCGGTCTGCCGGAGTCCTTCCACGTACTCGTCAAGGAGCTGCAGGGGCTCTGCCTCGATGTGGAGCTGCTCGACGAACAGTAGTGAGAGCTCCCCTGGAACGTGGTGGGCGGGGTGGCCTGAGCCATCCCCCGATTCGGTCAACTGTTAACGGATAAAGGTGTTGCCGTGGAAGAACTTTTCAGCTTTTTCGCCAAAGCCAAGGCTCCTGTCGATTTTAATGCGGTGCGGATTTCCATCGCCTCTCCCACGAAGATTCGGGACTGGTCCCATGGTGAGGTGAAGAAACCAGAGACCATCAACTACCGGACCTTCAAGCCCGAGCGCGACGGTCTGTTCTGCGCCAAGATCTTTGGGCCGGTCAAGGACTACGAGTGCAACTGCGGCAAGTACAAGCGCATGAAACACCGTGGCGTGGTCTGCGAGAAGTGCGGGGTGGAGGTGATCCAGTCCAAGGTCCGCCGCGAGCGGCTCGGTCACATCGAGCTGGCCGCGCCGGTGGCCCATATCTGGTTCCTGAAGAGCCTGCCGTCGAAGATTGGCAACCTGCTCGACATGACGCTCAAGGAGTTGGAGAAGGTTCTCTACTTCGAGTCTTATGTGGTGGTGCGCTCCGAGGAGCCGTCCATCGGCGTGGGCAGCATGCTCACCGAGGAGCGGCTCTACGAACTTCAAGAGAGCTTTCCCAATAAGTTCACCTTTGGCATCGGCGCCGAGGCCATCCGCGAGATGCTTTCCGGTCTCGACCTCGAGCAGCTCTCCACCGTCATCCGCCAGGAGATGCGGGAGACCGGCAGCGAAACCAAGCGTACCAAGCTTGCCAAGCGGCTCAAGGTGGTGGAGGCCTTTCGTGATTCCGGCAACCGGCCCGAGTGGATGATCCTCGAGGTGATCCCGGTGCTGCCGCCTGATCTGCGGCCGCTGGTGCCCCTTGAGGGAGGGCGGTTTGCCACCAGTGATCTGAACGATCTCTACCGGCGGGTGATCAACCGCAACAACCGGTTGAAGAGGCTTCTCGAGCTCGACGCGCCGGACATTATCATCCGCAACGAGAAGCGGATG
>JBFHWX010000129.1:0-9483 GCA_041599275.1 Desulfobulbales bacterium | reverse complement strand
TGACCATCGGCGTGGTGCTCTCCCACGCCGGCAATTTCACCAGCAAGATCGGCAGCAACCACGAATTCTCGCGGCGGATGGGGATCGCCTCCGCCGCCATCATCACCGTGCTCGGCACCGTGACCCTCATTCATTCCCTGAAGACTCTGTTCTGGACCGGCGCCTGACGTGCGCCGTTTCGGGCCGGCAGCGCCGGCCTTAAAGCATCAAGCGAGGTTTTCCCATGTTGCAGAAGATGATGTTCTCCCTGTTGGCTCTTTTGGTAATCCTCATCCAGCCGGCCCAGGGCTGTGTCGGCCGTTTTCTCTACGTCGGCGCCCTGGATCAACCCGAAGAGAAGGTGATGGCCGAGATGCTGGTGCTGCTGATCAACGAGCGTACCGGCACCACGGTGAAGGTCCGCTACTTCGAGAACAACGAGGAACTCTACAAGGCGCTGCGGGCCGAAGCTGAGGAAGAGCGGGTGGACATCATCGTCGAGGACACCCTGGACGCCGCCGCCGTGCTTGGGCGCACCCCGGGCAGCGACCTCGACGCCGAATTCACTGCCGTCAAACAAGGCTACGAAGAGCAACTGCAGATCGTCTGGCTCAATCCCTTTGGTTTTTCCGCCGGCAAAGAAAGCAAATCCATGTCGGCGCCCCTGCTGCGGCTCGACGTGCTCAACAATTTTCCGCTCCTGCCCCGGGTGCTCAACAAACTGGCCGGCGGCATCGACGACGAGGCCTACCAGAAACTGATGGAGGAGGCCGGCAAAGGGGAGAAACCCCGCAACATCGCGCGGGACTTTCTCGAGAGCAAGCGGTTCATTTAGAAGCGGGGCAGGGTGATGTTCGGTTCATTATTGAAAAAAAAGGTTTTCAGGGTTGCGGCACTGCTGCTCGTGCTCTGGGGCGCTCCCACCGCCAACGGTGTCTTGGCCCACGTCGATTCGGTTGCCATGCCCGATCCGGTGGCGGAGATGGAGTACCGCATCCTCCTCGAGTTCCAGCCCGACGACCATGCCTCCCGCAACAAGCTCGGCATGGTACTTTTGCGCCTCGGCCAGCTCGACGAGGCTTTGAAGGAGTTTTCCTTCGTGCTCGACAAGGAACCCGCCAATTTCGATGCCCTGGATGGGGCCGGCGTCGTGCTTCAGGGGAAAGGCGACCATGCCGCCGCGGTGGAACGGTTGGAGCAGGCGGCGGAGGTTAATCCCCAAGACCGCCAGGTTCATCTTCATCTCGGCGACTCCCGGAGCGCTCTTCTGGAGTGCGAGGCCGCTGACCAGGCCTACCGGGATGGCCTTGCCCTGATGAACCCGGAGGACCGGGACGGGCTGCCGGAAAAATACATGGCCCGGTTGAAGGCGCTGGCTGAAAAATGTTCTCCCAAAACAGGGAAGTGACGAGGAAAGAGGAGGAAGGCTTTATGCAAAGGCTGTTTGCCGTACTGGCGATTATTTTTCTGCTGGCTCTTGCGGGCTGCAAGACGGAGCAGGCTGACCGTGGAGAAACCCCGAAAGAAGCCGCCGATCTGCCCACTTACCGCATCGGCTACATGATCTGCAATTCGGAAAAGGAAACCCTGGCCCGCTTTCTGCCGTTTACGAAATACCTGGGCGAGCAACTTGGGGTCCGTTTCGAAACCGAAGCCATCGACACCATCGACTTCACTCGGGCGGTGGAGCGCCTCGATTTCACCCACACCAACTCCCTGCTCTATGTCATTCTCAACCGGCTGCACGGCGTCGATGTGCTGGCCGCCGAGAAGAAAGGCTCACTGGGCATCCAATCTCAGGGCATCATTCTGGTGAAGAGCGAAAGCGACATCCAGACCGTGGCGGATCTCAAGGGCCGCTCCATGATCTTCGGACCCATGCTTGCCCCCACCGGTTTCATGAGCCAGCTCGACGTGCTCCAGAACCACGGCCTCGATCCGGACAAGGACCTGGCCTTCTACACCATCCCCGCCGCCTCTTTTAAGCACGAGAAAGTGATCTACGGTGTCTACTTCGACAAGTACGACGCCGGCGCCATTCCCCTCGACGATCTGGAGACCATGCAGAAGGACGGCCGTCTGGAGGGTACCGAGTTCCGTATCCTGGCCCGGGGCGAGGAAATGCCCTACTGCAATTTCGGGGTGAGCCAGAAGATCGACGAGGAACTGGCCCGCCGCTTCAAGGAGGCGGTTCTGGCCATCACCCCGGAAACCACCGTCGAGTTCGAGGGCGAGCGGGTGAAGGTGCTGGAGCGGGCTTTGGTGGACGGTTACGAGGACATCGCTGACGCCGACTTCGAGGTGGTGCGGGAGATGGCAAAACGCACCAACATGCCGCCGTACCAGAAATATTGATGAACCCGTAATAATCCTGAAAAGTTACGGATGGTTGAGGTCAACGTAACCCTCAGGCTTCCCCGCCCGACAGCAGATCCGTCAGGCGTTGCAGCAGCTCGATGAAAAGAAGGAGGAGCGAGCGGAAAAAAGAAACAAAACGGCTTGCGCTTTTTTCGGCCACCGGCGTTTCTTTTTGCGGCTGCGGCGCTTCCAGCATCGCCTGCAACCGAAGGGCCCTTGCTTCCGGGGCCGGGTGGCTGGCCAGGAAGGAATGGTTCGCTCCCAGGCCGGCAAGTTTTCCCAACGCAGAGACCGCGGCCCGAGGCTCGTAGCCTTTTGTTTGTAGAAACCCGAGACCGTACGAGTCGGCCTCCCGTTCTTCCTGCTGGGAGAACTGGGCGTTCAGGAGTTGTTCCAGAAGACCGCCCAGTGCCGAGCGGGCGATGTCGCCGGCAGCTCCCTCCTGGGAGGCGATGCCCTTGCGTACCGCCCGCCCGGCATATGCCAGCATCAGCTTCTTCTTGATGTGTTTTTCCACCACATGGCCCATCTCGTGGCCGACGACGAAGCGCAGCTCCCCGTCGTCCATCATGTCCATGAGACCGCTGTAGATGCGGATGGTGCCGTCGGCCATGGCAAAGGCATTGACTTCGGGGGCGAGGTAGACCCCGAAGTTGAAGCGCACCCCGTCCTCCTCGAGGTGACTTCCCACCAGACCCTCGAGCCTTCTGCGGTAAGGGTTGCCGGGCGGGGCCAGAGTGTGGCGTGCATCCGCCGCCCGGGCCGCGCTTTCGGCAAGTTCCTGGACCTCCGCGTCGGTGAGGGTGGCGGCCCTGACAACATCAACCGTCGATTCAGTGGCGAGTTGGATGTCGGTGCCTTCGCAGCCGGACAGAACCAGAGCGAGAAAGAAGAAAAGCGCGGAGAGCTGTCTGGAACGCAAGAACGTCACCTCATGTGTGATGAAGCAGAAGGGATTTATTAAGAAACACAGACCCTTCCGCCTGAACGGGAGAAAATCCGGAGGTCATATGAGTACGGATACGGCGGAGCACAAACTGACACTCCGCAACCTTGCCCTGGCGGACTACGGGGACATCGCCGCCATCATGCACCAGGCCTATGCCGGCATGGGCGGTGCCTGGACCCGGGATGAGATAACGCGGCTGCTCGAGCTTTTCCCGGAAGGGCAGATCTGCATAGAGGACAAGGGCCGGGTGGTGGCCGCTGCCCTCACCCTGCGGGTCGATTCCTCCAAGGTGGAAGACGACCACTCTTACGACGACATCGTCGACGAGGGGCGCTTCAGCAGGAACGATGCCGAGGGTGACTATCTCTACGGCATCGATGTCTTCGTCGACAAGGAATACCGCGGCCTCAGGCTGGGCAGACGGCTCTACGACGCCCGCAAGGAGCTTTGCGAAAAGCTCAACCTGAGGGGGATCATGGTGGGCGGACGTATTCCCGGCTATGCCAAATACGCCGGCCAGATCAGTCCAGACCAGTACATCGACAAGGTGAGGAAGCGGGAGATCGTCGACCCGGTGCTGACCTTTCAATTGGCCAACGACTTTCACCCCCGGCGAGCCATCCGCAACTATATCCCCGAAGACCTTCGTTCCCGCAGCTATGCCGTGCTTCTCGAATGGCACAACATTTTCTATCAGTCGAAAAAGCGTGTTATCTGGGGCCGCAAGTCCAACGTCCGGGTGAGCGCCGTGCAGTGGCAGATGCGGCCCTTTGCGGGCCTGGACGATCTCCTGCAGCAGATAGAGTTCTTCGTGGACACGGTCTCGGGATACAACGTCGATCTGCTGCTCTTTCCCGAGATGTTCAACGCTCCGTTGCTGGCTCACTACGACCAGCAGAACCCGTCGCTGGCCATGCGCTCCCTGGCTGGGCTTACCGATGCCCTGCGGGATGCCGTGTTGCAGATGGCCATGAAGTACAACACCAATATCGTCACCGGCAGCCTGCCGGTGTACCAGGACGAAAAGCTCCGGAACGTTTCCTTTCTCTGCCGCCGGGACGGCACCTGGGATGCCCAGGCCAAGCTCCACATCACCCCGGACGAGGCGGAGTGGTGGGGCTTCCAGGGCGGCGACGCTCTGCGGGTGTTCGAAACCGACGTCGGCAGGGTGGGAATCCTGGTCTGTTTCGACGTGGAGTTCCCAGAGCTCGCCCGGCTGCTCACCGACCGGGGCATCCGCATCCTGCTGGTCCCCTACTGGACGGACACCAAGAACGCCTATCTCCGGGTGCGGCGCTGCGCCCAGGCCAGGGCCATCGAGAATGAATGCTATGTGGTGATCACCGGCAGCGTCGGCAACCTGCCCAAAGTGGAAAACATGGATATCCAGTATTCCCAGTCGGCCATCTTCACTCCCTCTGATTTTGCCTTTCCCCACGACGCGGTGGCCGCCGAGGCCACCCCGAACACGGAGATGACCCTGCTTGCCGACCTCGATCTCGATCTGCTGAAGGAGATCCGCAAGCACGGCTCGGTGCGCAATCTCGAAAGCCGCAGAAAGGACCTGTATTCCATCCAGTGGCGGCAAACGAAGTAGACCCCGTTTCTTAGATGTGCCGCGACCTCGGGGGCACCTCCTCTGGGAGCCGGCCGGGCCCTGGTTACTGGGCGCCCATTTTCTCCTGCATCTGCTGCAGCATCTTTTCCATCTCCTGCATGGACGGCATGGCGTCTTCGGCATCTTCGCCGTCCGTCATACCGTCCTCGTCCATCATGCCACCGCCCATCATGCCGGCGGGGAAGGCGGGCATCTCCATCTTGGTGTAGCCAGCCGGCGGCTCGAAGAGGCGGGCGTCCTGCTTGCCGCGGCTCAGCCGGGTGATTTCCTGGGTGAAGGTCTCCTGCCTGCCATTTTCTTCGACAACGCTCTCCATGCGCATCATGATGCCGTCATCGGTCAGCCAGATGAGCGCCGAGTCGTTGGTTTTGTCATCGCTGTTGGCCACGATCCGGTACTTGGTGGTCTTTTCGCCGTTGATGGTTTCGTGCCCCAGCTCGGTCTGTTCCAGGAGTTCGGCGGACCGCCAGTCTTCATCAGCAGTCTCTCCGGTCATTCTGGTCTCGGTGTACATTTTCTGGTCCGGCATGAGAACCCAGATCACCCCCAGGTCATAGCGGCTGATCGAAACGGAGGAGCCGGCGGCGCCGGGCAGGGTCATCTCCTGGCGCAGCTTTTCCTGGCTGTAGTGGACTTTTATGGGCATTTGCTGGCTGCCGGAGGACAGAAGGTTGTCGGCACTGTAGTCCGCTTCCGGCAGGGGAAGTTTTGCGGCCTGGGAGGTGGCGACAGTGAGCGCCGTCAGCAGCAGGGAACAGCAGAGGATTTTCAGGTTTCGCATGATGAGGGTCCTTTTTCAGATGGTTGAAAGGAAAACGATTTCTCTGTCAAACAATTAGGTGGCGGTTTCGGTGCACGGCCCGCCGGTATCAGAAAAAATATCCGGCACCCCGTCTGAATTCCAGTATATCTTTTCGAAAAGTTGCGGAAAAAGATGCCGTAAACTGCTTGGCTGTTCCGTCAACAGCGAAAGTCGAAGACCTGCTCCCCATCGTCACCACCGGCAAAATAACTGCAGCGAGAACCAGACGGGGAAAGGGGTCGGCCGTCCGGAGGTAACCGAGCAGGGAAGGGTTACGGGCATGAGCCGCCGGTCCACTGGTGACCGTCGCAGGACCAGTCCTCCTTGGTAGCCGAACCGAGCACCCAGGACCAGCCGGCCTGATAGGCATTCATTTCGAGATCCTTGACCCCGGCGCCGCTGACGTTGGCTGGTCGGCCCGAGCAGGATCTGGGGGAGACGTGGCTGCATCCCCTGCTGTCCTGGAGCTGCTTCTCGACATAGTCCGGCACCAGGTCCATGTCGCTGTCGATACCTGTCAGCACCTTGGCGGCAATGGAGGCAACCTGGGTCAGGCTGTCCGGGCAGATGGGTGGCCGCATGCCCAGCGGCCCCCACCAGGCCTTGAGCTCCTTCTGGTGGGTTATCTCGTGGCGCAGGGTCTCGGCATAGCAGTCGAGCCATTCGGCCGAGGTGCCGTCAGGCCTGCGGGTGCAGTTGAACTTGAGAATGTTGTCGCTCAGAAAAATGGCGTCCTTGTCCCAGTCGTAGCGACCGGCCGCCGGCCTGCCGTCGCAGCTCACCAGGTCGGGGACGTACCTGGGGCGATACGGCCTGCCGGCATTGGTCTGCCCCCAGTAGTGAAACCAGTTGGCGGTCTCCCCCTGGCCGGGACCGGGGTGGTTTTTGGCAAGGGGCGGGAAGAAGGTGCGGATCTGGCGGGTTCGCTTGCAGTCGCAGTCTTTGCCGGCGATCTTCAGGCTGAGGTCCCGGGGGCCGAAGGACTGGTTGGAGAGGGGCAGGCCGCGATAGACAAAGGACGCCTTCAGGCCCTTGTCGGAGACGATTTCGGTGCGGGTGCCGCCGCTCATCTCGTCGAGCTGCCAGTGCAGCGAATTCTCTTCGACGGCCTCGCCATTGAACCAGGCAGGGCCGGTTTCCGCCTGTATTTCGAGGGTGGGCGAGGCGCCGTCCGTAAAGGAAAAATCGGTGAGGTCGTCGGCCAGCGCGATGGCGTCGAGGGCGCAGAAATCCACGGTGTGGCTATGGGTCTCGCTGGCGCCGTCGCGGGTGTAGGTGGTCTTGATCGTTGTCCCGCCGCTGGTTTTGTCCGCCGCCAGGACCAGGGTGGCGTTGTTTCCGCCCGAATTCTTGACGATGCGAGGCTCTTCACCGGAACCGGTGTCGATCTCGAAGGGACTGAACTCGCCGCCCGGGTGGCCCGCGGTGGCGGTAAAGGTGAATTGGCCGGGGCCTTCCTGCTCGGCGTCCATGCAGCCGCAATCCGGGCCGTCGATGGTCACCAGATTCTTGCCCGCCTTGCGGGCGCCGAAGGACCACTGCACGACATAGCTGACATCTCCCGGGGGAACAGCGGAGATCTGCTCACAGGACTGGGCATCGATGCCAAGGGTGAAATTGCCGATATCGTTTACCGTTCCCGAACAGGAACCGGCGCCGGGCCGACCGTCGGCGGTCATGGGGATGTTGCCGATGGTGATCCCCACGGTCGGGCCGAAGGCGTCCTGGGCGGGGCCCATGGGGCCGCAATCCGCACCCGCTGCCGGGGCTCCGCGTTCCTCGCCGGAAACCAGCACGGGTGGCGGCAGAAAGGTCAGTTGGGAAAAAACGTTATGCGAGGAAGATGATTTCGTGTCCGCAAAGAGAAGATCCAGGACGGCTTGCGGATTCGATGCGGCGGTCTGGAGCCGCAGGAGGTCGGCATGTTTCCCCGTGTAGGTCACCATGTTGAGCAAGCCGGCGGTTTCCCCCTGCAGAGCTGCAAGGTCATCGAAGTTGTGAAACTGGAAAACGGGCATGTCGCCGGCTTCTTGCAGGCTCATGAACCGATCATAGAGGGTGGAACCCCGGCTTGTCTTGGCAACCTGGTTGGCGCAAGCTCCATGAGAAGTGGTCCTGAGGACATTGCCGAAGCGGGTTTGGCCCTTCACATCCACCGGTTCGTACCATTGTTCTTCGCCTCCGTAGTCAATCTTCTCTTTTTGTGTGAGCTTGAGAAAACCGCTGACTTCGGTGTGCAGGTCGCCGCTTTTCACTAAACCGCCGTGGGGAGCGTTTCTCCAGTACATGTCGAGGGTGAGTTGGATGGGGATCAGTTCGCCGGTGGCGGGCTGGGCAGGGGCGGCAGCCAGAAGCGGCGGGCTGCAGAACGACAGATACGAGAGAAAGAGGCAGGCGGCCAGAACAACGGGAGCCGTGCGGAATCGGGGATACGGAGCGGTTGCGGGAAAAAAAATAGCAGGGCGCGGAGGGCAAGCCACTGTGGTTCTCCAGGCGAAGTGAGAGACGGTCGCTGGGGACACGGCGGGTGTGCGAGCGAGCGGTTCTTCGAGAGAGGTGAGAGGGAAAAGAAAAGTAAACTTATCTGCTTTTGATAATCAGCGCAAGCAGTTATCGTCCAGAAACCGATGGATCCCGATGGGGCAGGGCAGAGGGGTGGGTCAGTACTTCTGGTAAGGAGGCATGTTGGTGCGGCGGGCCATCTCCCGAACTCCGTCGAAGGCGGTGTCGTCGACCAATTCGTAGCCGTCCACATCCGCCCGCGAAAGCACCCGGATGGTCTCGCCGTTGAAGGTGACGGTGGTCTCCGGGGTGATGGCGAGGAGAGTTTCCCGCACCCGGAGGGCCAGTTGCGGGTCCACCCGCTGGGTGGCGGCGAAGTTGCAATAGGCGATGGGCGGCGCCAGGGCGAGGATACGGAAGTCGCCGGCCTCGATCTTGCCGGCGGCCAGCATCCGCTCGTAGTCGAGCATGGGGAAGGCGCCTGCTTCGGCGCGGCCGAAGAGCACGCCGTAGATCACCTTTTCGTGCTTGAAGGAGCCGTTGGGGATGGAGTAGAGGCCCAGGTGTTCCTCGGGGTCGAAACCGTTCGAGAGCAAAAGGTCTATCTGGCTCATATAGGCGGTGGGGGCGTACATGGGCCCGAAGAGCATGGTGCGGTCCTTGAGTCCGGCGAGATCCATGATGTCGGAGTCGCTGCGCACGGCGATCGCGCCCTGGGAGAGGTAACCAAGGGAGCCCGCCTTTTCGGCGGCCAGGATCTCCACCCCGTGCAGGCGCTGCATCATGATGTAGAGGATGGAGTTGGTGTGGGTGAAGTCGAGCTCTTCCAGGTGGCGAGTGAAGCCCACCGTGTCGATGGCCACCGATTCGAAACGCACCCCGAGCTGCTGGGAGAGGTAGGCGCTGACCGGCTCGAAGCGCTCCAGGGTTTCCTGCTCGGAGTTGCAGACCATGTAGCCGATCCGGTACACCGGACCCGCGGCGGGATCGGCGGCAGGGGAGGCGGTCTGGTTGCTTTCGCGGCAACCGGCCAAGGCCGCCAGAAAAAAAACAAGCAGTCCAAGCAGGCCGGAGAGGCGGGCTTTGGGAGAAAAGAAAAGGGAAAACATCCGTTTGTTCAGATGAGCTTCTTTGCTTCCAGCATGTCGCGGGCGATGCGGTGCGATTTTTCGCCGTCTTCCGCCTGTTTCAGCATGGATTGGTAATCGGCGTCGCCGATCTTCTTGGCGAGTTTGTTAAGCAGTCGCGGCAGGCCGGGAAAGTCGGTCATCACGC
>JBFHWX010000128.1:0-9546 GCA_041599275.1 Desulfobulbales bacterium | reverse complement strand
GGACCCACGGGACCAGGGATGCCCTGGGGACCCGGAGGACCTGCCACGCCCTGGAGACCAGGATCGCCTTGTGGGCCGGCAGGACCCGCGGGACCAGGGTCACCCTGGGGACCCGGAGGACCTGCCACCCCCTGGAGGCCAGGATCGCCTTGTGGGCCGGCAGGACCAGCGGGACCAGAATCGCCCGGGGGTCCCGGAGGACCTGCCACACCATCGGCTCCAGGGTTTCCTTGAGGGCCGGCAGGGCCAGCGGGACCGGGCTCGCCCTGAGGGCCAGGATCGCCTTGTGGGCCCACGGCACCTATGGTCAAGCCATAATGGCCGATGATCTCGGGCTTGTTGCCGTTGGTCTGAAAAACCGTGACCAGATAGTCACCATTTGCCAGGCCACCGGCCGGCATGGCAAGCTCGATCTCGCCATCGGCATGACGGTTAACGATGGCAAGCGGTCCATGGCCGCCAAGCTGCACTTCCACTTCCTGGCTTGGCACCAGATCGGGAAGATGAACCCGGATGGTTCCGGCCTGGGTGTCGGCCTCGGCCTGGCTGATGGCCAGTGCCGCCCTCGGGTTGAGCTTGACCGCTATGGCCAGGGTTGGCGCCGGAGCCGCCATCAGGATGCAGAGCACACCGCCTGCCAGGACGGCACTTCTGCGTAACAGACTTTTTTTCATGGTTCCCCCTTTTTTTGTTTTCTGTTTTGGATTTCCTTCCCCATCCCGACTCTCGGTCTTCCAGGGTAAATTTCCTGCCACAACGGCCCGATCGAATACGGCATGGCGGAAACGCCATGGCAACCGTTCCGTTGCCGCAGGCTTTCCCGTCTTTCATGTATGCTTCGGTGCGTTGCTCCCTCTTTGACAGGTACCGATTTCGGAAAGCTTTGTCAACTGTTCAGGATGGTGCGCTTTCCCCTGTGAACCACGCCAAGCCCCGGTCATGCCACTGCTGAGAGAATACTCCTTCTTCCAATCTCCAGGCAGCACCTGCCCCCCTGTTTCGCTCTCGAACCAGATTGACAGACGCCGTCCAAAAGGGCTAGGAAACTCCTCTCTTGCCTGGTACATTCCCTCTGCGGCCCGTTCCTTTTCCCGTCCCGAAATCGAGGTACCCATGCCCCCCCCTGCCATCGCAGATCCCGCCGGTTCCCGACTCTCTTCCTGCTTTCGTCCCGACGAGCAACTCACCGCCTGGATCCGCGACATCCGCCGGGATCTGCACCGGCGGCCGGAACTCTCCTATCTCGAAGAACATACGAGAAGTTACCTGAGCGCCCGGCTCACCGAAATGGAGATTCCCCACCGCACGGGACTGGCCGGCACCGGCATCGTCGCCATCATCGAGCCGGCCAAGGGCTCGGGAGCCGAAAGCCCTGCGGTGGGCCTGCGGGCCGACATGGACGGCCTGCCGGTGGAGGAGAAGACCGGCCTTTCCTTTGCCTCCCAAACCCCTGGCGTCATGCACGCCTGCGGCCATGACGGCCACATGGCGATGCTGCTGGGCGCCGCTGCGCTGCTCAAGAGAAATCCCCCTCCAGGCCGGGTGGTGCTGCTCTTTCAGCCCGCCGAAGAAGCGGGCAACGGCGCCGCCCGCATGATCGAAGACGGCGCCCTCGACGGCATCGGCGCCATCTTCGGGGGGCATATCGACCGGCACTTCGAGGTGGGCCAGATCGCCGCCGAACCAGGACTGATCTGCGCCTACACCGACAAGTTCCGGATCGACGTCACCGGCCGCGGCGGCCACGCCGCCCGCCCCCACGAAACGGTGGACTCCATCGTGGTCGCAAGCCTCCTCGTCATGAGCATCCAGACCCTGGTTTCCCGCGAGATCAACCCCTCCTACCCCACCGTGGTCTCGGTGGGCCGGATCAGCGGCGGCACCGCAGCCAACGTCATCGCCGGCGAGGCCATGCTGGAGGGCACCATCCGCTCCACCCACCCCGATATCCGCAACCAGATCATCAACGGCCTGCAGCGCATGGTGCGGGCCACCGCCGAGCTCTACAACGCCCGCACCGCGATCAATTTTGTCGAAGGCCTGCCGCCGGTGGTGAACGACCCGGCCGCCGCCGCCCTGGCCAGGGAGAGCGCCGCCGCCGTGGTGGGCGAGGCTGGCGTGGTGAGCCAGCTCCATCCCAGTCTGGGCGGCGAGGATTTTGCCTATTACCTCGAAAAAATTCCTGGCTGCCTGGTGCGTTTCGGCGCCGGTCATCCGGACCTGCCCAACATTCCCGCCCACAGCCCCCACTTCGATTTCGACGAAGGGGTGCTGCCCATCGGTGCCGCCTACCTGGCCCGGGTGGCGCACCTCGCCCTCCAGCGCATGCACCTGCTCTCCGGCGGAGGATAGCACCATGGTGGAACCGAGCGGTCTGCAGATCCAGGAACCCATCGCCTTCAAGCCGAGCACTCCCCTGACCCTGGGAGTGGAACTGGAATTCCAACTGATAGACAAGCAGCGGTTCGACCTCGCCCCGCGGGCGGTCGAGATCCTCAACGAGGTGCCGGCCGGACTCGAGGGCCGCATCAAGCCCGAGTTCATCCGCTCGATGATCGAGGTCAACACCCGGATCTGCTCCTCGGTTGCCGAAGCGGCAGTCGATCTCGAAGCCCACTGCCGCCTGCTGGAGGCCCTGGCCGGCAAGCACGATTGCCTGCTCTTCGCCTCCAGCCTCCATCCCTTTGCCGTGGCGCACGCCCAGCAGCTCTCGCCCAACAGCCGCTACCACAGGATCATGGAGGAACTGCAGCTGGTGGGCCGCCGCTTCATCACCCAGGGCCTGCACGTGCATGTGGGACTTCCCGACGGCGAAACGGCGATCAGGGTCTGCGATGCCATCCGCATTCACCTGCCCATTTTGCTCGCCCTCTCAACCTCCTCGCCCTTCTATCAGGGTGAGGACACCGGCCTGCATTCCTACCGGGCGAAACTCTTCGAGGCCCTGCCCCTGGCCGGCATTCCCGATTACTACGAAACATGGGACAATTTCCAACGGGTTGCCCATCTGCTGCTGGCCACCGGCATCATCCAGCAGACCCGCGATCTGTGGTGGGACGTGCGCCCCCACCCCGACTTTGGCACCATCGAGGTACGGATCTGCGACCTTCCTTCGCGCTTTAGCGAGATCATCGGCCTCGTTGCCCTCATCCAGGCCCTGGTGGCCCGCTGCAGCAAAAGCCAGTTCCCCGCCGAGGACGCCAACATGCAGATCCTGCGCTCCAACAAGTGGCAAGCGGCGCGCTACGGCCTGGGCGGCCACTTCGTCGATCCCTTCGGCTTGCAGGGCCGCACCATGGCCGAGGCGGCTCTCGATTTACTGGCCGAACTCGCGCCCTTTTTCGACGAACTGGCGACAGCTAGCTATCTTGCGCCCCTCCGCGAGGTGCTCGAACGCGGCACCTCCGCCCACCGCCAGCGTCTGCTGTACCACGACAGCAACGATTTCCGGTCGATGATCGAAACCATCCGGAGTGAGTTCTGGTTGTAAAAAAGACAGAAGAATAAGGGCCACGGGAACACCCTTTCGAAAACATGTGGGGCGAACGTTCAAAATAATGGCCAGATCGGAAAAATGCCGGAAAGGAGTGGTGACCAGTGGCCACCCGGAGGTGAGCAGGGCGGCGGCGGCCATTCTCGAAGCCGGCGGCAATGCCTTCGATGCGGTGGTGGCCGCAGGCTTTGCCGCGGCGGTGGCGGAACCGGGCCTGAGCAGTCTGGGCGGCGGCGGCTTCCTGCTGGCCCGCAGCCGGGAAGGAGAAGAGATCCTCTTCGATTTCTTTGTCGACACCCCGGGGCTCGGCCGCGACACCGACCGGCTCGAGCCCTATTTTTTTCCGGTCACCGTTCAGTTCGCCGGCGCCCAGCAGGACTTCAACGTCGGCCTCGGAGCGGTGGCGGTGCCCGGCTGTTTAAAGGGTTACCTGCACGTCCACCAGCGGCTGGGCTCCCTGCCCCTTGCCACCCTGCTGGCCCCCGCCGTGCGTCTGGCCCGGGAAGGGGTCCTGGTGAACAGAGCCCAGGCCTCTTTCTTCCGGGTGCTGGAGCCGATCCTCACCCTGGAGCAGGCCGGCCGAGCCCTCTACCAGGACCGGGGCGTCTATCTGAAAGAGGGCAGCCGGTTTTGCAACCCGGATCTTGGCCGCTTTCTCGAAACCCTTGCCGGCGACCGGGGCGAGAGTTTCTACGCCGGCGCCCTGGCCTACCAAATGGCTGCGGACATGCAGGAAGGCCAGGGTCTTTTGACCTACGACGACCTGGCCGGTTACCAGGTGATCGAACGTGCGCCGCTTTCGGTCACCGCCGGCCCCTGCACCCTGCTCACCAACCCAAAGCCTTCCCTGGGCGGCAACCTGATCGGCACCGGTTTCGCCCTCGGCATCGAAACCGGCCTCTTCGAGCTTGCCTGGGGTTCGGCCGACCAGGCTCTTGCCATGGCCTCGCTGCAGGTGGAGATGGAACGGTTGCGCACTTCCGGCCTCGACGAGGCGGAGCAGGCAGCGGCCGCCTCGCGTCTCAGGAGCTTCCGCCGCGGCACGACCCACGTCTCCATCTGTGACGCCGAGGGCAACGTCGCCAGTATGACCACATCAAACGGCGAGGGCTCGGGCTACATCGTGCCGGGAACCGGCATCATGCTCAACAACATGATGGGAGAGGACGATCTGCATCCCGCCGGCTTCCATGCCTCGCCGCCTGGACTCCGGGTTGCCTCGATGATGTCCCCTTCCCTGCTCCTGGAAGACGCCACGGTACGCCTCGTACTGGGCAGCGGCGGCAGCAAGCGGATCCGTACCGCCATTCTCCAGGTGCTGGCCGGCGTCCTGTTCGGCGGGCTCGACCCTCAAAGGGCGGTGGACGCGCCACGCATGCACTGGGACGGCGAGGTCCTGCAGGTGGAGCCGGGCTTTCCCGAACCTGTCCTCGCCACTTTGCAGAACAATTTCCCGGTCAATCTCTGGCCCCGGCGGGATATCTATTTCGGCGGCGTGCATGCGGCGAGCCCCTCGGGCACCGGTGGCGCAGACCCGCGCCGGGGCGGCGCGGTACAGCGGGTCACAGTGTGATGGACCCGCAAAAGTCCACCGTACCGCTGGAGATCGCTCAACCGGCAAACACAAACTCCGAGAAGGCTGGGCCACAAGCAGTGGGGGTGTCGAGGCCGCAGTGGCATACATACGGTATGGCGAGCACCGGAGAGCCCGCGACGGCGCAGAAAAACAGGTTTTTCACAACGCCATCAATCTTTCCCAGCCCTGAAAAATAGGCTACCATGCAGCTACCTGGTGGAGGCAGGAAGGAATTGCGGAGATCAAAATCGAGGGCTGAAGGATGACCGATAACGAATTGGACCCCATCGAGGGAAACTGGTACTACGATACTGAACGGCGCCGGGACTTCACCGTGGTGACGGTGGATGAAGAGGAGGAAGTCATCGAAATCCAGTACCAGGACGGTGACCTCGAGGAGCTCGATTTCGACGAATGGGCGGAGCTCGACCTCGAACTGACCGAACCGCCTGAAGACTGGCGCGGCCCTCTCGACGGGGTCGACGCCGAAGACATGGGATATGAGGACTGAGGACCGAGGACTGAGGGCTGAGGACTGAGGACTTCTGAGTGGTTGTATTTATTAGTCAAAGCGTACTACTTATCAAACTGGGACAATGAACCGGGAAGAAGCCCAGAAGCGGGTGGACCGCATTGAAGCCTTTCGGCACGAACTGACCGCCCTGGAGGAACAGGGAGTGGTCGCCCTCGGCCAGGACGGCCGGGAGGCCATCCACCGGCACCACGAGGCGGTGTTGCGGGAACTGGCCCACCGTTACGACGTCGACATCAGCCATGGGCAGAAGCAGATGTCCTGGGCCATGCGGATCGTCTCCTTCCTGGGCGCCCTGGCCATCTCGGCGGCGGTCTTCTTTTTCTTCTACCGCTTCTGGGGGCACCTGGCGACATCCACCCAGGTGACGGTACTGGTGAGCGGTCCGCTGCTCGCCACCCTGCTCACCGAATTTGCCGCCCGCCGCGAGCGTACCCTCTATTTCGCCACCCTTGCCGGTTTGGTCGCTTTTACCTGCTTCGTGCTCAACCTGAGCGTCCTTGGTCTCATCTTCTCCATCACCCCGAGCCAGAACGCCTTCCTGGCCTGGGCCTCCTTTGCCCTGCTGCTTGCCTACGGCTACGGCCTGCGGCTGCTGCTGGCGGCGGGCATTCTTTCGCTCCTCGGCTTCCTGGCCGCCACCGTGGGCACCTGGTCGGGCTGCTATTGGATTTCCTTTGGCGAGCGGCCCGAAAACTTCATCATTGCGGGGCTTTTGCTCCTGGTTCCGCCCATGCTTCTGCGCCACCACAAACTGCCGCATTTTCCCTTTTTCTACCGTTTGTTCGGGCTGCTCTCGGTGTTCATCGCCATGCTCATCCTGGCCAACTGGGGGCACGCTTCCTACCTTGATTTTCCCGCCCAGCGCATCGAATACCTCTACCAGGTCCTGGGCTTTGGAGGCAGCGGCCTGGCGGTCTGGCTCGGCATCCGCCGCAGCTGGCCCGGAATCACCAACCTGGGCGCGACCTTTTTCACCATCTTCCTCTACACCAAACTCTTCGACTGGTGGTGGGACTGGATGCCCAAGTATCTCTTCTTCCTGGTGCTCGGGCTCTTCGCCATCCTGCTGCTTGTCGCCCTCAAACGGCTGCGAACCGCGGAGGCGGCGTCATGAACAGACGTTTCTGCTACCTGCTTGCCATAGCCCTGGTGATCGCCGCCAATCTCTTCGTTCTCCTCGGGGTGCGCTTCAACCGCAGCGGGCCGCCGGATGCCGATCTGCTCGTCACCGAACGGGAACTGCCCATTGCCTGGCGCTCGGTGGCTGTTCAGGAAGACAGTTCCCTGGCCCTGCAGCTCGAGGTGCAGGATCTCCATTCCAGCCAATGGCAGGACTGCGACAAGCTCATTAGCCTCGGTTTCGACTGCCCACCCCCCCAGGGGGAATCACGGCGCGGCTACCGGCGGCAGCCCTCGCGGCGCGCCTATACCGTGCTCGAATACGAGGGAACGGCCTGGCAACGGTTCCAGGAAGAAACGAAAAAAAAGACAACCGAGGTTGAGCTCGAACTGAGCCGCCAGCCTGAGCAGCGCGAAGAGCTCGAGCGCCGGATCATCGCTTTGCGGGCGGAAGCAGCAAATTCGTCGCGGCTCTTTGCCGTCGATCTCGGCCCCGATCCCGACATCCTGCGCAGCCGCTACCCTGACCGCAGCCGCTATGCCATCGTGCCCTCCGAGGTCAGACTCTACCAGTACTCGGCAAGCCCACCCTACAGCGTCCTGCAGCATCTTCTGGTCGACAGGGTCCTCGTCCCCCGGGACCTTCGCCACGTTATCGAGGACCTGCACGGCAACGGTTTCCTCCGCCGCCCAAGCGGTGAAGACCCTCCACGCTACCGGGTGGCTCTGCGCTTTGGCCAGCGCCATGAACCGTGGATCGTCGATTTGCGGCCGATGGCCGAATCACCGCCCAGCGAGCCATCCCCCTGAAAGAGGGCTGACCGGGCGCCCTGCCCCGGCATTGGAAAAGCAGAAGCAGACGATATGCCCGATACGCTCATACTCCTCTTCTTCCTGCTCTGGCTCAACTTCCTGCCGCCCCTGGCAAACCTCCTTTGCCCCGACTTTCTCCCCGAGCCCCTCGACCGCGGCCGGCGCTGGCACGACGGCCAGCCGATCTTCGGTCCCCACAAGACCCTGCGGGGCGTGCTGGCCGCTCTTGGCGGCGGCACACTGGCCGGCATCCTGCTTTCCTTTGGCTGGCAATCAGCCCTGGCAACAAGCGTCCTGGCCATGGCCGGCGACCTTCTGTCGAGCTTCATCAAAAGACGATGCGGCCTGAAAAGCGGTTCCTCGGTGCCTGTCCTCGACCAGTTCTTCGAAGGTCTTTTCCCCGCCCTGTTCCTCGCCCGCCAGCTCTCCCTCGGCCCCCTGCAGATTTGCGCCGCCCTCCTCGCCTTCGTGCCCCTCACCCTTGCCGGCTCCCGTTTCTGGCTGCATGTCGTGCAGCGCCCACCCGACCCGGGTTACCCGCGCATCGTCCGCTCCACCGTGCGCCTCCGGGAATGGCGGGCCTGCCACCAGCCCCTGGCCCGCTACCACCTCTGGTTCAACTTCCCCAATTTCGCGCTCTACCGCCTCCTGCTCACCGCTTTTTTCAAAGGCAGCGGCCTCTGGCGGGCGGGGCTCAGCAACGGTCTTCAGCCACGAATCAGCGAAAAAATGTTTTTTTCCCCGAAACTGCCGCCCGCCTTCGACAATTTCCGCATCCTCTTTCTGAGCGACCTGCACCTCGACGGCATGCCGGGACTCACCGAAGCCATCTGCCGGAAAATTGAAAATCTCCAGGTCGATCTCTGCCTGCTGGGCGGCGACATCCGGATGGACGTCTACGGCCCCACCGCTCCCTGCCTGCGCCTGCTCCGCCGGCTGCTGGGCAAGGTCAGGGCGACAGATGGCATCTTCGGCGTGCTCGGTAACCACGACTGCATCGAGATGCTGCCCGACCTCGAAGAAGCGGGCATGCTGATGCTGGTAAACGACGCCCTTGCCGTAACCAGAGATGGTGTCAGCCTGTGGCTGGTTGGCCTCGACGATCCACACTACTACAGGATGCACGACCCGGATCTCGCCTTTTGCAAGGTGCCCTCCGATGCCTTTTCCATTCTCCTGGCCCATTCTCCCGAGGCCATTGAGGATGTGCTGCCGTTCCGCCCGAGCCTCTATCTCTGCGGCCACACCCACGGCGGCCAGATCTGCCTGCCCGGTGGCCGCCCCCTCTACACCAACAGCCGGGCGAAGCGCGCCACCGCCAGCGGCTCCTGGCATTATCGCGGCATGCCGGGTTATACAAGCCGGGGAGTCGGGGCCTCGGGAGTGCCGCTGCGTTTTCACTGCCCGGGCGAGATCTGTCTGTTCACCCTGCGCTGCGGTGAGCCCCCAGATCCTTCACCGCAAGGACCTTCCGTCTTTGCGGCAGCCCCCTTGTAAATCCAATGAAAATGGTGTAAAGCCAGTTGCAATCAGCCCGGGCAAGAAACGGCCCGGGTTCTTGTCGAAAATCATCCCCACCGCCGAGGGGGGATCAGTCCAGTCCGCGCCAAAACCATCACCAGAGATTAACGAGAGAGGAGACTACCCATGCGAACCGGAATGACTGCTGCTGCAGTCCTCACCCTGTTTGGCCTTTTCTTCACGGGCTGCGCCGCCACCACCGCCCCTGAAACCACCGCCCCGGCCCCCGAACCTGCCGCCGCCCCGGCCGCCGTCGAGACTCCGGCTCCGGCCCCGGTCGATCCCTGCGAGGCAGCACTCACCGCCGCCATCGCCAAGGCCAGGGAGACCATGAAGACCGCCAAGGACACTTGTGACGGCAAGCAGATCGAGGCCAATCCCATGTGGAGCATGGACTATGACGGCACCGTTCACCTGCGGGTGCGGGACGCAGCCGGCACCATGCTGCGGGACGAACTGCTGAAACCCTGATCTTCCGAGGAGCGGCGG
>JBFHWX010000127.1:0-9567 GCA_041599275.1 Desulfobulbales bacterium | reverse complement strand
TGATGTACTTGTCGAAGTTGGGGCGCTCGACGGAGTAGAAGTTGGTGGGCTCGTGGTGCTGGTTGGTGAGCCCTACCGGGGTGAGAAAACGGCCCACCCGGAGGTTGGCCTGGTCGGCCAGCAGGAAATCGACGTGGGCCTGCTCGACCAGCAGATAGCCTTTGGATTCCTCGCCTTTTTGGGTGTCGTCGACAAAGGCGTGCTCAAGCTCCACCTCGGACTGGAAACGGATCCAGTCCGAGAACTGGTAACCGAGCATGCCCACCAGGCGGTGGATATCGAACTTGTCGCCGGAGGAACCCTCGGTGAAGTTGGCGTGCATCTCGCCGTAGCCGCCGAAGCTGAAGCGGGAGAGGGGCGACTCCGCCTGGCGCTTGCTGAGGGCCTCTTCAACCGCCGCTTCGATTTCACCGAATGCCCCGGGTTGTGCGGGTTCCATGTGGTTACCGGCGGCGATCCGGGTGTTGAGGCGATCGACCTGGATGGTGAGGGCGTCGATGTTGTCCTGCTTCTGCTGAAGGGCCTGGAGCAGGGAACTCATCTTCTGCTCAAGCTCCGAGATGCGGTCATCGGCTGATTGTGCTGCCAGAACCGGGTTTGAAAGGCCGGTTGCTAGGGTAAAAGCGGTGCAGAGAGCGGTTCTTCTGAGGGTCTTGTGCATGGTGTTCTCCTTTTGGTTAGTTTGTCTGGCTTTAATTAGATCAGCCTAACTGTGGTGGTTAAAAAATATGGCTCGTTGTCAAGCCAGTGATGGGAGAAGTGTTGGTTGAACCCAGGAGGCAAGGGCTGTTTCGCACCTGGACCGTCAGAGGCCGGAGTGACAACCGGAGAAGAATCTTTGGTAACGGGAACGAGCAGCGCCACCCCATGACGGGCCTATTTAGCGGATCGAGATGAGGGTGTCAAATACTTTTTTAGGGATCTCTAATAAAGTATGCCTCCTGCATTGCAGGTGGTGGGAAGAGAGGGGCGGCAGGAACAGGAAGTGGCTTGACCTTTGAAGGAAAACCAAGTACAAACTTTGCCAACTCCGCAGGTGCTCGCCAAGAGCATAAAAGGGAACTCCGTGCAAACCGGAGACGGGCCCGCCGCTGTAATCGGGGACGAAAGCCGCAGATGCCACTGTTTTTCAAACGGGAAGGCGCGGCCGGTAGGCTGATCCGAGAGTCAGAAGACCTACCTGGGGGATGAGTCGGACCTGCCGCGTGGACAGCGGCGGCCGAACAGATCGTGTGGATAGTTTGGGAAATCCCGGATCGCCAATTGAGCGGTCCGGGATTTTTTTTTGCTTTTTTTCTGCAATCTTTTTTGGAAGGAGATGAACGATGAAGAAGATGTATCTTTGTGCCCTTGCCCTCTGCCTGGCGCCGGCCGCAGCTCTGGCCGCCGACGCCACTTTGCCCGAGGTGGTGGTCACCGCCACCCGCCATGCCGAAGAAGCGTCCGGAGTGGTGGCCAACGTCACGGTGATCAGCCAGGAGCAGATCGCCCAGTCCAAGGCCACCTCGGTGCCCGAAATCCTTCGCCTGCAGGCCGGCGTGCAGGTGAACGACATCGGCGGCTCCGGCCGCAACATCACCGTCGATCTGCGCGGCTTCGGCGAAACCGCCGCTCTCAATACCCTGGTGCTGGTGGACGGCCGGCGGATCAACCAGTTCGATCTCTCGGGCACCGACTGGATGCTCATCCCGGTGGAACGGATCGAGCGCATCGAGATCATCCGCGGCGGCCGTGCCAGCGTGCTCTACGGCGACAACGCGGCGGGCGGCGTGGTCAACATCATCACCCGGCAGGGCGGCGAGACCGCTGCCGAGCTCACCGTGGCCGGCGGCTCCTACGACACCCTGCGCTCCGGCGCCGTGCTGCAGACCGGCAACGACAAGATGGCGGTGAACCTGTCGGGCACCTATTCCTACACCGATGGCTACCGGGACAATTCCGACAACATCTACCGGGACGGCGGCGCCAGCCTTTCCTATTATGCCACCGACCGCCTCGCCCTGACGCTGTCCGGCGGCTGGCACGACGATTCCGCTTCGCTTCCCGGCGGCCTCAGGGAGAGCGATTTCGCGGCCGGGGCCTCCCGCACCGACACCACCAATCCCGACGACTACTCCACCGTCGAGGACCAGTACGTGGCCGGTAAGGTGGAGGCCGATTTCCTCACCAACTCCGTGCTGCTCCTCGATCTCTCCTACCGGCTGCGCGACGCGCTCTCCTCCAACTCCGGCTGGGATTGGACTTCGGACATGACCAGCATGAGTCTTTCGCCGCGGCTGGTGATCGGCGAAACCCTCGGCGGCCGGCCCAACACCCTGACCCTCGGCTACGACTACACCCATGCCCTGAACGACATCTCCGACGGTTTCTACAAGCTCACCAAGATGAACCAGGGCTACTACCTGAACGACGAACTCACCGTGGTCGATGGCCTGCGGCTCTCCGCCGGTTTCCGGCACGACTCGGTGGACTACCGGTTCGCGCCCTCCGTGCCCAATGAAACCAGCATGGACGAGAACCTCTACACCCTGGGAGCGAGCTACGACATCCAGAAGGAGACCACGGTGTTCGCCTCCTACGCCAGAAGCTTCCGCTATCCGGTGCTGGACGAACTCTACAACTACTTCTGGAACACGATCAGCACCGATCTCCAAGGCCAGACCGCCGACAACTACGAGCTCGGCCTGCGTCATGCCTGCGACTCCGGCCTCACCGCCTCGCTCACTCTGTTCCTGGTCGATACCGACGACGAGATCTTCTACAACCCCTACCTGTGGACCAACCAGAACCTCGACGGCACCACCCGCCGCCAGGGTGTCGAACTGGCAGTGGCCAAGGAGTTCGAGCGCTTCACGCTGCGCGGCTCCTACACCTACACCGCCGCCGGCATCGATGGCGGTGGCTTCGACAACAAGGACGTGCCCGGAGTCGCCGCCCACAAGGCCACCGCCGGCGCCGTGATCCGCCTGCCCTACAACCTGACCCTTGGCCTCGACGGTGTCTACGTCGGCGAGCGCCACTTCATCTCCGACTTCAACAACGACTTCGACAAGATGGACGACTTCCTGGTGGTCAACGCCAATCTCACCTACCGCTACCAGAAGTTCTCGATCTTTGCCAAGGTGAACAATATATTCGATACCGAGTACGAGGAATACGGCGCCATCCACTGGTCCGGCGAGCCGGGCTACTATCCCTCGCCCGAGGCCAATTTCCTGCTGGGCCTGAAAGCGGAGTTCTGATGAACGAGGCGGGTTTGTTGAACATCTTCGAGAACGGCGGGCCGGTCATGTACCCGCTCGCCGCTTGTTCCGTCATTGTGCTGGCGGTGATCCTGGAGCGCGCCTTCTTCTGGTTGCGGAGCGATTTCGCCCGCAACCGGAAACTGCTCGACGAGGTGCTGGAACTGAGCCGCACCGGCCGTTGGGACGAGGTGCGCCAGCGGGTGCACGGTTCCCGCGACTTCGTGGTGCGGGTGCTGATCAGCGGCATTCTGCACCGCGACTACTCCATGGGCCGCGCCATGGAGGCGGCGGCGGCCGACGAGTTGAGACACATGGCCCGCTTCATGGGGGTGCTCGACACCATGATCACCGTGGCGCCGCTCCTCGGCATCTTCGGCACCGTGCTTGGCATCATCGACTCCTTCGACATGCTGGCCGAGGCCGGCATCGGTGAGCCGCGGCTGGTCACCGCCGGCATCGCCCAGGCGCTCATCACCACCGCCTACGGCCTCGGCATCGCCATTCTCTCGGTCTTTCCGTTCAACTACTTCAACTCCCGGCTGGAAAAGGCGACCCTCGACATCGAAAAATACGCCACCTCGCTGGAAATCGTTTTCGAGAAGCTGCAGCCGGCGGACCCGAGAGCAGCAACCGGCAGGGAGGAGGCAAAATGAAAGTGCGGGGGCCGCGGCCAGGGTCGAGACGGCGACCACGTATCGAGATGCTGCCGCTCATCGATATCGTCTTTCTGCTTCTCGTCTTCTTTATCTACGCCATGCTGAGCATGGCCGTGCACCGCGGCCTGCCCGTGAAGCTGCCCACCTCGCACGCCGCCGAGGTCGAACGCGATACGGTGCTGGCCGTCAGCGTGCTGGCCGACGGCACCGTCGCCATCGACCAGCAGAAGGTGAGCCTCGAGGAGCTCGGTAACCGTCTCGCCGCCCGCCGGGCCGCTGGAGAGGACACGGCGGTGCAGCTCTTTGGCGAAGGCTCGCTTTCCTACCAGGAACTTTTCCGGGTCCTCGACCTGGTCAAAGAGGCGGGGGTGACCCGTATTTCCCTGCAGGCCGATGCTTCTGCGGAATAACCTTTCCCTCATCGCAGCGTTTTTTTGCTCGTTGCTGCTTCATGGTCTGTTCGTGGAAACGAGCCGTTTCTGGCTGCCGGCCTTCGGTTCTGCCCCCCGGCCGGCGCAACGCCAGGTGGAGGTGAGCCTCGAGACGCTTGCCCGATCCCGCCCCGTGGGGGAGATGCCATTGCCGCCGGCACCAGCGGTTGCCGAAAAAGAAGCGCCGCAGGCCGCGCTTGCCGGGAGAACGAAGCAGGCAGCGCCAGAGAAAAAAAAGTCGGCGCCGGACGCGCCCGCACCGGTGGCGCGGCAACGGCCGGAATCTGTCACCCCGGCCAGGGTAAAGCAACAGGAAGCGCTGGAGCGGCAGGAGATCCAGCCAATTTTTTCCAGACCAGCCGTTCAGCCGGCGGCAGTGGCGGATGATTCGATCGGTTCGCCCGAAAGCAGCCGGCCGGCCCAGGAGACGGCTCCCAGCCAAGCCGCGATGCCGGCAGCACCCGCTGTCCCGGTAGTGGTCGAGGCCCGGCCCCTCTACCGCGACAACCCGCCGCCGCCCTATCCCCGAGTGGCCAGGAAGCGCGGCCAGCAGGGCACCGTTGTGCTGCGGGTGGAGGTGGACGAGAGCGGCGCCGCCCGCAGCGTTGTTTTACAAAACTCCAGCGGCTTCGATTCCCTGGACCAGGCCGCTCTGAAGGCGGTGGCAGGCTGGCGCTTCGAAGCGGGCAGCCGGGATGGAGTGGCAACGGCCATGGAGGTTTTGGTGCCGGTGCGGTTTGTTTTGGAAGGGAAAAGGTGAAAGGTAAAGGGTGAAAGGTAAAGGGCAAAGTATCCTGCCTGTTTGCCTGGGGTGTTTCGGAACGCGATGGTCTTTTTTGCGAAAACATTTTTTTGGGCTGCTTTCGTTCTGCTGGTAGCGAGCATCCAGCAGGCCGGTGCCCGGCAACTGGTCGACCAGGCCGGCAGGCTTTGCACGGTGCCGGACGAGCCGCTGCGGGTGGTGGCTCTGGCGCCGTCTATCACCGAGGTGATCTACGATCTCGGCGAGCAACAACGGTTGGTGGGCGCCACCGAGTACAGCAACTATCCCGACGAGGCCAAGAAACTGCCGAGGGTCGGCTCCTACGTGCGGCTCGATCTGGAACGCATCGTCGCCCTCAGGCCCGATCTCTGCATCGCCATCAAGGACGGCAACCCCAAGCAGGTGGTCGATCGGTTGGAGGATTTGGGCATTCCGGTGTTCGTCATCCACCCCCAGAACCTCGACCAGGTGGTGCAGGTGGTGGAGATCCTGGGCGATCTGCTGGGTGCCAAGGCCCGGGGCCTGGAACTGGCCGCCTCCATGCGCCGGCGTATCGACGGGGTGCGGCAACGGGTGGCGGCACGCCGGCACAGCCCTTCGGTCTTCTTCCAGATCGCCGAGTCGCCCCTGGTGGCGGTGGGCACCCGGACCTTCATCCACGAGTTGATCTCCATGGCCGGCGGCACCAACGCCACCGCCGGGGCCGAACCCTATCCGCGTTATAACTGGGAAGAGATCCTGCTGCTCGATCCCGAGGTCGTGGTGATCACCACCATGGTGGGCAACCCGCCGGCCGACCGGCTCACCGCACCCTGGCGCCAGTGGCCGGAGCTGCGGGCGGTGGTGAAAGAACGGCTGCACATCGTCTCCGCCGATCTCTTCAACCGGCCGTCGCCGCGGCTCGTCGACGGTCTCGAGGCCCTGGCACCCCTTCTCCACCCCGAGTTTTTCCCGAAAGAGGCGACGCCGTGAGAAGCAGGCCAGTTTTCGACAAATTCGGGCTTCGGCTGCTGGGCGTGATCCTGGTACTGGGGCTGCTGCTGGCCGGATCTCTGCTCCTGGGGCTTGCCACCGGTTCGAGCCGGGCAAGTCTTGCCGACGGCTGGCAGGCGCTCTGGGGAGGGGGTTCTTCCACCATGGCCACCATCATCTGGCAGATCCGCCTGCCCCGGGTGCTGCTGGCCGCCACCGTGGGCGCCACCCTGGCCCTGGGCGGCCTGGTCTTCCAGGCCCTGCTCCGCAATCCCCTGGCCGAACCCTATATCCTCGGGGTCTCGGGGGGGTCGGCCATCGGCGCCATCAGCGGCATGCTCCTTGGTTTCTCGTCGTTCCCCGGCGTTACCCTGGCCTCCTTCTCCGGTTCCATGGCGGTGCTCGCCGTGGTCCTGCTGCTCACCGGTTCCAGCCGCCGGCTGCGGGCTTCGATCAGCAAGGACGGCCTGCTCCTGGGCGGGGTGATGATGAACGCCTTCTGCGGCGCGGTGATCATGTTTCTCATCTCGATCAGCCGCCACACCGAGATGCAGCAGATCCTTTTCTGGCTGATGGGCGACTTTTCGCTGATGACCCGGGAGCGCCTGCCGCTGCTCCTGCTCGCCGTCCCCTGTTTTCTGTTGATCGCAATCCACGCCCGGCCCATGAACCTGCTGCTGCTCGGTGCCGAGGCCGCCGCCGGCATGGGGGTTGCGGTCTCCCGCACCATCGTGCTGCTGCTGGTGGCCACCACTTTCATGGTGAGCGTGGTGGTGAGCCAGGCCGGGCTCATCGGCTTCGTGGGCCTGGTGGTGCCCCACGTTTTCCGGGTGCTGCTCGGCCCCGACCACCGGCTCCTCGTGCCCGCCTCGCTCCTGGGCGGCGCGTCCTACCTCATCGTCTGCGATCTTCTGGCCCGCCTGCTGCCCGCCGCTGGCGAGATGCCGGTGGGCATTCTGACCGCGCTCATCGGTGCGCCGCTCTTTATCTTCCTGCTGTGGAGGGCAAAGAAATGAAGACGGTGCTCGCCGGCCGCGACCTCGTGCTCGGCTACGACGGCCGCACCGTGCTCGACCGCGTCTCGCTTGAGATCGGCGAAGGGGAGTTCTTCGTGATCATCGGCCCCAACGGCGCCGGCAAGACCACGCTCTTAAAGACACTGGCCGGGCTCGAGCGGCCGCAACGGGGCACGGTCACCGTCTTCGAGAAAAACCTTACCCGCATGGGCCGACGGGACCTGGCCCGGGTGATGGCGCTGGTGCCCCAGCAACTGCCGCTCGACTTCCCTTTTACCGTGGCCGACACCGTGCTCATGGGCCGCTCGCCGCACCTGGGGCTCCTCGGCCTGGAGAGCGCCCGGGACCGGGAGATCGCCGCCGCCGCCATGGGCTTCACCGATATCCTCCATCTCCGCGACCGCACGCTCGACCAACTCTCCGGCGGCGAACGCCAGCGCACCGTGATCGCCCGGGCCATCTGCCAGGAGCCGCGGCTCATCCTGCTCGACGAGCCCACCGCCGCCCTCGACCCGGCCCACCAGTTGAAGGTGATGGATCTCATGGAGCGCTTCTGCCGGGAGCAGCGGGTCACCGTGGTCATGGTCTCCCACGACCTCAACCTGGCCGCCCTTTATGGCTCCCGGCTTCTGCTCCTGCACCGGGGCCGGGTGGCGGCCCTGGGAAGTCCCGCCGAGGTGCTCACCGAAGAGCTGCTCTTCGAGGCCTACGGCTGCCGCCTGCAGGTGGACGTGAACCCGCTCGCCGGCGTACCGAGGGTAACGCCGGTGCCGGGAAGGGTGAGAGGACTGAGTGCAGGGGGGGAGGACTGAGTGCTGAGGGCTGGCAGGCTTGCCGGATTGCAAGCTGCATAACCAAAGCCCAAATGCCGTGTGCCGGAACGATCTTTTTGAGCATGCCTCCCCCCTGACTCCATACTCCTCACGAATCAAGGCGGACGCCAGAACCTGCTGAAAATCCACGCTCCCAAAAATTTCTTTACAACCAGGAGCAAAAAGCTTTTCTTCTTTAGCCTTTAGCCTTTAGCCTTTAGCCTTTAGCCTTTAGCCTTTAGCCAACCAGCATGAAAAAATGAAACTCGGCGTCGATACCGGCGGCACCTTCACCGATTTCGTTCTGCAGACTTCGGAGGGGCTGCTGACCTATAAAACCTCCTCCACTCCCGATGATCCGGGCCGCGCCATCCTGGCCGGGCTTGCCCATTTTTTCGGGGATACCCTGCCGGCGGACCTGGAGATCGTGCACGGCTCCACCGTCGGCACCAACGCCTTTCTCGAACGCAAGGGCGAGGGACAGACGGTGCTTCTCACCACCCATGGCTTCGAGGACGTGCTGCTCATCGGCCGCCAGAACCGGGCCGAGCTCTACAACTTCATGGTCGAGCGGCCGGCGCCGGTGATTGGGCGCGAGAACATCGTTGGCGTGCGCGAGCGCATCCTGTTCGACGGCAGCGTCGAGACGCCGCTCGCCAGAACCGCCGGCCGCCGGCTGCTGAGCCGCCTGCGCCGCATGGGGGCCCGCTCGGTGGCCGTCTGCCTGCTGCACTCCTACGCCAATCCCGAGCACGAGAAGCGGCTCGGCCGGGAACTGGCAAAGCTCAAGCTCCCCATCACCCTCTCTTCCGAGATCCTGCCCGAGTTCCGGGAATACGAGCGCACCACCACAACGCTTATCAACGCTTATCTGGCACCGCTCATGAGCCGTTACCTGCACCGGCTCGAAGCGCGCCTCGCCGGCCTGCCGCTCTTTGTCCAGCAGTCGAACGGCGGCATTTTGCCGGCCGCCGAGGCCGGCGCCCGGGCCGTGCATACCGTGCTCTCGGGCCCGGCCGGCGGCGTGCACGGCGCCCACCGGCTGGCTGCCCGCATGGGAGTCGGCAAGATCATCAGCTTCGACATGGGCGGCACCTCAACCGACGTCTCGCTCTGCGACGGAGCGCCCTCGCTTACCCGCGAATACTCCCTCGACGGCTTTCCGGTGCGGATCCAGGTGTTCGACATCCACACCGTGGGCGCCGGCGGCGGCTCGCTGGCCTGGATCGATCCAGGGGGGCATTTGCGGGTGGGGCCGCAGAGCGCCGGCGCCGATCCAGGGCCCCTCTGCTATGGCTTGGGCGAGGGGGAGCCGGCCGAGCGTCTTGCGGTGACCGATGCCAATCTCTTCCTGGGCCGGCTTCTTGCCGACCGTTTTCTGGGTGGCGCCATGCAACTCGACCGCGAGCGGGTGGAACAGGGCATGGCGGCTCTCGGCGCCCGGCTCGGGCTTGTCCCCCTGGCCGCGGCCCGGGGCATCATCCGGCTGGTCAACGCCAACATGGCCAAGGCGGTGCGGGCCGTGTCCCTGGAGCGCGGCCATGACCCCAAGGAGTTCGTGCTCTTCTGCTTTGGTGGCGCCGGTGGCCTGCACTGCTGCGAGCTGGCCCGCGAGCTCGATATCCGCAAGATCGTGGTGCCGGCCCGGGCCGGCATCCTGTCGGCCCAGGGT
>JBFHWX010000126.1:0-9818 GCA_041599275.1 Desulfobulbales bacterium | reverse complement strand
GGGGCCTTTCCATCCACCGGAGGCAGTTCGCCCACCGTGTTCACCGGATTTCCCTGCAAAGTAACGCGCGCCATAAGTGTTCCTCCTGTGTGTGTGGGTGGTGAAACCGCAAACCGCCTGCAAAGCGGTAGAGATTCTCGGGTACTGAATATTGATGGCGTCGCGAAAAGTCCGATCTCCTGCGTCGTGGCGGGATCTCGGGTGCTCGACATACCGTATGTATGCCTCCGCGCCCTCGACACCACCACTCCTGGTATATCAAACTTCTCGGAGTCTGCGCTTACCGGCTTAGCCATCTTCAGCGGTACGATGTACTTTCTGCGAGTCCATCAATATTGATGGCGTCGCAAAAACTCCGATCTCCCGCGTCGTAGCGGGTTCTCGGGTGCTCGACATACCGCATGCATGCCTCCGCACCCTCGACCCCACTACTCCTCGGGGCCTTGCAGGCCGCTTACCTGTAGAGCAAAGTTTTCGGAGTCTGCGCTCACCCGCTTAGCCATCTCCAGCGCACCGATGGACTTTCTGCGAGTCCATCAACATTGGGGCTTCAGCTTTCAAGGTAATCGACGAGCAGCACGCCGTCGAGATGGTCGAGTTCATGCTCGACAAGAGCCGCCTCGCCGTACCTGGCCTCCAGCACGCGGCTCCTGCCTTCCCGGTCGAGATAGGCCAATTGCAGCCAGGCCGAGCGCTGGACAAAGACGGGTGGCCTGCCGGGCAGGGACAGACAGCTTTCGTAACCGCCCGAGCGGCCGCTTTTGTCGAGAACCCGCGGGTTGACCAGCAGCTCGGTGGTGGTGGCCAGCCGGCAGACCACCAGACGTTCATCGATCCCCACCTGGGGCGCGGCCAGTCCCCGGTGCAACCGGGCGCTGCCGACCAGATCAAGGACCGAACGCAGAGCAAGGGTGGCCTCGAGCCGGCGGCCCAACTGCCGCACCCGCTCGTCCACCACATCCACCGATCTGGCTTGCCGGCGAAGCGACGGGCTCGGGTACTCGACGATATCGTAGACCCCGCGGCGCCGCCGATACCCTTCAATGAGCAGGGAAGCGAAGGCCGGCGGCAGGCAGCAGGCAGCCCCCAGAAGCAGAAGGCGGCGACGCGTTGCCATGCTCTTCCCTCCCCTCGAACCGCATCAGGTGGAAACACCGCCGGAGACCACGAAGGCCATGGTCCGGGCCGAGTCGCCCGCCAGCCTCGTCACCCGCTCCCTGGGCACCACCAGCAGATTGCCGGCGAAGTTATAGGACTGCGGCAGGTAGACCGCCACATGATCGCGGAGCCCGAACTGATCGAGCTCGTCCCGGGTCAGAAAGCCGATCACCCTGGCTTCGGAGCCGGGCACGATCTCCACCAGCACCGGCTTGTCGAAACTCCGGCGGTCGCCGACAAAGGCGCCAACCAGGTCCCGGATGGCGCCGTAGAGCATCTTGACCAGCGGCAGTCGGGCAAAGAGCCGGTCGACGAGCACAAAGAGGTGCCGGGTCACGAAATGGCTGGCGAAAAAACCGATGGCCGTGGTGGCCGCCACCACCACCAGAAGCCCCAGGCCGGTCCGTTCCATGCCGAGCAGGGAGTCGATACGCACGAAAAGCGTGTAAAGCACAAAGAGGGTGAGCGCCAGGGGCACGACGATGAGCAGTCCCTTGAAGAAGTACTGGGTGAGCCGTTTCACGTGGGTCCTCTCCTGATATGCCATGGCACGCGAGCCGGCCGGGGCCGCCTGGCGCCTTTCATGATCATGCAGTCTACACGGAAAGGAGAGGCATCGGGAAGGAGAATTTCAGGCCAGCGGACGGGTGGGGTCAGGGGAGCGGCAGCCGGATGGTGAAGGTAGAGCCGCGGCCCGGCTCACTCTCGACCCTGATGGAGCCCCCATGCCGCTCGACATTGGCAAAGGCCAGCGACAGGCCGAGCCCGGTGCCCTTGCCCACGCCCTTGGTGGAAAAGAAAGGGTCGAAGATATGGGGCAGATTTCTGGCCGGGATCCCGACGCCGGTGTCGGTCACTTCCACAAAGGCAAGGCGCTCCCGTTCGGCAAGCCCGGTGCGGATGGAGAGAATGCCACCGGTTTCCTCCATGGCATGGATGGCATTCATCAGGATGTTGAGGACAGCCTGTTCGATCCTGGTCTTGTCGTAGTCGATGACGATTTCCTCGTGCAGTTCGACCTGCAGTTCGACGTTCGGCTGAATTTCGCCGCGGATGAGCTTCAGGGTGTCCTCCACCGCATCGGCGAGAGAGCCGCGACAGAGGGAGAAATCTTGCTCACGGGAGAATTCGAGGAGCGCACGCACGATGTCCCTGGCCTTGTTGACATGGTCCTCGATCCACTGCAACCGCTCGCGCTGGAAGGGTTCGAGGCGCTCGGCGATGTCCTCCATGAGGATCTGGCAGCTGGTCGAGATGTTGTTCAGCGGGTTGTTGATCTCGTGGGCAACCCCGGCTGCCAGGGTGCCCAAGGCCATGAGTTTCTCCGAACGGAACAATTGGCGATAGGTTTCGTCGAGTTCCCGCTGCATCCGCAGACGCTCCCGAAGATCGGTGAAGATACCCACCGAGGCGGCTTCCTTTCCGTCGTCGTGGACGATGGCCGCCGAGATGTTGACCGGGATCTCCTCGCCGTCGCGGGCGATCAGGGTGGTCGGGGTGGTGGGCAACTTGCCGGCCGGACCCTTGTCTCCCCCACGCAACCAGGCCATGATATCTTTGGCGACCCCTGGCGGGTAAAGCTCGGTGATGTGGCGGCGGCCAATGACCTCATCGGCAGTGTACCCCAGAAGCCGTTCGGCTCCCTCGTTGAAGATGATGACGTTGCCCCGCATGTCGGCGGCGATGATGCCGTCCACGGAGGAGCGAATGACGTTTTTCAGGAACTCGTTGCTCTTGCGGATGTCGGCCTGCATTCCGTTTCCCCCTTGGCGCCACCGGATGCACTTCCTGGAACCGGCATCCGCGTATAATAGCCCGCTTGGCCTCTCGAACCGTTGCGAAACGGCAAGAGCCATTTCATTTGCGCAACACCCCGTACCAAGACTGCAACCGCCTGAAAAGAAAACTCTTTCCGTTCACTTCGAGATGCCTGTTGCATTCCGGCAACACCCATCCGGCGGAGCGGGCCCGGGCACGAGACGTAACAAGCTGAAAAACCTTAAAAAAAATAATTCAGATTCACCTGCGGCCGGCATGAAAATTGATACTCTCCTGGCATGGACCAAAAACCGCAATGCACCGAAAAACTTTTGCATATATGGCACTGCCTGCAAAACAAAAAGGCGGAGGCCGTGGTCTATGTCGAAGCAAACGTCGGGCAGTCGCCCCCCTCCTCCTCCCAGGCCGACGCCGGTCGGCGGGTCGTGTGGCTCGTCGAGGAAACCCGGCTCGACGACCGGCTGTTGTCGCGGGTTTGCAGCCTCTGCGCCCGGCTCGAGAGTTCGCTGCTCATCCTGTTCCTCGGAGCGGACCGCACACCTTTCCAGCGCCTGCCCGGCAGGAGGGCCCGGCAGTGGCTCGCCTCCCGCGGCATCACCTGGGAACTGCACACCGTGCGCCCCCGCACCGCCCGCACCCTGCGCCGCTATCTGGCCGAGGAGCGCGGCATAGTCTCTGTGGTCATGAGCGAGGCCTGCCTGTTGCGTCGCTACCCAGACCGGAACTGGTGCCATCCTCCTCCGCTCGTTCTTCTTTCCTCAGCTTGAACGCGGACCCATTCCAGTCTCCTCCGGCACCGCTCCTCCCCCCGACTTTTTGAGCCGCCTCCAGAGCGACACCCGGTCGATGCCGAGAATCTCGGCTGCCTGGGTGCGGTTGCCCCTGGTCTGCTCCAACACCCACTCGATGTACTGGCGTTCCTGCTCTTCCAGGGAGAGCAGTTCACGCCAGCGGGCCCGGAAGGTCTGACCGAGAAGATCCGGCAGGTGCCGGGACTCGATCCTGCCGCTGCCGGCCATGACCACTGCCCGCTCGATGATGTTCTCGAGCTCCCGCACATTGCCGGGGTAGCCGTAATCGCGCAGCTTCTGGCTGGCATCGGCTGAAATTTCGCACTCGGGTTTGTTCATGCGGCCGCAATGCTTACCGATGAAATACTGAACGAGCAGCGGGATGTCGCCGCGCCGCTCGGCCAACGGCGGCAGGTGGAAGTGCATGACATTGATCCGGAAATAGAGATCCTGCCGGAACTCGCCGCTGGCCCCGAGCTTGCGGATGTCCTGGTTGGTGCTGGCCAGAAAGCGCACGTTGACCGGCACCGCATTGGTCGCCCCCACCGGCCGCACCTCCCGTTCCTGGAGCACCCGCAGGAGCATGACCTGCATGGCAGGGGACATCTCGGTGATCTCGTCGAGAAACAGGGTGCCGCCTCCGGCGGCGGTGACGAGGCCTGTCTTCTTCAGGTCGGCCCCGGTAAAGGCGCCCTTCTCGTGGCCGAAGAGCTCGCTGGCCAGGAGCTGTTCGGAAAAAACCCCGCAGTTCACCGCCTTGAACGGTCCGGCCGCGCGTGGACTGCAGTCGTGCAGGAAACGCGCGAAGAGCTCCTTGCCGGTGCCGCTCTCGCCGGAAATGAGCACGGCGCAATCACTCTGCGCCACCTGGCTCGCCTCCTGCAACAGGTGGCGCATCTGTGGATCCTCGGTGACGATCGCCCTTCCCTGCATGCGCTCGAGCCGTTCCCTCAGTCTCAAATTTTCGAGGCGCAGGTCACGCTTGGCCAGGGCCTTTCGCACCAGGCTGCGCACCTCGTCGAGCTTGATCGGTTTCGACACGTAATGGTAGGCCCCGGCCTGCAGTGCCTGGATTGCGGAATCCACCGTGGCGTAGCCGGTGATGACGATCACCTCCGTATAGGGCAACACGCTGCGCGTATATCTGAGCACCTCCATGCCGTCGACCCGCGGCATGCGCAGATCGGTGAGCACCAGGTCGAAGCCGCCGTTGCGGGCGCTGTCTGACAGAAGCTCGAGGGCGGTGGAGCCGGAGTCGGCAACGGTCACCTCGTACCCCTCCTTGGCCAGGACGTATTCGAGATTGGCCAGGGCAACCTTTTCGTCGTCCACCAGAAGAATCTTCGCTTTCTGCATGAGTCCCTCCCTCGGAAACCGGTTGTTGAACCACTCATGGGATTTCGAAGCTCCCCTGGCCGGACGGACTGCACCACAGGACGGGGAAACAGGGGACGCGGAGAATTCGGCTCGCCGCGGAGAGCGGGAAGCCGGTACAGGCAGGGAAGGCGCGGCTCAGATCCCCGGCACGGCGGTCAGCGCAGGACCGTGTCAAGGATTGCGGCAGGATCGTCAGTCGTGACGAGCCGCATATTAAGCCGGACGTGCTCCGGCAGCTCGCGCAGTTCGGCTTCGTTGGCGGCCGGAAAAACCACGGTGGTGACACCTGCCCGGCGGGCAGAAAGAACTTTCTCCCTGAGCCCGCCCACCGGCAGGATGCGGCCGCTCAGGGTGAGCTCACCGGTGACCGCCGTGTCCCGGCGGCAGGGGCGCTTGGTGAGCAGGGAGAGGAGCGCGAAAAAAATGGTCAGTCCGGCCGATGGCCCGTCCTTGGGGATGGCGCCGGCCGGCACATGGACGTGGATGTCCATGGTTTCGTAAAAGTCCTCGGCAATTCCAAAACGGGCGGCATTGCTCCGCAGGTGTGATAACGCCGCCTGGGCAGACTCCTTCATCACCTCGCCCAGCGAGCCGGTGAGCAGGAGATTCTTGCCCCCCTTCATGCCGGCTGCCTCGATGAACACGATCTCGCCTCCAGTGGCCGTCCAGGCCAGCCCGGTGGCGACACCCACCCGCTCGGCGGCGTCCGCCACCTCAAAGTAATGGCGCTTCGGGCCCAGGAATTTTTCGACCTGGCCGGAGTCGATCCGCAACGGCTGGCCGGCGCCGTTCGAACGAACGATCTCCCTCGCCATCTTCCGGCAGATGGCGGCGATCTGGCGCTGAAGGTTGCGAAGCCCTGCTTCCCGGGTGTACTCGCGGATGATTTTGCGCACCGCTTCGTCGGTAAATTCCGGAGCCCGGCCGAAGAGGCCGGCCTCCTCCACCGCCCGCGGAATCAGATGGCGGAAGGCGATCTCCTCCTTTTCCTCCTGGGAATAGCCGGCCAGCCGGATGATCTCCATGCGGTCGAGCAGCGGCTCCGGGATGGAGTCCGTGGTGTTGGCGGTGGCGATGAACATGGCCCGCGAAAGGTCGAAAGGCACGTCGAGGTAGTGGTCGAGAAAATTCTTGTTCTGCTCCGGGTCGAGCACTTCGAGCAGCACCGAGGAGGGATCCCCCTTGAAATCCTTGTCGATCTTGTCGATCTCGTCGAGCATGATCACCGGATTGCGGCTTCCGGCCCTGCGGATCTCCTGGATGATCCGGCCTGGCAGAGCCCCCACGTAGCTCCGTCGGTGGCCCCGAAGTTCGGCGACATCCTTCATGCCGGCAAGGGATATGCCGATGAAGCGGCGCTCGAGGCACTTGGCGATGGAACGCTGCAGGCTCGTCTTGCCAGTGCCGGGCGGACCGACGAAACAAAGGATGGGGCCGCGGCTCGAAAACTCGAGCTTGCGTTCGGCCAGGGCTTTGCCGACGATGGCCCGCAGTTCGTCGGACTTCCAGGGTTTGGCCAGAAAGTGGTAGGAACCCCGGGTGAGGGCCTCCACCGCAGTCGGCATGGTTGCGAAACCGGTGATCATGATCACCGCGGTGCGCGGGTCGAGCTCCTTTGCCCGGTCGAGCACGGCGAGGCCGTCGGCGCCCTCCATCCGGTAATCGGTGACCACCGCATCGAAGCGGCTGCGGCCCAGAATCTCGAGGGCTTCGCGGCCTCCGGCGGCCACGGTGACCTGGTAGCCCTGCTTGCCCAGAAGGTGCTCGAGGTTGGCGCGGGCCACCGGGTCGTCGTCCACCACCAGCACGGCGTGCCGCCTGTTCAGCCGCAGGGTGCGCACCGCCAGGTATTCGAGAATGCGGTCCTTGGCGTCGTCGAGTCCGAAATGGTTTTCGTTGAGGATGCGTTCGGCCCGCTCGGCATCGAGCCGGTCTTCGGTGAGATCGTGCCAGGGCAGACTGGCGAGGTACTCGAGATAGGTGACGCCGATCGTGTATTCCGTGGCACCGGGATCGGTTCGCGCCAGCTTGCCGACTTCGCGCAACGCCACTTCCTCCACCGCCGGTGTCATCCGTGCCTCCAGCAGCGAACGGCGGATTGCCTCGATCTCGGGTGACGAAACGGAGCCGGAATCGTGACCTTCCTCTCGCTCCTGACGTTTCCCAAAAAAACTCATGGAAAGGACCTCAATTCCGAAACAATCGATGTCAACGGGGGGAAGAACGCTACAACCAGGCCCCTACAGTAAAGGGTAGATCGGCATCACCACTGCACTTGCGGCGTCAGCAGTGCCCGTGGTCCTTCAATGTGGCACCTTAATCTTGTTAGAAAGCTCGGTTTGACCTTTTATTCAGTCAAGGCAGCAAACGAACATTTCGTTCGTTGCAAATTGAAACACCAGTGATGCATATCTGCAATATAGCACAACCCCTCCATAATTCAACAAGATATATAACGTGTCAGGAAATTTGCTGCATCCTGCAACATACGCTTTTTCCTCTAAAAACCGAAAAACACAAACAAATGCACGAATTTATTGTTATTTAAATTTATTCCTAGATCTGGCACAGCCATTGCTCAATAGATTGCAAAGCAGCACCGGTCTTCAGAAAAAACCCAGAATACCAAGGAGGTAATACCATGAAGCAGACACAGAGCAAAACCGGAATGTTCGAACGGATCATGATGGCCATCACCTTTGCCGAGGCAGGCGAGCACGACACCGCCCTCGACTATCTCGAGGACCGCTACCAGAACGAATCACGCCAGCAACTCGAGACCACGGTGCGCCGCAAGGAATCGCGTCCCCGCCTGCGGGCAGACTGATGCCCGTTGCAACCCCAGCAGGGAACGGAGAACGACCTCAAGGGCTCACCGCCGGTCTGTCGAACCAGCATCCCCTTGCTGAAAATCGGTAAACCCTCTCCACCGGGAGGTGCATCCATGGCCCCAAAAGCACCGTCGCACGTTCCTGAACCGGCCCCAAGCCAGCCGCACCAGGGCCCCTTTCCCGGGAGGAGCGCCGCCTCCTCCCGGGGGGCCGGCGGCGGCCATAGCCGCAAACCTTTTTCGTCCGCCCTTTTCTTCGGTGCACTGTCGGTTGCCTCCTACGTGCTGCTGTTTTCGAACGAACGGCTGGTCACCAGCAAATTCACCATGGGTGGCTGGAACACCCTGCTGCCGGTTTGCACCGCCCTTTTCTTTTCCTTCATCCATGGTGCTTTCGCCAGCAATCTGTTGAGCATCCTCGGCCTCGAAGCCAAGAAATAACCCTCGCGAGCGCATCGTTTCCTTTGGCAGCGACCTCTTGAGCCGGGGCATAGCAGGCCAGGCCGTCGCCCCTTACGGGAGATGTGCGCCTTCACTCTCATCGGTTAGGAGCAATTCGAAATGACACGAAAAATCCCGTTTTTCATCCTTCTGTCCTTTTTCGTTCTGAGCCTTGCCCAGGTGGCCTGGGCCGGCGGCGGCGCCGGTCCCCCCAAGGACATGGTGAAGGGCATCATCACCGAGGTCCATGCCGAGAGCCGCACGGCGCTCATCGTCAAGGACGGCAGCGGTGAGCAGATCACCCTCACCCTGGGTGAAGGCATGGACCCGGCCAAGGTGCGTATCAATAAAAAAGTGCTGGTCAGCATGGACAGCCACGCCGGCCCTGGAGTGATCAAGAGCATCGACATCATGTTCATGGACATGACCGCCCAGAGGATCGTGGCGCTTCTCATCATCGGCCTGATCGGCGGCCTGCTCTCGGGCTTCATCGGCTCGGGCGGCGCCTTCGTGCTGACGCCGGCGATGATGAGCCTCGGCGCCCCGGGCGCGGTGGCGGTGGCCTCGAACATGTGCCACAAGTTCCCCAAGGCCATGGTTGGCGCCTACAAGCGCTACAAATACGGCCAGGCCGACATCAAGCTCGGCCTCACCATGGCGGTTACCGCCATCATCGGCGTGCAGATCGGCATCAAGATCCAGAAGTACATCCTCAATACCTTCGGCAACGCGGGCTCCAACCTCTACGTGAGCTTCGTGTTCATGGTGGTGCTGGTCTTCGTGGGCGGCTATGTGCTGTATGACGCCTACAAGCTCGCCAAGGGCGGTGGCGACGCCAAGGTCTCCAAGCTTGCCCTCCGGCTCCAGCAGATCAACCTGCCGCCGATGATGAACTTCAAGGTCGCCAAGGTGCGGATCTCGGCCTGGGTGGTGTTCCCCATCGGTCTCTTCACCGGCATGCTGGCCGCCACCATCGCGGTGGGCGGCTTCGTCGGCGTGCCCGGCATGATCTACGTGGTGGGGGCTTCCGCGGTGGTGGCCTCGGCTTCCGAGCTGGTGGTGGCCTTCGTGATGGGCTTCTGGGGCTCGATCCAGTGGGGGCTCTCGGGGCTGATCGATATCCGCCTGACCCTCCTCATCCTGGCCGGTTCGCTGATCGGCGTGCAGCTCGGCGCTCTCGGCACCACCTATGTGAAGGACTACATGATCAAGATCGTCATGGCCTCCACCATGCTGATCGTGGCGGTGAGCCGTGGCGCCAAGGTGCCGGGGTACCTGGCCGACATCGGCTGGCGGCCGGCACTGGACGCCTCGACCACGGCGCTTCTCGAGTCGGTTTCCTTCTGGGCCCTGGTCACCGCCCTGGCCTCTTCAGGCCTGATCATCACCATCGCCATGGTGAAGGGTATGCTCGCCGCCCGCGCCGAGCGCCAGACGGTGGC
>JBFHWX010000125.1:0-9998 GCA_041599275.1 Desulfobulbales bacterium | reverse complement strand
CCGCTCGGACTCGACGCCGAGCTCGGCCAGGGCCTTCTTCACGGCCAGTACCTTCTTGGCGGCCCGCTGGCTGCCCATGACGTTGTGGCACTGGTCCTCAGGGCAACCCACCATGTAAACGAGATCGGCGCCGTCTTCGAAGGCTTTCAAGAGGGCGCTCACCTGCAGTTTGCCGCCGCAGGACAGGCGGTTGATCGCCACGCATTCGGGAAAGCCGCTCTCCTTCAAGGCCTCGCCGTTGTCGGCCAGGGTCTGCTGGGAGGTGTAGTGGCAGCAGAAAAGGGCAATGTTCGGTGTGAAGTCACTCATCGTCTGTTCCTCCCTTAACGGCTGCCGGCGGCGGCGATCAGCCGGTCGTCTTCCGACCGGTTGAGTTTGATGGCCTGGGCCGGGCATTCGCCGACGCAGATGCCGCATGCCCTGCATTCCCGGGCGTCGATGGCGGCCCGTCCTTTTTCGTCGATCTTCGGAATCCGCCAGGGGCAGACCCGCACGCAGGTGAGGCACGACACGCAGAGGTCGCGCTCCACCCAGGCGGACTTGCCCTTTTCGAGCAGGCCCTCTTCGGTGATGTAGCCCTGGTCGAAGGCCAGGCGCCGGAGCGCGGTCATGATCTCGGCGAACCGCACGTCCTGGGGGCAGACGAAGATGCAACTGCGGCAGGAGGAGCAGTACCAGAGAAGATCCGAGGTGAGCACCCGTTCCTTGAGGCCCATGCGGATCATGTGGATGAGCTTGCGGGGATCGAAATCGGGAATGGCCTGGCTCACGGGGCAAATGCCGCTGCAGGCGCCACAGGAGAAGCAGCGATCAAGAAATTCGCCGCCCGGCAGCGCGGTGACTTCCGCCGGAAAGGCGGAATCGATTTCCTTGCTTGTAACTGCCATAAGCATCCTCATTTTGAGAATTTTGTGTTCGCGGTGCCGGGCCGCTCTCGAGAGCGGTCCGAAACCGTAAGAAAAATCCTTACTTGGCCTCTTGCCTGAACTGCTGTGTGGTTCGCTAACTCAACGATATGTGAGTACGAAACGAAAGATGCTACCGTACTCGATGGCGTTTGTCAATTAAAGTGAGAAGGAAGACAGAAGAGGGAAGAAGAACTTCGACGGGGAATGGTCTACCCCCCAAAACGACGCAGGGCCTCGAGGATTGCCTCGCCAATGGGGGCAAAGAGGGTCAAGCTTCGCTTGCCGCCGGCCGGCGCCGGCAGCCGCGGCAGCCGGCCGAACACCGGCAGGCCGGCGGTCTCGGCGATGGTGCGGGCGTTGTCGGCGGCCAGCAGCTCGTTTTCGTCGGGCCGGGCGTCGTTCAGCACCACCCCGAGGATGGGGATCTGGCGGCGGCGCAGGGCCTCTATGGTGAGCAGCGTATGGTTCAGGGTGCCGAGTCCGGTGCGGGCGACCACCAGAGTGGGCAGCCGGAAGCGGGCCAGGAAGTCGCCCAAGAGCAGGTCGCGGCGAAGCGGTACGAGAAGCCCGCCGGCTCCTTCGACAAGGAGCAGATCGCAGCGGCTCCGCAGGGTGTCGAAGCTTGCGACGATCCGCTCCAGGTCCACCGCGCGGCCTTCCCGCTCGGCGGCCAGATGGGGCGAGGCGGGCAGGGCGAAGCGGCAGGGCACGTGCAGGTCGAGGTCGAAGGCGGCCGGGTCGAGGTTGGCTGCCCGGCAACAGAAGGAAAAATCCTCGGCCTCGGTGCCCGAACCGGTGCTCACCCACTTCTGGTAGAGAACCTTTTCGCCCCTTTGGTGCAGAAAGGCAAAGAGCAGGGCGGCGACCATGGTCTTGCCGACATCGGTGTCGGTGCCGGTGATGAACAGGGCTTTTTGTGAATGGCACATGGCGCTCGAGGATGCAGGGCTGGTTGAGGTTTGCGTTGGGAACGCGCTCTGGGAGCCTGGAGGTGTGACCGCTTAAGGGTAGTGTGTCCGAGCGCTCTTGGCAAGGGCTGGAAACCGGCTCGAGGGGTCCTGCCCTGGCCGGGATCAGTAAAGGCGCCGCAGGGCCGAGGCCTTGACCACGGCGGTCAGTTGGGTGCCCGGTTCGATACCGAGCTCCCGGGCCGATTCCGGTACGATCTGGGAGATCAGGCGGCCGCCGGCGGCCTGGAGCTCGACTCCGATCCGGTTACCGTCGCCGAACAGGGCGAGCACCCGGCAGTCGATGCGGTTGCGGGCGCTGGTAGCACCGGGGCCCTCTTTGAAGAGGGTGATGTCCTTGGCGCCCAGCTCGAAAAGATTGGCACCGGCCGCGCCGGGCTCGGTGGCGATCAGTTCGCCCTCGCCCCAGCGGTAGCGCCAGAGGTCGCCCCGGAGCGCGGGATCGTGGAGGGTGAGCAGGTTGGCGTAGCCCCGGTTGCCGGCGCCCAGCTGGCGGCGGGCCAGTTCCTCTGTCGCCAGTTTCTGGACCACCCTGCCCTGTTCGAACACCAGCACTTCGTCGCTCATGAGCCGCATCTCCCTGAGGGAGTGGCTGATAAAGAGAAGCGGAACCCGGAATTCGTCGAACACCCGGTTCAGGTAGGGGATGATCTGGTATTTGAGCTCCTCGTCGAGGCCGGTGAGGGGTTCGTCCATCAGGATGAGCCGGGGGCAGGCGAGCAGCGTCCGGCCCAGGGCCACCCGCTGCCGCTCGCCGCCGGAGAGGGTGGCGGTGCCGCGGCCGAGGAGCGGCGTCAGGTTGAGGGCCTCGAGGAGTGCCTCGGGTCGTATGCGCCGCTCCGCAGCCGCAGTGCGCTGCCAGCCGTAGAACAGGTTTTGCCGCACGTTCAGGTGGGGAAAGAGGTGGGCGTGCTGGAACACCACGCCGATCCGGCGCTGGCGGGCGGGCAGGTCGATTTTTTGTTCGGAGTCGAAGAGCGGCCGGCCGTCGAGCAGGATGCGGCCCCGGTCCGGCCGCAGAAGGCCGGCCACGAGGTGCATGAGGGTGGACTTGCCGCTGCCCGAGGGGCCGAAGACCCCGCAGCGCTGCGAACTCAGCTCGAAACCGGCGTTCAGCTCGAAAGGGCCGATTTTCTTGTAAAGATTCGCCTGGAGGTTCATCGCCGCACCCGCTTCTGGAAGGAACGGTTGACCGCCTCGCTCAGGAGCAGCACGGCGAGCGACAGGCCGATGGAGACCAGGCAGAGGGCGAGGGCCTGGCGGTCGCCGCCCGGGGTGTTGGTGTAGTCGTAGATGGCCAGCGGGATGGTCTGGGTCACCCCCGGGATGTTGCCGGCCAGCACGATGGTGGCCCCGAATTCGCCCAGGGAGCGGGCAAACATCAGGGTCATGCCGGCCAGCAGGGCGCGGCCGGAAAGGGGCAGGACGATGCTGTACAAACGGTCCCAGGCGGAGGCGCCAAGGGTTTCCGCCGCCTGCAGGTAGTGGGGGTCGATGCCCTCCATGCCGATGCGGACGGAGCGCACCAGCAGCGGGAAACCGACCACCGCCGAGGCGAGCACGGCGCCGCCCAGGGAGAAGACGAGCCGCAGGCCGAAAGTTTCGAGGAACTGGCCGAGCCCGCCGGAGCGGCCGAAGAAGAGAAGGAGCAGGTAGCCCACCACCACCGGCGGCAGCACCAGGGGCAGGTTGAGGACGCCCTCGAACACGGCCCTTCCCGGCAGCCGCGCGAACACCAGGAGATAGGCGGCCAAAAAACCCAAGGGGGCCGAGAGCAGGGTGGCGGCGGAGGCCACCTTGACCGACAGCCAGATCGCCTGCATGTCCTGGGGAGAGAGAAGCGACACGGTGCGGCTCCCTTCAGTTCGGCCCGGCAACCGGCCGGGGCGGTGAGAAACCGTGGCGCTCGAGGATGGCGGCGGCCTCCGGACCCTGGAGAAACTGGTGGAAAGCCACGGCTTCGGGCTTTTGCCCGCCTTCCGCGGTGAGTGCCATGGGGCAGGTGATCGGTTCGTGCAGGTCGGCGGGTACCGTGAAGAGCAGCGCGGCCTGCCGGGCCAGCAGGGCGTCGCTTTGGTAGACAAAGGCGCCGTCCACCTCGCCGCGCTCGGCATAGAGCAGGGCCTGGCGCACGTCCTTGGCCAGCACCAGCTTGTTGCCCCGCCGCATCTCCTGGTAGACGCCGGCGGCCCGCATGGCCTGCTCGGCGTAGCGGCCCGCCGGTACGCTCTGGGGGCTGCCCATGGCGACCCGTTCGAGCGTTGGCAGCTCTCCCAGAGCGGAAACCCGGCTGCCGGGCCGGCCGACGAAGACCAGGGCGTTGGTGGCCAGGACCCGCACCGAGCTCTCCATCACCCGGCCCTCGGCCGCCAGCAGGGCAAGCCATTCGGAGTGGGCCGAGACAAAGAGGTCCACCGGCGCTCCCTGGGCGATTTGCTTGGCAAGCGCTCCCGAGGAGCCGAAATTGGCCTGCACCGTGACCTCCGGCCTGCGGGCCTCGAAGGTTGCGATCAATTCTCTTGCCGCTTCGGTGAGGGAGGCGGCGGCCGACAGCCGGATCTCGCCGCCATGGGCGGCGGTGGCGGCGAGCAGGACAAGGGCGAGCAGCAGGGTCGGTATGTTTCGTCTCGGTCCGTTCATGGCAGGTAATTCCAGCGCGATTTTTTTCAGAATGTTCGGCCGGCGAGTTTTTCGGCAACAGGGGCCACCACCTCGGGTCGAGCAAGAGCCGGGCCAGCAGACGCGTTTGGCCGAAATGCGGCGAAAAAGCTGGGCGGGCCGGGCGTTGCGCGGTGCTCGCTCTTTCCCGGTGCCGGGCCGGCGCAGAACGAATATGTACGCTCGTGTTCCTTTTTGTGCGTTCATGGCAGGCGAGGCGCCGGCCGGCCCAGGGCGGCGTCGATCAAAACAGGCAGGGCGCCTGGGTCTGGCAGGGGAAGAAAGAGGCCCGCCTTGCCGGGGAGGGTGGCCGGTGCGGGGGGAAGCGTTGTGCCGTCCAAAGTGCCGGCGGCCAGCAGGGCGCTTGCGGCCTGCACGGCTTGCCGCTCCAGATCGAGTCGGTTGGCCAGTTCGAGAAGAACGATACGTGCCTGCAGATCGTTCGGCCGCTCCCCCAGGTAAGCGCGCAGAACACCCGCCGCTTCCCGGTTCCGGCCCATGCCCAGGTAGGCGGCGGCTTGCACCAGGAATCCCTCCGGCTCCTGGCTGTGCAGGGCGCGGCGGCCGGTGTCGAGGGCTTCGTTGTGGCGCCCGGCACGCAGCAGGATCCGGCCCTTGAGCAGCAGTGCTTCTCCGTTGCGGGGAACGAGGGCAAGAACTTGGTTCAGGAACTGCTCGGCTTCGGCAAGCTGGCCGGTCTCGAAGCGGACCGTGGCCAGACCGTAGAGGGTGCGGGGATGGGCGCTGGAGCCGGCGATCCGCAGGCTTTCTTCCAGGTGGCGGGCCGCTTCGCTCCATTCCCGGCGCTCGAGATAATACATGCCGAGGTTTTCATGGGAGACGGCGGCGAGCGAGGTGCGGTCGAAGGTGTCGAGGCGGAGGGCGGTGCGCAGGTGCTCGGCGGCCCGCTCTTTCTGGCCGCTGTGCCAGTAATACTGGCCCAGGTTGTTATGGGGACGGCTCAGCCCCGGGGCTTTTGCGACGTTGTCCTGCCAGAGGGAGAATTCGTTGCGGAACACCAGGTTGTAGTCCACGGTGCCGAGCCCCTGGGCCAGGAGCAGGGCGGCGCCGGTGGCGGCAAGCAGGAGCTGCAGGCTCGGCCGGTAGCTGAAAAAATCCAGGCCGTCCACCAGCAGAACCGCCAGCGGCACGAAGAAGAAGAGCGACGGCAGGTAGTTGCGGTGTTCGTAGATGAGCTCGAGGCCGATAACCGAACCCTCGACCAGGTGGTTCAGCAGAAAGAAGAGCAGGGCAAAGCTCAAGAGCGGCGTGCGGCGGGCCAGCAGCAGGGCGGAGCCGGCCAGCACCGCCAGCAGCAGGAAGGCGCCGGCGGTGGTGGGAGGGGAGAAGAGACCGGTGGAGACCTCCACCTCGTGGAGCAGCATGAGGCGCGACTCCAGGGGGTAGATGAGCAGCGACAGGTAGGAGACCAGCACCCGGGACTGGGTGAGCAGCCGTTCGGTGAGGGAATAGCTGCGAACCCCGTAAGTGTCGGGCAGGGTGAAGGGGTCGGTGAACAGGAAAACGGCAACCGCCAGCAGGGCCGCGACCCCGGCGAGGAAGGGCAGGTTTTTTTTCAGGGCGCGCAGGCTTGCCCCCTGGATCAGCAGAATGTCGAAGAGAAAGAGGCTGGCGGCCAGCATGGCAGCGTTTTCCTTGCTCGCCACCCCGCAGAGGCCGGCAACTCCGGTCAGCAGGAAGAAGGTGACCCGTCGCCCTCGCCCTTCAGCGGTGCGGGCCTTCAGGTAACAGAAGAGGGCGAGAACGGTGAACAGGGCCGCAAGGGCGGCCATGCGCTGCACGATATAGGTGACCGCCGTCACCTGCAGTGGGCTGGAGGCCCAGAAAGCGGCGGCCAGCAGGGCCACGGAGGAGGCGGCGCGGTGGTGGCCGCGCAGCAGAGGCAGTTGCAGAAGGTCGCGGAGCAGGAGAAAGAGCAGGAAGGCAGTCAGGAAATGGATGGCCAGGTTGACCAGGTGGTAGCCCTCCACCTGAAGGCCGCCCAGGGCGTGGTTGATTGCGAAGCTCAGAAAGGCAAGGGGGCGCTGCAGCCGGCCCTCGGCCCCCACCCCGGAGAGGGCGGCACGCAGCTCCTGCCAGTCGAGGCTGGCGGCATGCACCCTGGGGTTGTCGACGATGTTGGCGAAATCGTCGAAATGCCAGCCGTTGGACAGGCTGTTGCCGTAGATCACGAGCAGCAGGCCGAAGAGGAGGAGGCCGGCCAGGAGGCAGCGGCAGCACTCTTCGTCCTTCGGCTTGAGCAGGGTGAAGCTGTTATCCTTGGTGAGCATTGGTCGGCAACAAAATTTTAGGAGGAGGCTCATTGCAAAATGGGGCCGGGCGAAAACGGTGCAGGCCGCTCCACTCTACCTTGCTTTGCTTCCGGCCTGCAAACAGTTCCGGCTTGAGCCGCCACGCCTTTCCCTTGCCCCGGCGCCGTGAGTGCGGTAGGCTTTTTTCTTCCAGCGAAGCGCGGCGGTTCGGCCTGCCGGGCTCGTTTTCTTTCATCACGACACCAACGGAGAGCAGTCTGTATGCCGCACATGGAGTGCATCATTTCCCAGGAAGACATCGCCCGCCGGGTCCGCGAACTTGGCCTGAGGCTGCGCACCGACTACGAGGGCACGGTGCCGCTGGTCATCGGCATCCTGAACGGCGCCTTCATCTTTACCGCCGACCTGGCGCGGGCCATGAACATGGATCTTCAGGTGGATTTCGTGCGGGCCGCAAGCTATGGCAACGCCACTTCGAGCTGCGGCGAGGTGCGGCTCTCGAAAGACGTGGAAATTCCGGTGGCCGGCCGCGACCTGCTGCTGGTTGAGGACATCGTCGACACCGGCCGCACCCTGGCCCGTTTGAAGAGCTATTTCACCGAATGCGGGGCCCGCTCGGTAAGGGTCTGCGCCCTCATCGACAAGAAGGAGCGCCGCGAGGTGGAGGTGGAGGTGGATTACGCCGGCTTCGCGGTGGAGCACGGTTTCCTGGTGGGCTACGGCCTCGACTATGCCGAAAACTACCGCTGGCTGCCGGCCATCTATCACCTGGCGGAGATCTGAAATGACCGCATTGGCGCTCTCCCTCGAGGAAAAGGACCACCGCTACCTCTGGCACCCCTACACCCAGATGCACGATTACGCCGAGCGCGACATCCTGGTGGTGGACCGGGCCGAGGGGCTCCTGCTCTACGACCGGAAGGGCAGGAGCTACTTCGACACCATCTCCTCCTGGTGGTGCATCGTCCACGGCCACAACCACCCGGTGATCCGCGCTTGGGTGACAAACCAGCTCCAGCGCCTCGAGCAGGTGCTGCTGGCCGGCGTCAGCCACGAGCCGGCCATTCTGCTGGCGGAGAAGCTCATCGGCCTCACCCCGGCGAACCTGACCCGGGTCTTTTATTCCGACAACGGCTCCACCGCCTGCGAGGTGGCCATCAAGATGAGCCTCCAGTTCTGGCGCCAGACCGGCCACCCGCAGCGCAACCGTTTCGTGTCGGTGGAGCGCGGCTACCACGGTGATACCATCGGCACCATGAGCCTCGGCGGCACCCCGGAGTTCCACGCCGCCTTTGCCGGCATGGGCTTCGCCGCCCACCGGGTGCCTTCGCCCTACTGCTACCGCTGCCCCATGGGCAAGGAGAAAAGGACCTGCGCCATCGACTGCCTGCAGCCGCTGGCCGAACTTTTGGAGCGCGAAGGGCAAAGCATCGCCGGCTTCATCATCGAGCCCCTTCTCCAGGCGGCGGGCGGCATGATCGTCTATCCCAAGGAGTACCTGCAGGGGGCGGCACGCCTCGTCCAGGAGCACGGCGCCCACCTCATCCTCGACGAGGTGGCCACCGGCTTCGGCCGCACCGGCAGCATGTTCGCCCTGGAGCAGGCCGGGGTCGAGCCGGATTTCCTCTGCCTTTCGAAGGGGCTCACCGGCGGGGCCCTGCCCATGGCCGCCACCTTGGTCACCGAGGAGATCTACCAGGCCTTCTACGCTCCCTACGAAGAGAACAAGACCTTCTTTCACGGTCATACCTTCACCGGCAATCCCCTGGCCGCCGCCGCCGCCCTCGGCTGCCTCGAAGTTTTCGAGCGGGAAGACACCCTGGGCCGCCTGGCCCGCACCGTGCCCCACCTGCACAAAAGGATGGACAGGTTCCGGGCACTCGACTGGGTGGGCGACCTGCGGCCGCTGGGCTCCATCGTCGCCCTCGAACTGGTGCAGGACCGGAAGAGTAAACAAAACTTCGACCCGGCCCGGCGGCTGGGCTGGCATCTCTATCTCAAGGGCCTCGAAGAGGGGCTCATCCTGCGGCCGCTCGGTAACGTGCTCTACCTGTGGCTCCCCCTTTCGGCAACGGAAGGCGAAATCGACGAGATCACCGAACGGACCTGGCGGGTGGTGGCGGATCCGGCCAACTTCCCCGGCTTCGGTTAAACTCCACCCCCGCCGGACAAGCGGAAACCCTGAGCAAAGGAGGCAGCGAGATGTCAAAAAAATACCGTTTCGCCGTGGTGCTTTCGGGCTGCGGCAACCAGGACGGCGCCGAGATCCACGAGTCGGTGCTCACCCTCTGGGCCATCCACAGGCAGGGCGGCGAGTTCCAATGCTTCGCCCCCAACATCCCCCAGCACCATGTGCTCAACTTCATGACCGGCCAGGAGATGGCCGAGCGCCGCAACGTGCTGGTGGAAGCGGCCCGCATCGCCCGTGGCGAGATCCGGGATCTTGCCGCATACCGCGCCGCCGACTACGACGCCCTGGTTTTCCCCGGCGGCCTTGGCGCGGCCAAGAACCTCTCCACCTTTGCCTTTGACGGCCCCCACTGCGTGGTGAACGAGGAGGTGGCCCGGGCCATCCGCGAGACCGCGGCCAGGGGCAAGCCCATCGGCGCCCTGTGCATCGCCCCGGCCATCGTCGCCCGCATCCTGGGCGAGGGGGTGGAGGTCACCGTCGGTCCCGCCGGCCAGGCCTCGGCCATGGTCCAGGAGATGGGCGCCGTGCACATCGAAACCGGCCACGGCGAGGTGGTGGTGGACCGCAAGCGCAAGGTGGTTACCACCCCCTGCTACATGATGGAAGCCCGGGTCGACCAGATCGGCGACGGCGCCGAGAACCTGGTACTGGCCATGATCGGGCTGCTGGACGAGGCGGGGGCCGGGGAGTGAGACGTTAGACGAGAAGGGAGGCGTGAGGCGTGGTGGCAGAGAACGGTGAAGAGAGGGGAAGAACAAAGAAGAAGACGGCAAGGCAATGGAGCGGAGAAGGAGGCGGTTGTTACTCCTGACGCCTCGCTCCTCGCTTTCTTACTTCCCAAGACAAAATTTTGAAAAGATAACGTCCAGCACGTCCTCGGTGGTGGTTTCGCCGACGATGTCGGCAAGGTGGTCGAGGGCCGCCTGCAGGTCGACGGCCAAGAGATCGGCGGGGGCATTGGCGGCAAGCCCCGCTTCCACCCGGCGGCTGGCGGCGAGGG
>JBFHWX010000124.1:0-10069 GCA_041599275.1 Desulfobulbales bacterium | reverse complement strand
GGTGGTGCCGTCGAGGCTGACCGTGAGGATGTTCGTGTCTGCGGCGTTGAAGGAGCCGCTGATCGCCAGGGTCTGGTCGCTGGTGACGAAGTCGGCGGCCACACCGGTGTCGGTGGTGATGGCGGTGACGTTAGGCGTTGCCGGGGCGGTGGCGTCGATCTCCAATTCACCGGCGGTGACGTCGTTGGTGCTGTTGCCGGCAGCATCGACAACCGTGGCCAAGACATTGTAGATGCCGGTGGGCAGGGCATCGCCGGGCGGAATGGTAAGCGTCCAGTTCGTGCTGTTGCGGATGAGCACCCCGTCGCCTTCGGTATAGGTCACGCCGTTGACCGTGACGGTCAGCAGTTCGCCGGCTGCGACATTGGCGGTGCCGGTGATGGTCGGAGTCGTGTCGTTGGTAACCGGCTGAGCAACCACGGTGGGAATGGCCGGCGGCGAAAGATCGATGGTCAGTTCGTTGGTGGTGGTGTCCGAGGTGGTATTGCCGGCAGTATCGGTGACCGTGGCGGTAACCGGATAGACCTGCTCGATGAGCTCGTTTCCGCCGGGGATAGCCAGGGTCCAGGTATGGTTGCCGTTGTTGTAGGTCAGGTTGCCGTCACCCTCGGTGTAGGTCACACCGTTGACCGTAACCGATAAGCTTTCCCCCGCGGCCATGGTGGCGCTGCCGCTAACGGTCGGCGTGGTGTCGTTGGTCTTCAGCGGGGTTACCGTCGGAGTGGCGGCTGGCGCCACCCGGTCGACGGTCACGCTGTAGGGATCGGAATTGGGGCCGGCCCCGATTTTCGCGGTGAGATTGAAAGTGCCGTCCCCCTGGGCGGCGATGGTGGCGTTCGGGACAAAAACGGTGGCGAGAGCCCCGGCGATATCGGCGGCCAGCAGGGTATAGGTGACGGTCTGCCCGCCCCATGACAGTTCCAGGGTGTTGCCGGCGATTGCCCCGGTGCCGGTCAGGCTGACCAGCACCTGGGTGCCGTCCGCGGCCTCTGTGGCATTGATGCCGATAAAGCCGTCGTCGTGGTTTTCGGGAACATCGGTTATCACCGGTGGCGAGGTGATCGCCGTGGTGAAATTGAAGGTCGTCGTATCACCGATGCCGGTATAGGCGTTGCCCGCCGTGTCGGTGACGACACCGCTGGCCAACTGGACATAGTAGCCGGTGTTGGCATTGAGATAGGCGGTGGGGTTGATGGTGATGGTATCTCCGCTGAAGCTGACTTGGGTGGCATCATTTACCGAAATGGTGCGCGTGTCGCCCGCTCCGTTGCTGATCAGTATATTGCCGGCGCCGGCGATCACATCTTCGTTGAAGGTGAGGGTCAGATCGCTGGTCACTGCGACGCCGATTGCATTGTCGAGGGGGCCGGTTGCGGTGAGCAGTGGCGCGGAGGTGTCGACCACCACGGTTTTCGAATCATCGGGCGAGCCCGCCGCGGAAACGGTCAGGGTGTAAGTATCCGTGGGTAGGGTGGTGCCGGTGTAGTCGTAACTCCAGTTGCCGGAACCGTCGGCGGTGATCAACTGGCTGAACACCGTGTTGTTGAGACTGTCTTTGAGGGTAAGGGTGACATCCTGGCCGGCCCCGGCCGTGCCGTTGAAGACCAGGGTCTGGTCGTTGGTGCGGAAATCCCCAGCCGTGCCGCTGTCGCTGCTGATCGAGGTTATGGTCGGGGCGTTGGTGTCGATGGTGACGCCGTACTGCGCCGATTCGGTGCCGGTGTTGCCCGATCCGTCGCGGGCGGTGGCGGTTACCTGGTAGGTGGTGGCATGGGCAAGGGTGGTGCCGGTATGGTCGAAGCTCCAGTCGCCGGAGGCGTCGGCGGTTGTCGTGCCGATGGAGACCCCGTCCAGGAAGACCTCCACCGTGCTGTTGGCCTCGGCCGTGCCGCTGAAGATCAGGGTCTGATCGCTGGTGATATGATCGCCGACGGTGCCGGTGTCATTGGTCATGCCGGTGACGACCGGGGCGGCGGGGGCCAGGGTGTCGGTGGCGGTGACGGTGCAGACCGTGGGATTGGATGTGACCCCTGCCAGATCGGTGGCGGTGAAGGAGAAGGTCCTGTTGCCGGGGGTCAGGAGCGGCGCGGTATTGCGGTAGGTTATGTCCCGGATGATTGCCTGGGCCTCGGCCTCGGTCATGGTTGCCGCGCCGTTCTTGGTGACGGTGAATACCCCGGCGGCGTAGCTGATGTTGACCAAGATGCCTCCCACCGAGATACCGGTCTGGTTTCCGGTACCGCCGTCGGCCCGCAGATCGGTGATGCCGAACCGCAGAATTTCACTGCTGCCGTCAAGCAGGCCGCCGGGCTGCAGGGTCAAGCCAGTCAGACTGTTGGAGGCCTCCACCAGGGTGCTGGGGTTGGCATTGTCGTCCAGGCTGATCTCGGCACCGTTGACGCTGGTGGTGGTGCGGTTGCGCTGGCCGGCATCAAGGGGGGCCAGATCGATAACCGGGGCGGTGGTGTCGATGACGAAGGAGTCGCTGGCATTGGCGACCATGGCGTTGTTGGAGGCGTCCTTGATGCCGGAGCCGGCGGCGTTGATGGTGAGCACGTAGATCCCGGCCGGGCTGGTGACGGCGGAAAGGTCGACGGTGTAGGAAGAGCCGCTGCCGGTGACGGTGACGCCGGTAAGGGAGACTGGGCTGCCGTCACGGGTCAGGCTGAAATCGCTGACATCGACCCCGGTGACGTTTTCCGGTAGCGAACTGCTCGAGTCGGTGAAGGTGACACTCACGGCGCTCACCGTGGTATGACGCGGGTCGGGGGAGACCGGGCCGATGGTGGCAACCGGCGCCGCAAAGTCCGGCGGCGCGATGGTGAAGGCGTAGTCCTCGACCTCGCCGTCCATCATCGGCCCGTAGGAGCGGGCATCCCGCGGGCCGGCGCCGGCAGCGACAAAGGTGGTGCCGATCCGGAACCGGGCATAGGTGGCGCCGGCGGTCATGCCGGCCATGCCGGCGCCGCTCCAGGTCAGGGTCTTTAGGGTATCTCCCGGGTTGACGGTGGCGGTGGCCACTTCGTCGGTGTCGAACGATCCGTTCTTGTCGAAATCGATCCAGCCAATCAGCGTTGTGGCGCTCCCGCCGGTATTGGTTACCGCTACGTCAACGCTGTATTCGGTTGAATTGGCAGGCAATATGCCAAAGGAGATGTTGCCCTCATCATCGGTGTCGGTGGTGTTGTCGGTGGTGCCGGTGCCGGTAGTGGGGCCGTCGGATTCGATGTCAGGGGCGGTGCCGATCCAGGTGGTGTTGTCGAGCAGACTGTGGCGGGGCCCATCGGATGCCAGTTGCGTTTTGTACGAATCAGGAGCGTCGCCGAAATCGAGATTGATGGTGACGATACGACCCGCATCGCCTGAGGTCGGCAGCGTACCAGTATATTCGGGGGCAATGGCAAAGACCGTGGAAGCGGCGGTGTTGCCGTCATAGCTCGCAGGGTTTGAAATATCGATTCGGTTGATTTGAAGGTTTGGGTTTGTTCCTCCCTCGGTAATATAGAAAAAACCCGCCTTGTCGAAATACTGCATGGGGTAGCTGTTCCCCGCGGCCCCGTCGCTGCCGATGGCGCCGGAAATGGCGCCCAGATCCTTTGTCGTGCCGTTTGCAGGGTCTATCCGCCAGAGATGGGTGGTCGCGGCATAGATCATGCCATCGACGGGATTGAAGGCCATGTCGACCATGCCGGTATTGGTCACCGTCAGGGGAGCCAACCAGGATCTGTAGGTGGCCGAGGTCGGGTTGACGTCGAAACGGTATATTTTTGTACCACTGTAGAGATAAAGAATGCCGTCGGCCCCTATGTCCGCACAATTCAATGAAGCCGCCGGTGGTTGATTTGCCAGATCTGCAAATCCCGGAGAGTTCCCCGAGCTATAAGGGACCGACATGGTGCTGACCGTGTAGTCGGCATTGATGCGTACAATTGCCTGTGGCGCTGTGTTTTTGGAGGCATAGAGATGGCCATCGACCGGGCTGAAGCCGAGGCCGTTGGTCGTGCCCAGCGGAATGGCTGCGGTGAGGGTATTGATGCTCCCCATCACCAGATTGACGCCATACAGCGTGGTGCCGGTGCCGGATAAAAGATACGCGCTCGTTGTATCGCCCAGCGAAAAGGCCGGACCAAGTACATGCATGATGCGACTGGCGGCAACGGAACTGGTCTGGCCATCGTTCACCGTCACGGTGATGGTGCGGGCGGTGTCGATGGCCTGGCCGGTGGAGTTGGCAAAACGGATTGTGGCAAGCGCCGTTTCGTATTCCGCCAGGGTGGCGTGCCCGCTCAGGGTGAGGGCGCCGGTTCCGGGATTGTAGGCGCCGGCGGTAATGCTGTCCGGCAGGGTGCCGAAGATACTCAACGCATCGTTGGCCTGCCGGTTGGTGGTGATTGTAATGGTGGCGCTTTCCAGATGGGTGTCGGTGGCGTCGGTGAGCAGTGGCGCCGGCGCATCACTGAATACCGCCACCGGGTCATCGCCCTTGTTGAACCAGGTGGAGCCGGACACATTGCCGATGGCCGGCGCGGTGTTGGCGGCGTTGGTGTTGTTGGTCACGGCAAAATCCGTGACCGTTGCCGCGTCGTTGCCAGCTTTGTCTTGAATGGCATTGGCGTCGTTGCCACCGGTCGGGTCGGTGTAGCTGACCGTGACGCTGTTGCCCGCGGTCACGGGACTGACAAGGGTCAGCATGACCGTGTTGCTGGCGTCATCCACCGAAACAGTGGAGACCGCTATGGGCGTGCCGTTGTCCTTGACGGTGAAGGCTCCGGCGCCGGCCTTGTTGGCGGCGTCGAGGGTGGATGCGTCCGTGTAGGAGAGGGTGATGATGATGTCGCTTGCCGTGGCGCTGCTGATGGCGGGCGCGGTGGTGTCGATCACCAGGGCGACGGGGGCCGAGTTGGCGGTGTTGCCGGCGGCGTCGACGGCGGTGGCGGTCAGGGAATAGGTGGAGTCGCCGAGGGTGGTGCCGGTATAATCGAGAATCCAGTCGCCGCTGCCGTCGGCGGTGGCAAAGCCGATGGAGGCGCCGTCGCGGAAGACCTGGACCGTGTTGCCGGCATCGGTGCTGCCGGTTATTTTGATATTTTGCACAGCGGTGATGAAATCGGTGGCCGAAGCACCGCTGTCGCCATTGGCATTGGCCGCGTTCAGCAGACCGCTGATCACCGGCGTGGTGATAAAGTGATCGACGGTATAGGATTGATCGGTCGCCACATCGCCACCCGCCGGGTTCGCGTAGCTCAACGCCTGGCCGGTCGAGATGCTGGTGATGTCCTGCTGGTTGGAGACATCGAGGTTCAGCGGTCCGCTTTTGTCGGCCAGCCCTCCCACCAGAACGTCGTACTGCTTGCCGTTGCTGTTGACCACCTCGGTGACGAGTTGCACCGTGGCGCCGCTCACCGAGCCTGGGGCAAGGGTGAAATCGGTGCCTTCCACGTTCTGCACCGCCTCGTCGAATGTCACCCGGAAGACGACCGAATCGGCATTGGTGGTATCGAAGGTAGGGTTCTGCCGGACGATGCTGGTTATGGTCGGCACCCCTAGCAGGCCTTCGTAACCTGCTGCGTTGGCAGCGATCAGGGGAGAGATGGTGGCTATGGTGCCGGTCTGCGCCTCCAGCAGCCAGTCGCCGCCCTGGGCCGCGCCGCCGGTGGCGTTGGTGCTGGCGGCCACATCGGCCCGGGTGGTGCGGGCAATGGCCTGCATAAAGTCGGCGCCGGTGCTGCCTTGGCCGATGTCGCACCCATAGAGCAGAATATCGCCGGAGCTGGAAAGAGCCCGGCCGATGGCGGCGAGTTCGTTCTGGTAGCGGCTGAGATCGTCGCTCCCGTATGTGGAACCCGCCAGAATCAGTTTGCCGGGGTTGCCGTGGCTGAAGATGTGGATCGCATCCAGCCCGGCCCGGTCCCGGAGTATCTCGGCAATTTGGTGCAGACCGTCGCCGCCGGGGGAGAGAGGGATCACCTCGACCCCCGGCCGGATGCCGGCGGCAAGCGGTTCCCAGCCACCCATGGTGGCGTCGACAAAAGCGATCTCTCGAACTTGGGCAGGGCTGGTTTGAGATGGGGCTGTCCGGTCGCTGTCGAGGTTACCCGTTGGACTGGTATCGGACGGCCTGATGGCCAGATCGATGTTGCGTTCAGCCGCCGACAGCGCTTCCCGGCCGCCATCGAAGAGCGCCTCAGCCGTGGGAGCGGCGGCGGCGTCAAACATGATGCGGGGTTCGAGCAGCATGATATGGCTGGTAAGGGAATCGGCAATGGGAGACGCTTGGCGGTTGGGGGCGACGGGCTTCTTTCTGCGGAACAGGCTTTTCATTGGCGGGGCAGCCTCGGGGAGGAGGTTGATGGTGCTTGGTGCAGGAGGCAATTTTTCTCCCGGTTATTCTCCAGAGGAGAGAGCCGCACACCACACACGGCTGTCAGGGGAGTGCAACATCGGGCAACGAGTCGTTTCGATCGAGAAAACAGCTCGAAGAACAGAACTCCCATCCCAAACCGCAAAACGGAAATATACTACCATGGAAGCCCTGTTTTAAACAGAAATGTGTTCAGCTACCAAAAGCCATAAGCTGGCTTTTATAGGTGATCGCCTCGGTTGGCGTATGCAGCGTGCTGCAACGGACGGCGGTGAGTGGTGGGGAGGCGTCTGCTTCTTTTGCCGTGGAGCAGAAGCGGAAGGCCTCTTGTGTGGTGTGCTGGGGCCAGGGGCCAGGGGCCAGCCGGTCCTTGTTTCTTGGCGGTGCGTTTCATCACGTCTTGCGCTTCACCCGCCGAGTCGGCTCCGCCTTCCACGGGTCGTCGGGCCAGGAGTGCTTGGGGTAGCGGGCCTTCAATTCCTTCTTCACCTCGTGGTAGGTGGTCTGCCAGAAATTTTTCAGATCCCGGGTCACCTGCACCGGCCGCATGGCCGGGGAGAGCAGGTGGAGAAGGAGCTCGACCCGGTTCTCGGCGATCTTCGGGGTCTCGGCCAGACCGAACATCTCCTGAAGGCGGACGGCGAGCACCGGCGGGCCGTCCGCCGCATAATCGATGCGGATCTTCGAGCCGCTTGGAACCTCCAGGTGGGTGGGAGCGAGCTGCTCGAGTTTTTTTAAATATGCCCAGCCCAGCAGCGCCTCGAGGGCGCTTTTGAGATCGAGCCGGACCAGGTGTTCGGCCCGGCTCATGCCGGCAAGCCAGGGGGAGAGCCACTGCTCGAGGCTGGCAAAAAGCGTTTCGTCGGAGACGTCGGGCCACGCTTCCGGGCCGAAGGTCTGGCGCAGCAGCAGCACCCGGGCCTACCATTGGCGCAGTTCCCGGTTCCAGGGCAGGCAGTTCGCGCCTAGCTCCCGGATGCCGGCAACAAGGGCCGCTGTCACCAGGTCCGGGTCGGGTCGGGCGAGCGGTTCCTCGCCGACCACGAGCCCGGCCAGACGCACTTCGCGCACCGCCTCCACCGCTCTGGAAGCCGGGTTCCAGGCTATTTTCGCCTCCGACTGCAAGCGGCTTCCGAAGGCCCGCGGAAGGTCGGCCTTTTCCATGGGCGCCGCCAGAAAGACCCTGGCTTCGCTCCGTTCGCCGTCCAGGTTGGCGGCCACCAGAAACTCGGTTTCGTGCCCGAGGGGCGAGCCCTCGGGGAGGAAAGCGCCGCGGCCGTTGGAGAGCTTGTAGCGGTGGTTCGAGCCGGGCCGCCGGCGGCCCAGCCGGTCGGGATAGGCCAGGGCAAGCAGCAGACCGCAGGGGGCGCTGCCTGTTTTTTCCTGGCGCAGGCCCAGCCGCTGCCGGAAGCGTTCTGCCCCCTCCCGCACCCGGCGCAGAAGACCGGTATCGAGCCGCAGACCGTGGCGGGCCGCTTCGGCCTGCCGGGCCCGGTCGCTTTTTTCATGCAGCAGCTCGACCCGCAGCCTGAGGTCGACGTCCCGGTAGCCCGCCTGCTCATGCAGCACGTCGCGTTCTTCAAGGAGCGCCGCGAGCTCGCAGGCGAGAGCGCCCAGCCCCAGGTCGCGGCCGCGCAGCAGCATGTGGGCGAGGCGCGGGTGGGTGGGAAGCGCTGCCATCAGCTTGCCGTGGGAGGTGATGCGGCCGGCTTTGTCGAGCCCGCCCAGCAGCGTGAGGAGTTCCCTGGCCTGCTGCCAGGCCGCGGCCGGCGGTTGGTCGAGAAAGGCGAGTTCCCGCGGCTCGGCTGTGCCCCAGTTGGCCAGTTCGAGGACCAGCGCGGCAAGGTCCGCCGCCATGATCTCCGGCTGGTTGAAGGGCTGCAGGGTGCCGTGGCTCATGGCCTCCCACAACCGGTAGCAGACCCCGGGTGCCAACCGCCCGGCCCGGCCCTTGCGCTGGCTGGCGGTGGCCCGGCTCACCGGCACGGTGACCAGCCGCGTCATGCCGCTTGCCGGATCGAAGCGCGGCACCCGGGAGAGGCCCGAGTCGATCACCACCCGGATGCCCTCGATGGTGAGGCTGGTTTCGGCGATGGAAGTGGCCAGCACCACCTTGCGGCGCCCAACCGGGGCCGGCCGGATGGCGCGCTCCTGTTCGGCCAGGGAAAGCGAGCCGAGAAGCGGCGTGATATCGATGGAGGGGGCGAGGCCCGAGCGTTCGAGCAGCTCCGCGGTGCGGCGGATTTCCGCGGCGCCGGGCAGAAAGACGAGAAGCGAGCCCTCCTCCTCGCCGAGCGCTTGCCGCACCGCCCGGGCCACCGCCTCTTCCCGGCTTTCCCGCGGCCGCAGGTCGCCGTGGCGCACCTGCACCGGAAAGTTGCGGCCCGGGCAGGAGACCACCGGCGCCCCGCCCAGCAGCCGGGCCACCGCCTGGCAGTCCATGGTGGCGCTCATCACCAGAATCCGAAGGTCCGGCCGCAGCTCGCGCTGCACCTCGAGGCAGAAGGCCAGGCCGGTGTCTGCCTGCAAACTGCGTTCGTGGAACTCGTCGAAGACCACGCAACCCACCCCGGAGAGCTCGGGATCGTCCTGCAACAGGCGGGAGAGCACGCCCTCGGTGACCACCTCGAGCCGGGTTTTTTCCGAAACACAGGTGGCCTGCCGCATCCGGTAGCCCACCGTCAGGCCGGGCTCTTCGCCGAGCGCCGCGGCCATGAAATGGGCCGCGGCCCGGGCCGCCAGGCGCCGGGGTTCGAGGAGCACGATTTTTTGTCCAGCCAGCCACTCAGCCTCCAGCAGGGCGAGCGGCACCCGGGTGGTCTTGCCGGCCCCGGGTTCGGCCTCCAGCACGCAACTGGGCCCAGCGGCCAGGTGGCGGCCAAGCTCCGGGAGAACGGCGTCGATGGGTAGCGGCGGCATGGTGGAAGGGGGCATGGCTATGGTGGCTGGCAGTTTTTTGGCGCCGCGGCGGACGGAAAAACTCATTATTTACCGTAAAAAAGCTTTTTTGTTGACAAATATTATGAAGTTGCGCTTAGTTGCAGGAGTTGTGAGTCATCTTTTTGTCAACCGAAGGAATGAACTAGGGAGGAAGAAAGCGGCATGCAGAGCGTAAAAAAGAGTTTGGTGCGGAACCAGCGGGGTTTCACCCTCATCGAAATGATCATCGTCATCGTCATCCTCGGCATCCTGGCGGTGGTGGCCATTCCCAGGTACCGCGATATGCAGACCGAGGCGGCGGTGGCCCAGGCCAACGGCGTCTACGGCGCTGCCCAGGCCGCAACGGCGATCAATTTCGCCAATAATTTGGCAAAGGGAACATCGAGCTACATCACCACAGGGGCCACTTTGCTTGGAGCGATGGATGGTACCCCGGACGGCTGGGATACAGATCCTTCCGGGGATGCAACCACAAAGGTCATCAAGGCAACTATCAATGGTACGGAATATAAAATCACCGTTACCACAGACGAAACGGCGACCGCGAGAGCAGCACTGAGTAAGGATTGGTAAAAAGGGTTTCCTTTCGTCATCACGAAGAGTGCGTTTCCTTCCGGAGGCGCACTTTTTTTTGCCTTCGATTCACCCCCCGCCCCGGGCCACGTTCATCATCTCCCACATGGGGGTGAAAATGGCGAGCGCGATGAAGCCGACGATGAACCCCATGACCAGCAGCAGGACCGGCTCCACCAGGGCGGCGAGCCGCTT
>JBFHWX010000123.1:0-10162 GCA_041599275.1 Desulfobulbales bacterium | reverse complement strand
GCCCCATGTCGCGGTGGGTCAGCTTGAACCAGGCCCGGGCGAAAGCGTCGGCGAATTCTTCCGGGTTCTGCAGGTAACGCCGTGCGATGGGCTCGTAGATCGGGTCGAAACGTAACGAGAGGTCGGCGGTGGTCATCATCGGCCGGTGCTTCTTCGACGGGTCGTGGGCGTCGGCCACCATGTCCTCTTCGGCCACGTCCTTGGCCAGCCACTGGTGAGCGCCGGCCGGGCTCTTGACCAGTTCCCACTCGTATTTGAACAGCACTTTCAGGTAGCCCGAGTCCCAGGTGGTGGGGTTCGGCTTCCAGGCGCCTTCGATGCCCGAACTGATGGTGTCCCCCCCCTTGCCGCTGCCGAAACTGCTCTTCCATCCCAGGCCCTGATCCTCGATGGGAGCGCCTTCGGGCTCAGCACCCACATGAGTGGCCGGAGCGGCGCCATGGCACTTGCCAAAGGTGTGGCCGCCGGCGACCAGAGCGACGGTCTCTTCGTCGTTCATCGCCATGCGCGCGAAGGTCTCGCGGACATCGCGGCCGGAGGCCACCGGATCGGGATTACCGTTGGGGCCCTCCGGGTTCACGTAGATCAAACCCATCTGCACCGCGGCCAGCGGGTTTTCCAGGTTCCGGTCGCCGGAGTAGCGCTGGTCGCCGAGCCAGGTATCCTCGGAACCCCAATAGATGTCCTCCTCCGGTTCCCACACGTCCTCCCGGCCGCCGCCGAAACCGAAGGTTTTAAAACCCATGGATTCCAGAGCGCAGTTGCCGGCGAGGATCATGAGATCGGCCCAGGAGATTTTTTTCCCATACTTCTGCTTGATCGGCCAGAGCAGGCGGCGCGCCTTGTCGAGGTTCACATTGTCGGGCCAGCTGTTGAGGGGCGCCAACCGCTGGGAGCCGGACCCGGCCCCGCCCCGGCCGTCGCCCATGCGGTAGGTGCCGGCGGAGTGCCAGGCCATCCGGATGAACAGGCCGCCGTAGTGCCCCCAGTCCGCCGGCCACCAGTCCTGGGAATCGGTCATCAGCGCGTAGAGATCCTGCTTGATCGCGGATAGGTCGAGTTTCTTGAATTCTTCAGCGTAGTTAAACTTGTCCCCCAGGGGGTTTGATTTGGCGGAATGCTGGTGCAGAATGTGAAGGTTCAACTGGTTCGGCCACCAGTCCCGGTTGCTCGTGCCGCCGCCAGCCACCTGCCTGCCGGCTCTGCCCGTCACCGGGCATTTGCTGCTTTCACTCATGGTAGTTCTCCTTTCGCTGGATGAAATGGTGAACACTGCCTCTGACTGAGGGTGAAAAGAACGCCTCTGGATCTAACGGGTACATTGAGAAACTATGCAGGAGGGATTCTTAAAAGTCCAGACCTAAAAGAATTTCAGGTGAGAGCCGCGCAGCTGTTTTGTTGAGGGGTGTGTGTTTTTTTCTTCATTATTTCAGGGTAATATGTGCAAGGCAGGGAATGCCTCTGCGACCGGCAAAGTGGCGAACAGGCAGCGCGCCGCTCTCAATCGGTGGCCATGCCGAAAGAAGTTTTCCACTGCAAACCATTGTTCTCTGCTTACCACATGCGCGGCTCCAAACCAAAGGGGCAACGGTCGCGGTGCCGTGTTTTTTTGGTTTTTTCTTGCCGGAGCGAGAAAAAGAAAGTAAAGCAAGTGGCTTGTACAATCTTGGACAAAAGGTGACATGAATGGACAAAACTTTTTTCAGCGTGCGGGATGTTTCAGGGTTTATGGGTGTTTCCGAGAAAACCGTATACCGCATGCTCAATGAAAACCAGTTGCCCTTTGCCGTGAAAATCGGCGGCCAGTGGCGGTTTCGCAGGGACGCCATGGAGAATTGGTTGCGCGGACAAGTTGCCGTGGAGCAGGGAACCAAGCCCGATTGGCGGCTTACGGTTTCCGGGGCCCTGCAGCGTGGCGCGGTGCTGTTCCGGGTACATGGAGAAAACCGGGACGAGGCCCTCGATTCGTTGTTCGAGGCCATCCCCCACAGCACTGAAATGGATTGGCAGGGGGTAAAGATATCTGTCCTCTCCCGGGAATCTCTGGCGTCGTCCTGCCTGGGCGGTATCGCCTGCATGACGACCAGCGTCGAACGGCCGGTCCTGGTAGCGGCCTCGATGATCATTCTCGCCTTTCTGGAGCGGCCGGTCGATTTCCGGGCACTGGACGCCTCACCCTGCAGGGCCTTTTTCCTGACCCTGGCTGCCAATACCGGAGAACAGGCGATGCTGGAAACAAGGCTGCGTCGTTTGCTCATGGAAAAACCGTTCCGCCAGGCCTTGCTCGAGGAGCCTGGACGAAAGGAACTGCAGGACCTGGTAACTGCCTGGGAAGAAAAGGTGCTGGGCTCCGGAGCCCGGCAGCAAGCGGGGAGTGGCCGGTGATCTTGGGCGTGAACAATCGGGAGAATTGTTAAAGAAAAATGAAAGGAGCATTGGTTCCTGAATTTGTGGCGTGCCTCAGGGAAGGTTACACCTTCCGGTCGCTTTGGCGTGACCTCATGGCCGGCGTTATTGTCGGAATCGTCGCCCTGCCGCTGGCCATTGCCTTTGGCATCGCTTCCGGAGTGAGTCCAGCCCAGGGGCTGTACACCGCGATCATCGCCGGTTTCGTGATCTCCGCATTGAGCGGCAGCCGAGTGCAGATAGGTGGCCCCACCGGCGCCTTCATCGTTGTGGTTTTCGCCATCGTGCAGGAGCATGGCTATGACGGGCTTGCCCAGGCCACGCTCATGGCCGGCGTGTTGCTGATGGTCATGGGGTTCGCCAGACTCGGTGGGGTGATCAAGTTCATTCCCTATCCGATGACCGTCGGTTTTACCAGCGGCATTGCCCTGATCATCGCCGTTTCCCAGATAAAGGATTTCCTTGGCCTCAGCATGGAGGCCGGTGGCGGGGAATTCGTCCATAAGCTGGCGGCCTACGCGGCACATCTGTGGACTCTGAATTTCTGGGCGCTGGCGACAGGTGTGCTGACCCTGGCGGTGATGATCGTCTGGCCACGGCTGACCCGTAAAATTCCCGGCTCCCTGGTGGCCATTCTCCTTGCCACCCTGGTCACTTCTCTCTTCGATCTGCCGGTGCGAACCATCGGCTCAGAATTCGGCGAGATCCCTGCCTTGCCGCCCATGCCAAGGATGCCGGGCTTCGAGTGGTCGCGCCTTCCGGAACTGATGCCGCATGCCCTGACCATAGCTCTGCTGGGCGCCATCGAATCCCTGCTGTCGGCGGTGGTGGCCGACGGCATGACCGGCAGGCGGCATCATTCCAACATGGAGTTGGTTGCCCAGGGTGCCGCCAATATGGTCTCGCCGCTGTTTGGCGGCATCCCGGCCACCGGCGCCATTGCCCGCACCGCCACCAACATCAAGAACGGCGGGGCAACACCGGTGGCAGGCATGGTGCATGCCGTTGTCCTGTTGTTCATTCTCGTTTTCTTCGGCCGCTGGGCGGTGCTGGTGCCCATGGCCAGTCTCGCCGCGGTGCTGCTGGTGGTGAGCTACCACATGAGCGAGTGGCGGCATTTCCTGCGGTTGCTTCGGGCGCCCAAGGCCGATGTTCTGGTCCTGGTGTCAACTTTTCTGCTCACCGTTTTCGTCGATCTGACGGTGGCCATCGAATGCGGGGTGGTGCTCTCCGCTCTTCTGTTCATGGACCGGATGTCGAAAGTGAGCTCCACCCGTTGCGTCACCCGGGAGCTGCGGGAGGAGTATGATGAAGAGGATTCCATGTCCATCGGGCTCCGTGAGCTTCCGGAGGGGGTGGAGGTGTTTGAGGTGTATGGCCCCTTTTTCTTCGGCGCCGCCAACCAGTTCAAGGATACCCTGGGGCTTGTCCGCGGAAGACCAAAGGTGCTCATCCTCCGCATGCGTCATGTCATGTCGGTTGATGCGACGGCCATCCATGCCTTAGAGGATGTGGTGGATAAAACCAAGCGGGACGGCACCAAATTGATATTCTCCGGGGTTGGAAAGGAGCTTCACTCCTTTCTTTTTGCAAACGGTCTGCGGGAGAAGTTGACCGGAGTGCCCATGCTGCCGGATATCGATTCCGCTTTGGCAGAAGCGCGCCGGCAGCTTGCAGATGAAGAGGGCGATGCGGCACCGCCAGAAAGCGTCGACAGGAAGTAGTCTCTGTTCTTGCCTGGAAAAAGCGTTGGTTCAGCAGGGGGGGCAGGCCCTGTTCGGCGGGGAACGGGGAATATCGAACGAAAGCCTGCGAGCGATATTCTCTATGTCTTCTGGGCCACCAAAGCTACCAAGGTGGTTGCCTGGCTGGAGCGGCCGGAAAGGAAATCTTTACCGGCTCCGGTTGTTGATCGGAAATTTCAACAGCACTTTTCAAGGATCTCTTGGACCACGTCCACCGGGTAATCGCGCAAACGCCAGATCCTGGCCAGGGGCTCGGTGTGGCCGGCAAGCAGGGGGATTGTTTCTCTCGGGATGCCGAGGTCGGCCAGGCAACGGGGGGCGTTGTGACGGGCAAGCCAGAGCCGGAGTTTTTCGGTGCCGCGGGCAGCGGCGGCCTGGTCGTCAAGGTGTTCCAGCCCGTAGAGCGGTTTGAAAAAACTCGCCAGGCGGGCCGGCTCACGGTTTCGGAAATAATCGAGCCAGGCCGGTAGCAGCACGGCGAGGCCGGCGCCATGCGGGGTGTCATACAGGCCGGAGAGGGAGTGCTCGATGAGGTGGACCGGCACCGCGAGCTTGCCGCGGCCGGCACCGGTGAGGCCGTTAAGAGAAAGGGTGACGGTCCACATGAATTCGGCCCGGGCCTCTAGACCGGCAGGATCGGCCAGAATGCGGCCACAGTTTTCGAAAAGACCCCGGGCCAGGTCTGCGGCCAGGCGGTCGGTGAACTGACTGTGGCGGTCTTCGGCGGTCAGGAAGAATTCGATGAGGTGGCAGAGGGCGTCCACCGTGCCGTAGACCGTGTGCTCCGGAGGTACCGAGCTTGTGAGCTGCGGGTCGAGGAGTGCGACCTTCGGGTAAAGCAGGCGGTTGGCGAACCCGAACTTCTGCCGGCTTTGTTCGTTGGTCAGCACCATGGCCGGGTTCATCTCCGAGCTCGAAGCGGGCAGGGTGGGCACCGCCACCACCGGCAGCGACGTGCGCACGCTCTTCTTGCCGGTGAAGAACTTCCACACCGAGTGCTGCACACACAGACCCGCTGCCACCGCTTTGCCGGCATCGATCACCGAACCGCCACCGGCTGCCACCACCGTTTGCACCCCTGCGCTCCGGGCGATTTCGATAATCTCCTGCACCTGGCCCACGGTGGGATTGGGCCGGATGCCGGAAAACTCCACGACCTCGAGACCAGCCGCCTGCAGGGAATCCAGCAGGAGCCGGTAACAGCCGCTCTGTTTGAGGCTGCGACACCCGGTGAGAAAGAGGGCCCGGCGGCCGAAGGCTGCAACCTCCTCTCCGAGCCTGCTGGCCACACCGTTGCCAAAGACGACCCTGGTGGGGATCTGGAAGACGAAGTCTTTCATGGGAAAGGCAGGGGCAAAAGGTTAAAGGGCAAAGGTAAAAGAAAAAATGCGGATTGACGGTCAGGAAGGTTTTACCCTTTAACCTTGGTCCTTTATCCTTTTTCCTCGCTCTCCACCGCCCTCGCGATCCGGACGAAGTCGAGGGTCGAAAGGGTTTCGCCGCGCAGACCGGGGTTGATGCCCAGTGCTTCCAGCAGGCGGCGCACCTCTTCCTTGTCGTGGCTTGGGACACCGTTGGCGGCAAGGGTGTTGACCAAGGTCTTTCGCCGCTGCTGAAAGGCGGCGGAGACGACGCGGCGGAGAAGTTGCGGGTCGTGTTCCGGCAGTTGCGCCACCTTTTCGGGCACGGGCCGGAAGGTGATGCGCACCACCTGGGAGTCGACCTTGGGCCGGGGGTGGAACTGGCCGGGGCCCAGGTCCATGAGCGGGGTGACAGCGGCCGCGGCGGCGAGCAGCACGGTGAGCACGCCGTAGGCCTTGCTGCCCACCGGCGCGTAGAGGCGCTCGGCCACCTCTTTCTGGAGCATGAGCACGGCCCAGTCCATGTGCTCCTGGTTTTCGAGGAGCCGGAAGAGGAAGGGGTTGGAGATCGAATAGGGCAGGTTGGCGAGGATCTTGAGGCGGCCTCCGGCGCGTTGTGCCAGTTCGGCAAAATCGGCCCGCAGGACGTCCCGGTGAACGAGGCTGACGTTGTCCGGCAGGTCGCGCTGCTCCTCGTGGTAGCGGACGATGCCGGCGTCCACTTCGATGCCGATCACTTGCCCTGCCCGGGAGGCCAGCGGCAGGGTGAGGGCTCCGAGGCCCACCCCTACCTCGACCACCGTGTCCCCGGGGCCGATGGCGGCAAACCCTGCGATCCTCTCGGCGGTCTGGCGGTGGACCAGGAAATTCTGGCCGAAGGCTTTCTTCGGGGCCAGCTTCCGGTCCTTGAGCAGGTGTTTTATGCTGCCATCGGTGTCGTGCATGGTTTTTTCTGGGGCAGGGGGAATGGTTATGGCTGTTCGCTTGCCTGGCGCCGCCGTTCCCGCTTTTCCTGAAGCATGAGGAAGAAGCGAAAGGCAAGGAAATAAGCGGCCACGGTGAAGGGCAGGGCAAGCACGGAGCCGCCCACCACCATGGTGACGATGGTCTCGCTGCCCAGGGAGCCAACGGTGGAAAGGGCCTCCCGGAAGCCGGTTTCCGGGGCGAGGAGCAGGGTGAGGGTGTCGCGGATCCGTTCCCAACTTTGGTCGTAGGGGGTGAGATGGGTACCCAGGTACCAGGAAAAATAGTATTGGGGCACAAAGGTGAGCGGGTTGCTCACCGCCACCGAGGCAAGGAGCCCGGCGATCTTGCTGCCCCGGCCGATCATGGTGAAAAGAAGCACCAGCACGGTATGCAGGGGGATGGTGGGGGTGATGCCGACAAAGACCCCCATGGCCACTCCCCGGGCAAGTTCCCTGGGGCAACCGCGCAGCCGCAGGAAACGCAGGTAGAAATAGCGGATGGTGCGGCGGGGGTCGAATTTGGCGCGTTCCTGCATGGGGCGTCAGGTGGGAGAAAAAGGGCAGAACCGCTCAGGAAACCGGCGAGCGCGAGTAGACATCGGTATCATACGACAAGGTGGCCCGTTTTTCGAACGCAAAGTGCCCAGCCAGGGCGATCATCGCCGCGTTGTCGGTGCAGAAGCGCGGCTCCGGCAGAAAGATTTGTTTGTTCTCCGCCGTTCCTTTTTGGGCGAGCAGCTCACGCAACCGCGGGTTGGCGCCGACGCCGCCGGCCAACACGATGCGCTCGAGATTCTGCTGGCGGGCGGCGGCCAGGGTCTTTTCCACCAGCACCTCGGCCACCGCCTCCTGAAACGAGGCACAGATGGCGGGCAGGTCCGGTGCGACGCCCTCTTTTTCGAGGTTCTGCAGATAGCCGGCCACCGCGGTTTTGAGGCCGCTGAAGGAGAAGTCGAGGCTGTCGGGGGCGAGCCTGGCCCTGGGAAAGGGAATCGCTGCCGGGTCGCCGCCCCTGGCCAGTTTCGAAACCACCGGCCCGCCGGGGTAGCCGAGGCCGAGGAGCTTGGCCACCTTGTCGAAAGCCTCGCCGGCGGCATCATCCCGGGTGGAGCCCAGTTCATGGTAGTCGAGGGGGCCGTTTACCCGGTAGAGGCTGGTGTGGCCGCCGGAGACGGCGAGCGCCAGGTAAGGGAAGTCGGGTTTTTCCGGGCCCAGAAAGATGGCCAGCAGGTGGCCCGCCATGTGGTCGACCCCGACGTAGGGGATCTTGCGCACAAAGGACACCGCCTTGGCAAAGGAGTGGGCAACCAGCAGGCAGCCAACCAGCCCCGGCCCCTGGGTGACGGCGATGCCGTCGATGTCGGCAAGGGTGACGCCTGCCCGTCCCAGGGCCTCTTCCACCACCGGCACCAGGTTCTCCACGTGCTTGCGGCTGGCGATCTCCGGCACCACGCCGCCGTAGCGGCTGTGCACTTCGATCTGGGAATTGATCACGTCGGCCAGCAGCCGGGAGCCGTCTTCCAGTACGGCGGCGGCGGTTTCGTCGCAGGAGCTTTCGAGTCCGAGAATGAGCATGGTTTCTTGTGCGTTTCTTCTCGAGGCGGTATTATGCTGCTCTGCCGCCACGGTTCCGGTTTTGTACCGGTGGTGTCCTGACCAAGTGATAAAAATCTGATTTCAATGCCGTCACCGCCCAATCACCTGACCGATCTCTTCGCCCGCACCATCTCCTACCTGCGGGTGTCGGTCACCGACCGCTGCAACCTGCGCTGCACCTACTGCACGCCGGCCTGCCCGCCGGAGCGGCAGCGGGCCCGCCGCGGCGCCAGCGACGAACTGCTGTCCTACGAGGAACTGCTGCGGGTGCTGAAGGTGGCAGTGGAGCTCGGCATCCGCAAACTGCGGATCACCGGCGGCGAGCCCCTTATGCGGCGTGGCCTCGTGCCCTTTATCGGCAACCTCGCAGAATTGTCACCGGACCTCGACATCCGGCTCACCACCAACGGCATGCTGCTTGGGCAGTACGCCGAAAAACTGCGCGCTGCCGGGGTCGGCCGCCTCAACGTCTCCCTCGACTCCCTGCGGCCCGACAGGTTCCGGGAGATCACCGGCGGTGGCGACTTCGGCCGGGTCTGGCGGGGCATCGAGCAGGCCTTTGCCCTTGGCTTTGCCCCCATCAAGCTCAACATGGTGGTGATGCGCGGCGTCAACGACGACGAGCTCCTCGATTTTGCCCGCCTGTCGTTGGAAAAACCCTTCCAGGTGCGGTTCATCGAGTTCATGCCCATCGGCGCAGGCTCAACCTGGGACCGTTCCCGCTTCATGGCCGCCGCCGAGATGCGGGAACGGCTCGAACCCTTTCTCGGCAAGCTCCAGGAACAGCGGCGGACCGACGGCACCGCCGGGCCGGCCCGGATTTATCGACTTGCCGGTGCGCCGGGTTCGGTGGGCTTCATAAGCCCGCTCAGCCACCACTTCTGTGATTCCTGCAACCGGCTGCGGCTCACCGCCGCCGGCCGCCTGCGCGCCTGTCTGTTCTCCGACGAAGAGGCCGATTTGCGAAATCTGTTGCGGTCCGGCGGCAGCGATCTCGATGTCCGGCGCCTGCTGCTCGACGCCATCGCCCGTAAGCCCAAGGGCCACGAGGTGCGGCTCGACGGCTCCGGTCAACCGGCCACGGCCGGCTGCCGGGCCGGCATGTCAGTCATTGGCGGATAGATCGTCGGCCTGGGGATAGGAACCCAGCCACTCGAAGTAGGAGCAGATTTCTTTGAGCGCTCCACAGCCCTCGGCGATCACCGGGTCTTCCATGTGGCCCATCATGTCGATGAAGAACAGGTATTTCCACTGTTTGCCCTTCACCGGCCGGGATTCGATCTTGGCCAGGTTGATGCCCTTGCGGGCCAGGATGGAGAGCGCCTCGTTCAGTGCCCCGGGCCGGTCGAGGAGCCCCATCAGCAGCGAAGTGCGGTCCCGGCCGCTCTTGGCGGGCGAGCTCGGGCCGATCACCAGGAAACGGGTGGTGTTGCCGGAGTAGTCCTCGATGCCCTTGGTGAGCACCTGCAACTGGTAGGTCTCGATGGCCAGGGAGCTTGCGATGGCGGCAACCGTCTTGTCGGAGGCGGCCATCTTGGCGGCGGCCGAGGTGCTGAACACCTCGAGCTGGGGGATGTTCGGCAGGTTCTTCTTGAGCCAGTTGCGGCACTGGGCCAGCGGCTGGGCGTGGGAGGCCACGGTCTTGACGTCCTCCACGGAGCCGGTGAGGTTCACCAGGTTGTGGCAGATTTCGAGCCGCACCTCGCCGCAGATCTTCACCCGGTACTTCATGAAGGAATCGAGGGTGGAAAACACTGCTCCCTCGATGGAATTCTCCACCGGCACGATGCCGTAGCCCGTGCGGCCCCGGGCCACTTCGTTGAACACGTCGTCGATGCTCTCCATCGGCCGGTACCTGGCGGCATGGCCGAAATACTTGACCCCGGCCAGGTGGGTGAAGGTGGCCTCGGGACCCAGGTAGGCTACCTCGACGCTCTTCTGGGAAAGCCGGCAGGTGGTGATGATTTCGTGGAAGATGGAGTGCAGGGACTCCTCGGGAAAAACGCCTGCGTTCATGGCCAGGAGCCGTTCGTAGATCTGGCGCTCCCGCTCCGGGTCCCACTTGGCCCGGTTATCGCGGTTCTTTATC
>JBFHWX010000122.1:0-10267 GCA_041599275.1 Desulfobulbales bacterium | reverse complement strand
GAGCCTGCCGCCCAGGTCGAGGCTCGGCCTCACCGTGTCTTCGGCGGCGAGCAGCCGGGCTTCGGCGGCCTCGCTGCGCAGGGAAGCGGCCTTCAGGTCCGGCCGCCGGGCCAGGGCATCGTCGAGCACCGCCGAGAGCTCCGGCACCGCACTGGCCGCCGTTGGTTCGTCCTCTGGCAGCACGCCATCTGCCCGTTCGGCCAGGCCGAGGAGCTTTTTCAACTCGTCCTCGGCGGCGGCGACCCGCCGTTCGGCGGCAATCAGTGCCTCCTCCCGGCGCGCCACCTCACTTTCCGGCTGATAGATCTCCACCGGCGCCAGCACCCCGGCCTCGATCCGTTGCCGGGCGTCGTCGAGCAGTTTTTCGGCGAGGGTCAGGGACAGTTCTTCGACCTCGATCTGCTGGCGGGCGAACACGAGGAGCCAGTAGGCCCGCTTGACCTGGGCCGCCAGATCCACCGCCCGGCCGTCCACCAGGGCGGAGGCTGCCTGGGCGTTTTTGTCGGCGGCCAGGATGCCGGCGGTCTGCACCTCCTCCGAATTGCCCTGCCACAGGGGGTGGGAAAAACCGAAGCTGAAGGTGGAGGTGTAGCCCGGCGCCAGGGCGGTGAGAGAATTGTCCGTGTCGTAGCGGCTGTTCTCCCAGGCCAGGTCGAACTCGGTGCCGGTGGTGATCTTTTTGTGAAGGCCGCCGCTCCAGTTCGAAGCGGTCTCGTCGGCCTGAGCGCCGGTGAGGAAGCTGGTCTGCCTGGCCTGTGAGTGCAGGATGTCGGCGGAGAGATAGGGATCGAAGGAGCCGCGCTCGATATCGATGCCGGCCACCGCCGCCTCTGCCTCGCTCTTTTGCAAACGGAGCTGCAGGTTCTGTTCGAGGGCGGTGGCCACCGCCTCGTCGAGGGAAAGGGCGAGGGGCTCGGCCGCCGCGCCGCCGGGCAGAACCAGGGCCGTCAGGAAAATGAGGGGAAGTGTTTTGCGGGGGATGAAGTTCATGGACCGTCTCCAGGAGCATTTTCACCGGTAAGCCGGCGGTAGGGCTGCCAGTAGAGGTGGCGCAGCCGTTGAGAGAATTTTTTACCCTTTTCCGGCATTCTGTCAAACAGGGAATAGAGGGTGGGGACCACCACCAGGGTGAGAACGGTGGCGATCAGCAGGCCGAAGATCACCACCACCGCCATGGAGCGCCACCACTGGCTCGATTCGGAAACCCAGGAAATAGAGAAGTTCCGGAAATCGAAGGAGACGCCGGTCACCATGGGCACCAAACCGAGGATGGTGGTGACGGCGGTGAGGACGACCGGCCGCAGGCGGGTAGCGCCGGCGGCGATGATCGCCTCGCCGGTTTCGAGGCCGCGTGCCTTGAGTTTGTTGGTGTAGTCGATGAGCACGATGGCGTTGTTGACCACGACGCCTGCCAGCGATATCACCCCGACTCCGGTCATGATGATGCCGAAGGGCTGGCGGAAGAGGGCGAGCCCCAGGAAAGCGCCGCCCAGGGAGAGGATCACCGCGGTCATGATGATGAAGGGTTTGCTCACCGAGTTGAACTGGCTCACCAGCACCAGGAAGATGAGAAAGCAGGCGACCACGAAGGCCTGGCTCAGGAATTCCTCGCTCTCCTGCTGGTCCTCGTTCTCGCCGGTGAAGACGAGGCGGTAGCCCGGCGGCAGGGGGAAGGAGGCGAGGAGCGCTTCGGCCTGGGCCCGGGCCACGGCGCCGGTGGTCTTGGTTTCATCGACGTTGGCCTTCACCGTCACCACCCGCTGGTTGTCGATCCGCGCAATGTCGCCGATGGAGCCGCCGTACTCCACCCGGGCCAGGGTCGAGAGCGGCACCATCTCACCGGACGGCGCCGGGATCATCAGTTCCCGCAGCACGTCCACCACCCGCCGGTCGGCCTCGGCCAGCTGCACCGTGATGTCGTAGTCCTGGTCGCCCTCCCGGAAGGAGGAGACCTCGAGGCCGTTGTAGGCGGTTTTCAACGCAAAGCCGATGGCGTCGGTGGAAAGCCCGAAGAGCGCCGCCTTCTGGCGGTCGACCCGCACCCGCACCGAGGGCGTGCCCTCGACGAAGTCGTCGCGGATGTCCTCGACGTGGGGCACCCGTTCGATGGCGGAACGCACCTGTTTGCCGAGCTCGCCCAGTATCCGCAGGTCGTCGCCGCTGATCTCGATATTGATCGGCGGCCCGGTGGGCGGCCCCTCTTCCTGGGCGGCGACGGTGATCCGGCCGCCCGGGATGCCGGCCACCCGCCGGCGGATCTCCTCCATGGTTTCCGACGACGAACTCTGCCGGTCCTCGATGTCGATAAAGCGCACGCCGACGTGGTTCGGGGCATTCGCCTCGAAGAGCGAGCCGCCGCCCGCCGCCGCCACCGCCTTCACGTAGATGTTGCGGACATTGGCCAGGTCGCTGGGGCCTGTTATGGTGCCGCCGCGGGCGCTGTCGTGCTCCTTGGCGGCCATCGCCTGTTGGTACGAGTCTTCGTCTACCGCCGCGGCCTGGGGAGCGCCGGCCACCGCCAGTTCGATGCGGCGCATGATGCGGTCGATAAAGTCGATGTCCGCCCCCTCGGGCACGTCGAGGTTGACGTACATGGATTTGGGCTGGATGTCCGGGAAGAACTCGACGGGTTTTTCGATGCCCACCGCCAGCATCCACACTTCGAAGAGGAGCACCAGGCCGGCGAAGGCGAAGCCCAGGGTGACCAGCGGATGGCGGAGGGTGAAGCCGAGGGTGGCGGCGTAGGAAGAGAGCAGCCGGCCGCGGATCTCGATGGGCCGCTCGCCGGCCGCCGCCATCTCCTCGGCGGTCAGCGGTGGGCCGGCAGCGGGCGGTGCGCTCTTCACCCGCATGAACAGCGAGCCCAGGGCCGGGTTGACGACCAGAGCGACAAACAGGCTCGACGACAGGGTGATGATCAGGGTGAGCGGCAGGAAACGCATGAACTCGCCCATGATCCCGGGCCAGAAGAGCATGGGGGCGAAGGCCACGAGGGTGGTGGCGGTGGAGCCGATCACCGGGTAGGCGACCTCCGAGGTGGCCCGCATCGCCGCTTCCATGCGCCCCACCCCCTGTTCCATGTAACGGTAGATGTTTTCGACGATGACGATGGCGTTGTCCACCAGCATGCCGAGGGCCAGGGTAAGGGAAAACAGCACCACCATGTTGAGGGTGATGCCCATGGCATAGAGCACCGCAAAGGAGAGCAGCATCGAGAAGGGGATGGCGAGGCTCACCAGGAAGGCGTTGCGGAATCCCATGGCGAAAAAGAGCACCACCACCACCAGCAAGAGGCCCGAGAGGATGTTGTTCTCCAGGTCGGCCACCATCGCCTTGATGTCCGTCGACTGGTCCATGACCTTGACGATTTCGGTGTCCGCAGGCCACCCGGCCCGTCGCTCCTCGATGCGGCGGTCGATCTCCTCGGTTATGGCGATGATGTTCTCGCCGGCCCGTTTTTTTACCGCGATGTTCACCGCCTGGCGGCCGTCGAGGCGGGAGCGGCTGGTCTCCTCCTTGAAACCGTCCACCACCCGGGCCACGTCTTTCAGGTACACCGGCTGGCCGTCGTGGGTGCCCACCACCAGGGTGTAGATCTCGGCGGGAGTGCGGAACTCGCCGGGCACCCGGAGCTGGAAACGGCCGTCGCCCATGCGGATGGCGCCGCCCGAGGTGTTCTGGTTCTCCGCCTCCACCACCCGCTGCAGCATGGGGATGGACAGCCCGTAGTAGGCGAGCTTGTCCGGAAAGACCTCCACCCGGATCTCGCGTTCGAGCCCGCCCGTGACCTCCGCTTCGAGCACGCCGGGGATGGCCTCGATGTCGTCCTGCAGGTCGTCGGCTATTTCCTTCAGGGTGGCGAGCCCGCAGGTGCCGCTCAGGGAAAAGACCACAATCGGCATCTCCGAGATGTTCACCTCGAACACCGCCGGGTCTTCCTCGAGATCGGTGGGCAGCTCGTTCTTTGCCTCGTCCACCTTGTCCTTCACGTCCTGCACCGCACGGTCGATGTCGGTGCCGGTGACGAATTCGATGGTGATCTGGGAGAGCCCCTCGGAGCTCACCGAGCGGATCTTCTTGACGCCGTCGATGCCCTTGAGTTTCTTCTCGATCTCGACGGTCACCGCGGTTTCCATGTCGGTGGGCGAAACGCCCCGGTAGTTGGTCGAGACGAAGACGTAGGGCACGGTGATGTCCGGCGCGCTCTCCCGGGGCAGCTCCCGGTAACAGAAGACCCCGAAGACCAGGATGATGAGGGCGAGGACGAGGACGGTGGTGCTGTTTCTGACCGCGGTGTCGGAGATGATCATGGCAGCTTCTCCCCGCTGGCGGTGACGGCCTGCACCACGCTCACCGCCTGGCCGTTTTCCACGGTGCGGTGGCCCTCGACGATGACCCGGTCGCCGGCGGCGAGCCCCTCGGTCACCTGAACCAGCCAGCCGTCGAGGATGCCCAGCTCGACGGGCCGTTTGTGGGCGAGCCCTTTTTCCTCGACGTAGACGTACTGTTCGTCGTTGCGCGACACCACGGCGTAGAGCGGTACCGCAAGGGTTGCCCCGGCCTCGGCCTTGACGATCTCGGCACGCAGGAACATGCCGGGAAGAAGGGCGCCGCCCGGGTTGTCCACCTCGAGCTCGAGACGGTAAAGGCGGGCGACCGATTCGGGCGAGCTGGCAAGAAAGTGGCGGCGTCCGGTGAAGGCGCCGCCGCCCAGGGCCTCGACGCTGAAGGAGACGGCGTCGAGGTCGCGCACAGCGGCCACGTCGGACTCGGGGATGCCCACCACCGCCTTCAGCTTGTCTACCCGCAGGATGCGGCCCAGCGGGTCGCCCACCGAGAGATAGCTTCCCACCTTGATGTCGAGCCGGCGCACGACGCCGGCCATGGGCGCGGTGATCGTGCAGCGTTCGAGCTGGAGCGCCGCGTCTTTTTCAGTGGCGCGGCTCGTCTCTACCCGGGTCTCGAGCAGGTCGAGTTCGGCTTTTGGGATCAGGCCGCGGGCGGCGAGGGTCCGGTTGCGTTCCAGGTCGCTTTCGGCAAGCTTGCGGGCGGCCCGGGCCGAGTCCAGGCGGATGCGGTAGTCGGCCGGGTCGATGCGGCCGATTTCCTGGCCGGCGGCGAGGAAATCGCCCTCTTGCGCCGCGACCGACACCACCTCGCCGCCCACCTTGGCGAGCAGGGAGAGGTCGGTCCAGGGTTCGAGCATGCCGGGCAGGCTCAGGCGGTCACGGAGCGCGTTCGGCTCGAGCTCCATGACCACCACGTTCACCGGCGGCCGCTCGGCGCGCATGGCCTCGGCCTGGCGGGCGGTCAGCTCTTCCTTGCGGTCGCGGATGCCGATGCCGAGGACGGCAAGCAGGGCGAGGGCGGCGATGAGGAGAAGCACGGGAAGTGCTCCCCAGAGTTTCCTGAAAAGCCGGCGGGAAAGCCGGGGCGGTTGGCTGTCGGTGTTCTGCATGGCTGCTTGTCGTTTTTTTGTTTTTGGATATTTCGTCATTCCGAGGCTGACCGGTGCGGGCGAAGCCCTTCCATGGCCTGGGTGAGAAGGCGTTTGAGTCCTGATTCGATTTCTTCCATGGTCTCGAACCGGCGTTCGTACCAGGCCGAGAGCACCAGGATGTAGAGGGCGTAGAAATGGCCGGCCACGAAGAGCGGCTCGAGGTCGTTGCGCAACTCACCGTGGGCCACGGCCCGGTCGAGGATTTCGTAAAGGGCCGAAAGGTAGCGCTGCTGGATGTCCTTCGATTTCTCGACGGTCAATTCCTTGGGGAAGACCATCTCCCGGGCCAGCAGCCGGCCGAAGTCGTGGTGGCGGGTGACGTAGCGGAACTGGCCCATGAACAGGGCGTGGATCCGTTCGACAAGAGGCGCCCCGGGGTCGCTCCGCCGGCTCAGTTCGGCAAAGACGAAGTCGATCTCGTCCTCGCAGAAGGCCAGAAAAATCTCGCTCTTGGTGCGGAAATAGCCGTAGATCGTCGATTTGCCGATGCCGGCGGCCCGGGCCAGCTCCTCCATGGAGGTCTGCTCGTAGCCCTTTTCCGAAAAAAGGGCGATGGCCGCCTCCATGATCGCCCGGGTGGTCTGCTTCTTCTTCTTTTCTCTGATGCTCTGCATCGTGCGCGTCCTTGCCCCATTGGCAACGGTTGGTATTTGTGAAAATCGACCGCGTTCGACTTTTTAATAGACAAGGAGGAGCGCTTTGGCAACGAAAAAATCGACCGCGTTCGATTTTTTCGTTGGGGGCCAGAAAGAAAAAAGTAGATTTTTCGATGAAAATATTCAGAAAATACGGGAAAGGCGCAGGGTTTCGCTGGGGTCGCGCTGTTTTGCCGTGGAAAAAACAAATTGGAATGCCGACATGACCATCCTCTCCGCCGCCATCCTTCTCTTTCTGGTGATGGATCCCTTTGGCAACACCCCGGTGTTTCTGGCCATCCTGAACAAGGTCGAGCCCAGCCGCAGGCAGCGCGTCATTTTGCGGGAGATGGGGATCGCGCTGGCGGTCCTGGTGAGCTTCCTGCTGGCCGGCCCGTTTCTGCTCCAGGCCCTGCAGATCTCCCAGCCCTCCATGCGGATCGCCGGCGGCATCATTCTCTTTCTGGTGGCCATCGAGATGATCTTCGGCTCGCCCGAGGAGATGTTCCGGGCCCGGGCCGGCGGCGAACCGCTGGTTGTGCCGCTGGCCATCCCGCTGGTGGCCGGGCCCTCGGCCATCGCCACGGTGATGCTGCTCACCGGCCAGGAACCGGAGCGCTGGGCCGCCTGGCTGCTGGCGCTCTTTCTCGCCTGGCTGGTGTCCGGCGCCATTCTGCTCGCTTCGGCGCGGCTCGACCGCTTCCTGGGCACCCGCGGGCTCGGCGCTTTGCAGAGCCTCATGGGGCTCATCCTCACCGCCCTGGCGGTGGAGATGTTCCTGCAGGGCGTACGGGCCGCCTTCTCCTTGGCCTGAGCCAGTCCATCTTCCCGGAAAACGGTGGTTGTCGGAACCTTCCGAAATGAGGTAAAGTGACCCGAAACGCCATCGCAACGGGCTGGATCGGCATTGGCATCCGGAGGGCCATGTGAAGGAAGCACGGGACAGAGAAACATTTGCCGGCAAAGGGTCCGAGGAAGCGGAGCCGTCCGGGGGAGCGAGCCGGGAGGACGAAGAGCTCGATCACCGGCTGCGGCAACTCATCGTTCGGGTGGACAGCGCCGATCTCGCCTCCATCCGTGGGGTGCTGTCCGGCATTCTGCAGGTGATGGCCGAGCCGCGCAGCTCGGTAAAAGACCTCAAGGAGCTCATCCTGGTCGACCCGCCCCTGGCCACCAAGGTGCTGCGGGTGGCAAACTCCGTCTACTATGGCTCGCCGCGGCCGATCAGCGAGATCGACCAGGCGATCATCTGGATCGGCTTCGACGCCCTCAAAGAGATCGTCCTCACCCAGAAGGTGCAGGATCTCTTTGTCGAAGGCGATGCGGTGGAGGAATATTGTCGCCAGGAGCTCTGGAAACACAGCCTGGCCGTGGCCCTGGCCATGAAGCTTCTCTTCCGCAGGGAGTTCGGCGAGAAGGGGGACGCGGCCTATTCCGCCGGCCTGGTGCACGATATCGGCATCATCGTCGAGGACCAGTTGCTGCGCGACGGCCTGGTCCAGGTCGCCCACCAGGCGCGGACCACCAGGAAATCCTTCACCGCCCTGGAAAAAAAGATCTTCGGTTTCGACCATACCGATGTCGGCCGGGCCCTGGCCCACCACTGGAACCTGCCCGTGGAACTGCGGTTCGCCATCGGCTGCCACCACGCCCACCATATGAGCGAGGGCCGCCACACCCGGCTCGCCAAGGCCCTGTTTATCACCAACCAGCTGGCCGTCGAAAACGGCTTCGCCTTTTATAAGGTCGGGGTGCAGGACCGCATCGTGCTGGGAAGCTTTGCCGACGACCTGGGGCTCACCTCCCACGGCCTGCAGCTCATCGCCAAGGGCATGGTGGAGGAAATGCGGCGGATCGAGGACAAGGGGGTTTTCGGGGCATGAGCGGAAACGACGGCATCAAGCGGGTGGCGGAACTGGAAACGGCGCTCCGCCATCTGGAGAACGAGCTGCGCCTGACCCGGGCCGAGTACGAGGAGTCGAACCGCAAATACCTCGATATCCATTACAATCTCGAGATTCTGGTGCAGGAGCGCACCGCCGAACTGGAACTGGCCAACCGCAGGCTGCAGGCCGAGGTGGAGGAACGGTGCCGGGCCGAGGCCGACAAGACCCGGCTCGAGGGCCAGCTCCGCCAGTCCCAGAAAATGGAGGCCATCGGCACCCTGGCCGGCGGCATCGCCCATGACTTCAACAATCTGCTGGTGGCGATCCTGGGCTTTGCGGAAATGGCCCGGGAGGGCGCCGAGCCCGGCGGCCAGGTGCGGGCCGATCTCGACGAGGTGCTGGGCGCCGGCAAGCGGGCCCGGGACCTGGTCCGCCAGATCCTCACCTTCAGCCGCCAGAGCGATCTGGAGAAGAAGCCGCTGCTGCCCGGGCTGCTCATCAAGGAAGCCCTCAAGCTGCTGCGCGGCTCCCTGCCAAGCAGCATCGAGGTGCGCCAGAACATCCTCACCCAGGCGGCGGTGAACGGCGACCCCACCCAGATCCACCAGGTGCTCATCAACCTCTGCACCAACGCGGCGCATGCCATGCAGGCCGGCGGCGGCACCCTCGAGGTGTCGCTGGTCGAGGCAAACCTCACCGCCGCCGAGCTCGGCAACGAGCCCGACGTCGAGCCCGGCCGCTTTGTCCGGCTGTCGGTGCGGGATACCGGCACCGGCATCGAGCCGGTGCTGCTTAACCGCATCTTCGAGCCCTATTTCACCACCAAGGGCCGGGGCGAGGGCACCGGCATGGGGCTTGCCGTGGTGCACGGCATCGTGCGCAGCCACCAGGGTGCCATCCGGGTGGAGAGCGAGCCCGGCCAGGGCACCGTCTTTCATGTCTACCTGCCGGCGATCTCCTCCGAGGTGGAGGTCGATGCCGACGTTCTGCAGATCCTGCCCACCGGCCACGAGCGCATTCTCTTTGTCGACGACGAATGGGCCGGCGCCGAGGTGGGCCGCAAACAGCTCGAGAGCCTGGGCTACGCGGTCACCCTGCGGACCAGCTCCGTCGAGGCCCTGGAGGCCTTGCGGGCCGATCCCCAGCGCTTCGACCTGGTGGTCACCGACCACCAGATGCCCAACATGAGCGGCTTCGAGATGGCCCGGGAGATGCTCATCCTGCGGCCCGATCTGCCGGTCATCCTCTGCACCGGCTATTCCGCCACGGTCACCCGGGAGCGGGCCCTGAAGGCGGGCCTCCGCGAATTCGCCCTCAAGCCGCTGACCCGCAAGGAGCTCGCCGAGCTGGTGCGGGCGGTGCTCGACGGCTAGCTGGCAGGCTGGCAGGCTGGAAAGCCTGCTTTCCCCATGGTGTGCGGATTCAGGATAAAATCATGGCCCTTCTCGACCAGAAAAAGCTGGCGGTGATCCACATCGCCAAGAAAAAGCTGGGTCTTTCCGACAAGGCCTACCGTGATCTGCTCGAGCAGGCCGCCGGCGTGCGCTCGGCCCGCGACCTCGACGAGGCGGGTTTCCAGAAGCTGATGCGCTTTTTCGCCCGCAGCCAGCACTACCGATTGAACGCCGCCGGCGTCACCCTGCGCCAGAAGCTCTACATCGACCACCTGGTCGAAGACCTGGGCTGGGATGCCCGGCATCTTCAGAATTTTCTGCGCAAATACTACAAGAAGGAAAAGGTGGCCGACCTCGACCGCAAGGAAGCGAGCAAGGTGATCGAGGGGCTGAAGCACATCGGGGCGAGCAGGGCCTCCGGCCAGTGAGACGGGAGACGGGAGACGAGAGACGGGAGACGGGAGACGGGAGACGAGAGACGGGAGACGGGAGACGAGAGACGGGAGACGGGAGACGAGAGACGAGAGACGAGAGACGGGAGACGGGAGACGAGAGACGGGAGACGAGAGACGAGAGACGAGAGACGTGAAAGATGGGTGCTGAAGAAACGGCGTGCCGAGCGAACAGGCTGGCACACTGAAAGAAAACACCCGGGAGCTCATTTTTGCTTGCCCTCATGTTTGCCTCTCTGTTTTGTTCCCTTCTCCCTTCTCCCTTCTCCCTTCTCCCTTCTCCCTTCTCCCTTCTCCCTTCTCCCTTCTCCCTCCCGAAAAATCCTCCGGCGTGAAGGCCACCACCTGGTCGATGCTGGCGGCACCGGTGAAAAGCAGCACCAGGCGGTCGACGCCGAGG
>JBFHWX010000121.1:0-10280 GCA_041599275.1 Desulfobulbales bacterium | reverse complement strand
TTGAGGAGTTTTTTCAGTCGCTTCGTTTCTCCTTTTTCCATTTTGACCAGGGCCGAGGCCAGGGCCGCCGGATCGCCGAACAGGAGAATGGCGCCGAGGTCGGCGTGGTATTCCCGGGTGCGTGACAGAGCGAGTTGGGTGAGGGAACTCAAGCCCGGGGAAGCGATCAGCAGGCTGACGGCGAACCAGCTCGCATGGGTGTAGCCGGCGAGCAGAAGGGGGATATTGGCCAGGAGCAGAAGGATGCCGATAAGTGAAAGAACCCGGGTGAAGTAGGTGGTCAGATCGGCAAAGCTCATGACCATGGTGTCGCTGTGGCGGATGTGGGTGATTTCGTGGGCCAGGATGGCGGCTGCTTCCCGGCGGCTCATGATTTCAAGAAGACCGTCGGAGACTGCGATGGCGCTGGGATGATGGCCGATGGCAAGCGCGTTGGGCGAGTCATCGGGAATGCGGTAAAGTTTTGGGGTTTGGGCCAGCCCAGCCCGTTCGGCCAAGCTTTTTACGATGGCATAGAGTTCCGGGGCCTGACCGAACTCAATGGGCCGGCAACGGTACATGCGCAGCACCAGGGTCGGGGAATAGAGGGGGTAGAGGATGAAGGTGATTATCCAGGCGAGCACCATCAGGAAGGCGAGGAAGATTTCGCCGACCTGATGGGCGAGATGGCCGAGGAGCAGGGCCAGCAGACCGACCAGGGCGATGGATTGGATGTGGTTGATGGCTTTGTGCCGGAGAACGGTCTGTTCGTCGAGCATGGAGAAATCTCCGCCGGTGAAGCGGGGGCCGGGCGGTGGGGAAGTCCTGCCGGCCGGCAGAGGAAGAGCTCTGGTGAAGTGGTCGGGGAAGCAGCCTGGCAAAAGAGGAGACCGGGCGGCGGGCGGGTCTCCTCTTTTTCTGTACCGGAAAAAAACGAAAATAGCCAGCAGGAACCTTCGGCATGAAGCCCGCCTCGCCTGGCAACGGCGGGGTGCTTTTTTCCCTGGTTTGGGGTAGCCTCCTTAACCTGGACCAGGAGGCAGCATCGGCAGGCTGCCGCACCGCAGGATGCACTACAGACAGCAGCAAGGAGAAGATGACCGACATACTGATCATCGGCGCCGGCGGGGTGGGACGCGCCGCGCTCTACAAATGTCTGGGATTGCCAGAATATTTTCGGGAAATATGCCTGGCCAGCCGTTCTCTGGCCGCCTGCGAGGCGATCCGGGCGGAAACCGGAAGAGGCGAGGTTCGGGTCGCCCGGGTTGACGCTTCCTGCCGGCAGGATCTTGTCGGTCTGTTGCGCCAGTGCCAACCGCGGGTGGTGCTGAATGCGGCGCTGCCCCGGCACAACCTGCCGGTCATGGAGGCCTGCCTGGAGGCCGGTTGCCATTACGTGGACACCTCCGCTCCGGAGCCCGATGCCGAGGGCTACGAACTGTTCAGCTACCGGCACCAGCTTGCCCTGGCCGATGGTTTCCGGCGCCGGTCCATCGCCGGCCTGCTCTCCTTCGGCTTTGCCCCCGGGGTGACCAATATATTCTGTGCCTACGCCGCCAAACACCTGTTCGACGAGATCCACTCCGTCGATATCCTTGACTGCAACGGCGGCGACCACGGCCGGCCTTTTGCCACCAATTTCAGCTCGGTGGTCAACATCCAGGAGGTGCTGCAGCCGGCGGTCTACTGGCAGAACGGTCTCTGGCGCCAGGTGCCGGCCTTCAGCACGCACCGGCGGTTTTCTTTCGATGGTATCGGCAGTCGGCGCATGTATCTGATCTACCACGAGGAACTGGAAACCCTGGCGGCGCGGTTGAGGGGTTTGCGCTGCATGCGGTTCTGGATGCATTTCTCCCGTCCCTACCTGGAGCACCTCGAGGTTTTGCACAATATGGGACTCACCTCCATGAAACCGGTAAATTTCCAAGGATTGCCCGTTCGCCCTCTGCAGCTCCTCGGCCGCCTGCTACCGCCCGCCGCCGAGCTGGCGGGCAATTACAGGGGCCGCACCAATATCGGCTGTCTGTTTCACGGCCGCCGGCAGGGCCGGGAAAAGACCGTACACATCTACAATGTCTGCGACCATCAGGCCTGTTACCGGGAGACCCGCAGCCATGCGGTGAGCTACACCACGGCGGTGCCGGCGGTGCTGGCGGCCTCTCTCCTGCTTGGTGGTCAGGTGGCCGCACCCGGCCTGTACCTGCCCGAGGATCTCGACCCGGATGTCATGATGGGGCTCCTGCCCCGGCATGGACTGCCCTGGAAAACGAGCGGCGAGGCGGCCTGGGCGGCCGCCGATGGAGCCGTCCCGCCAGCGGCCGGTGAACCCGGAAAAGCGGCGGGAAAGCAAGGCGTCAGCCAAGAAGCCCGTTGACACGCTTCTCGACGTCTGCCAGGCGCAGCCGCACCTTCCGCCCCCGCCACGCCAGGTTGTAGCCGCTTGCCAGCAGGCCGATGCTTTGTGCGGCCAGCCGGCTTCTGGCGCCATACCGGCGGTCGCCCAGGATGGGCCGCAGATAACCGGCGGCATGGGCGCGGATCTGGTGGCGGCGGCCGGTGAAGAGGGCCACGTGGTAGCGGTGGAAAGACTCGGCCCGGGAGTGCAGGCAGAAAAGGGTATGGGCCGGTTTGCCTTGGGGGGCCTGCCGTGCCCGGTCGGTGAAGGCCAGGCGGTCGCGTACCCGCAGGCGGGTTGGGCCCGGGCCGGGCTCCAGCAGGGCGATGTATTTTTTCCTGACCCTGCCTTCCCGCATGAGCCGAAAGAGCTCCTGCTCGGCCTGGCTGCTGCAGGCGAAGAGCACGATGCCCTGCACCGGCAGGTCGAGCCGGGTGACGGCGGTGGGGGCGAATCCGCCGCCCAGGTAGTGGTGCACCGCCGCCGTCAGGTTGCAGGCAAGGCAGGCGTGGTCCGCCTGCACGTTGATGCCGGCGGGCTTGACAACCGCCAGCAGATCGTCCTGGTGATAGAGGACCTGGCTGTCTTCCAGCCGGTAGATTCTGCCCTGGTCGCGGCTGCTGAACAGGGTCAGCGTCTCGCCCCGGTGCAGGGGGTGACCGGGGTCGAGGAGGCGCTGGCGGTTGAGCCAGACGCCCCCCGCCTTGAGAATGGCCGCGCCTTCCCCGGTTGCCAGATGGCGGCCCAACTCGCGGCCCACCGTGCTTTTTTTTTCGGTGACGGTGATGAATCTTTTTTTCATGAAGTTGTCAAGGTTCCGTGGAAAACGATGGCCGTTGGGACGGCCGCCGAAGTTTTCAGCCGAGCGGAGAGGTTCTGCCGCCCGGCGAAAAACCGTTGGTTTTCTTACCATCTCCGCTCATCGTGCCGGCTCTCGTGGTGGCTGGAGTAGTCGTGCCGGTGCTCCCGGCGGCTGGGCTCCTGGACCAGATAATAGCGGCGGTTGTCGCGGCCGGTTACGCTCACCATGGGCTGGCGGTACTGCTCCCGGTAGCCGTAGGCGTCGCGGTGGCGGGGCTGCGGGACAAAATCCCGGATGACCCACTTGCCACTCTCCTTGCAGGCGGTGGTGGTCACGTACCGGTGCCTGCCGTTCACCGTGGCGGGGATTTCCACCTGCCGGCATTTGTTGTTTTCGTGCCGTGGCCAGGGCCGCTGGTAGACATCCACCTGCTCCCAGCCCCGGTCCCCGTAGTAGACCGTTTGCGGCCGGTATGGCCGGTAATGAACGGGCTCGGGCCGGTAGTCCCGGTGGTCATTTTCCATCTCGAGACCGATCACCAGACCGACGATGGAGCCCAGGGCGGTGCCCACCACGGTGGACTCGGTGGTGCCGCCGATGGCGTGGCCCAGCAGGGCGCCACTGCCGGCGCCGATAAGAGCGCCGCCGGCGGCCTTGTCACCGGCTTCGGCAGGGGGGGAAAAGGTCAGTGTGAGAAGAACGAGAACCAGAACAGTTCGGATCCAGGACGTGGTGCGCATGATCGTACCTCCTTGCTTTGGGAAAGGTGAGACGGGGGTGAATCGTTTGTCTCCAGTGAAGCCTGTTTTTACCAAAGAGGGGAGGAGATGTCGCACGATATGGAAGCCGATGTCGCCCGATGTCGACCCGACATCCGAGTGGTTTCGAGTTGTTGGCAGGATGTCGGGGCGAGCCGGGAGAATTCTGCCACGGGGAGGCTCAGCCCTTGAGGTGGGCTCTGATCTGCAGCAGCTTCTGCTGGTGTTTGACGATGAATGAAGAGATCTTGTGCTCGTCCTTGTGGCCGGTGTCCAAGGGGTTCTTGAGAAATTTGACGCCGTAGAGAAAGAGATCCCCGTCGGGCCGCTTAAAGACGATTTCCCCCCGCAGGCTGAGGGATTGGCTGACTTCGGGGAGGGTGAAGGACAGCCGCAACTCGGTCAGGTCATCGAGGGTGGCGGCGACCTCATGGGCAACCACCAGGGCCATGCCGGTGAGGGAAAGATCGCGGATGCGGCCCACCGGCGCGTTGCGGCCCAGGCCGATGGTCACCGGGATCGAAGCTTCGGTGGCCAGGTCGGCCCGGTAGCATTGCCGGCGGTTGAGAAAATCGAGTTGGGATGCCTCCAGAAAGGGGCGCACGGTCTCGACATCGAGAAACTGGAAGCGGCAATGCAGGCGGTCCAGGTCGGTCTCTGTTTCCAGGACCTGGGCCTTGACGGGAAGAACCTTCTCCGACATGGCAAAGGAGATTTTCAACTCGACGGTGTTTTCCTCCTCGAGCAGGTAACTGATGTCGGTGGGGAAAACCGCGGCGCAACCGCCGGCGCTGATGTTCAGCGGGATGCCGGGGATGGGGGGCTGCGTCTCGCCGCGGGAGAGGCCGATGGCAAAGGAGGTGTCGTGGGTGAGGTCGATCCGGTAGTATTGCCGCTTTTCCTTTTTCAGCCAGTCAAACAAAGCACTCCTCCGGAGGGAACCGACACTTGTGGGGTTTGGGCCGGCGTGTCGTGGTATGTTGTTGAATTTGTAGTGTTCTTTTGTTTTCCGGTCCGCTCCTTCAAAAGGTATCCCGATGGAATCATTGAGGATGCACGGAAGGATCGTGCTAATTTGCCAGTTTTTCGACCTTTTTACAAAAGAAATTTGTTCCGTTTTCCTGATTGGCTCCTTGCCACCGCGTGCTCTCTCTGCCGGTGCAGTGGTTTCACACCTGAACCAGGTCGGCGGGCGGATATGGGTGGGCAGCGCTTTCGATCATTGCCGCCTCCTTGTCCCGCCGGGTGTGCAGGCCGGCTAGCGCTTGTTTGTCCCAGAGCCGTTTCATGGCCCGCACCTGCAGAGCGATGGCGGCCAGATCGGCGCGGGGGACCAGGTCCTGGATCTCCTTCATTTCGCGGCGGGAGCTGCCGCTCATCCGGGTGCCACGGTTGTAGACCAGGGAAAGCAGCATGGCCTGGGCATCGGCGGGCAGTTTCTCGACCCCGGGATAGGCTTCCCGGGTCATCAGAGCGTACTTGGGCAGGGTTGAGGTGAAAAAGACCTTTCTTGCCGCTTCCAGTGGCACGTCGACCCAGCCCACCGTGTCCAGCAGGGCCCGCGCTTCGTCTCCCCGTTTGCGGGCCACGGCCTGCAGCGCCTCGAGCTCGCGGTCGGCGATGCGGCCCTGCCACTCTCTGCGGATTTGGGCCGGGGAGTTGTAGCCGAGATCGTAGCCGATGCCGATGGTGATGCCGCTTGCGCCGCCGGGCCAGACCGGATGGCGCAGCCGGCGGTTGTAGTAGGTCTCCGAGGAGATCTCGAACTCCACCAGGAGGTCGATTCCTTTCTGGGACACCAGAAGGTTGTGGAGGGGCTCCTCGACGGATGGGCCGAGGGCCTGGTCGAGTACCGCCTCGAGGCGGGTCAGGGTGACCGGGCCGATGATGCCGTCGTCCTTCAGCCCGAGCCGGCGCTGGATATTTTTAATCCGTTCGCTGCTGCCGATAGCCATGGAGTGCCTCCCTGAAAAAAGGGTTCGATGAATCCACCTATCCTAGCAGGCGAAGGGCTTTCGGGCATTCACTTTTTTGGGGGAATCAGCACGGCCGGGGAACGTTTGGAAAGAGGGGTCAGCCGAGCAGGGCAGCGATCTGGGTATGCTCCAGGCCAAAGGCCTCAGCCACTGCCTGGCAGGTGATCCGGCCGGAGACGACGTTGGCGCCGAGGCGGATCTCCTGGTTTTCCCGCATCGCCCGCTGCCAGCCCTTGTCGGCCAGCGCCAGGATATAGGGCAGGGTGGCGTTGGTGAGCGCCATGGTGGAGGTGCGGGCCACCGCCCCCGGCATGTTGGCCACGCAGTAATGGATGATGCCGTCCACCGTGTAGATCGGGTCGGCATGGGTGGTGGGCCGCGAGGTCTCGAAGCAGCCGCCCTGGTCGATGGCCACGTCCACCAGCACGGCGCCGCGTTTCATGGTCTGCAGCATGTCGCGGCTGATCAGCCGCGGTGCCCGGGCGCCGGGGATGAGCACCGCTCCCACCACCACGTCGGCCTGGGTGATGAGACGCCGCACCGTGGCCGGTTTCGACATGAGGGGAAAGCAGTTGGCCGGCATCACATCGCTCAGGTAGCGCAAGCGGTCGAGGTCCTTGTCGAGCAGATAGACCTTGGCGCCCAGGCCGCAGGCCGCCTTGGCGGCGTTCATCCCCACCACGCCGCCGCCGATGACCAGCACGGTGCCGGGATCGACCCCGGGCACGCCGCCGAGCAGCACACCATGGCCGCCGTGTTCCATCTCCAGGTACTTGGCGCCCTGCTGGATGGCCATGCGGCCGGCCACTTCACTCATCGGCGTGAGCAGCGGCAGAGAGCCATCTGGTTTCTGGATGGTTTCGTAGGCGATGGCCACGGCGCCGCTGGCCATCAGACCCCGGGTGAGGCCCTCCGCCGCCGCCAGGTGCAGGTAGGTGAAGAGCACCTGGCCCGGCCGCAGCAGAGAAATCTCGGCGGGCTGCGGCTCCTTGACGTGCAGCACCATGTCGGCCCTGGCGAAGATCTCTTGCGGGTTCGCCACGACCTCGGCGCCCTGTTCCTTGTAGAGACCGTCGTCGAAACCGCTGGCCAGGCCGGCGGTGCTTTCCACCAGTACGGTGTGGCCGCTTTCCCGAAGCAGTTCGACGCCGCCCGGGGTCATGGCCACCCGGTTTTCCTCGGCCTTTATTTCCTTGGGCACGCCGACGATCATAGAATGCTGTTCCTCCAGGTGGTGGTGAAGCGGTTCAGCGCTCTTCTTCGAGATCTGCGAAATCACGGCGGATTTTTTCCAGCCGCTTGCGGTATTCGCGGCCGTCGCCATATTCCAGGTACAAGCGGTAGCGGCTGTGCATGGTCTTCAACCGCCGGGCGTGCTTGATCGGGCACCAGTACTGCTCGGTGCGGGCGGCGATCTCCTGGATATAGGCGATGAGGCCGTTGAAATAACCGCAGTAGAGGCAGTTTACCTTCTCGATGATGTTGAGATACTGCAGGGCGTGGCGGTCGATCACCAGGTAGTCGGACCGTTTCACCCGGGGAATGCCGTAGATTGGAAAGCAGATCCGGTGGTAGACGGAAACCAGGAGATCGAGGAGAAGGGCGGGCGGCAGGCAGGCCCAGATGACCGGTGCGGTGAGGATGTTGAGAAACGGGGCGCGGAAAAGGTAGGTGTGCAGCCGGGTAACCAGCAGTTTGTGCTGCTGGCGGACCGCGTCTTCGAAATAGACCTTGTTCTTGTGGATGGTGTAAGAGAACTCCTCTTGCTTTTTCTGGAGCTCGCGGGCCAGCTCCTTTTCGAGCCTGTTTATCTTTTCGAGCAGTTCCTGGAGTGTGTTCATGGGCCGTTTGGTGACAGCGGAGTGTTGGACGCGAGGGCAAGCGCGCACTGCCCAGACCGGGCGCAGCCGATCGGGGGGGGGGCGGATGTCGGGATTGTCCCAGCATCCTACCAGAATGTTTGGCCGCAAGCCCAGTTATAAAAACAAGATGCAGGCCCGGGGAGCGGCCAGGATTTCTGCCGCTCATGGGATGTCGGCCAGGAACTGACCCAGGTGCCGGGCGTAAAACAGCGGCGCGTCCCATTCTTCTTCGGCCAGCAGCTCTTCGTGGCCCTCGGTGAAGAGAAAAGCATGGGCCTCGACCGTGTTGCCCGCGTCGAGCCGGCAAGTAACTAAAATCCGCCGGTAACAGTCGCCCTCGAAGCGGTCGAGGCGGTCGAGCTCTTCCGGGCTCACCCCGGAATAGAGTATGCCCTGCAGCTCCTCACCCGCCTCGGCCCGCACCAGGGCCGGGTAGACTTCGCCCCGGACGCGGCGCCGGCAAAACCCTGTGATGCGGGCCGGTGTGCCCCGGCGCCGCACGCCGGTGACCCGCAGCCAGACCGCTTCGAACATCAGGGTGCCGTAGGTGAAGACCTCCATGATCAGAAAGTCGGCATCGGCATGCCGCCCCATTTGTGGCTGGGTTCGGTCTCCAGCACGGCCAGCACCCGGCGGGAGTCGCCGTCGATATCCACCAGCAGGGCCGGGGTGCGGTCGAGCCCCAGGGCGAAGAGGTTTTCCGGGCCGGCGATGCCCTTGCCGTCGGCAACGGTGACGAAGATGAAGCGTTCCACCTCGTAGTCCGTTTCCACCGTGCCCAGGGTGCGCACGAAGTTGTAGAAAATCCGGAAAAATTTGCCCAAGCCGCCCCGGAACTTGTGCTGGTGCCATTCGAGCACCTCGGGAAAGCGCTCGATGATGTCGTCGGAAAACCGCCGGTTCTCCTCGGTGACCAGGGCGGTGAGGAAGAAGTCGCCGGGCATCACGTAGGCCAGGTTGACGGAGGGGTTTTCAGCGAGGAAGCGGCCCGCTTTTTCATCGGCCCGTATGGAGCCGAACAGGGTCTCGAGTTCCGCTGCCGGCCGCGGAAAGACGGAGACCAGGGTCATCTCCCCGGTCCGGGCCACGGGCAGGCGGCTCACCGTGTAGGCCCTGAGGGTGAGGGCGAGGCCCACGGCAACACTCAGCGAAAGGCCGTAGAACAGGACGAAACCCAGCCACTTCGGCCGTAGCCAGCCAAAAAAACGGGCGTAGAAGCGGCCGCCCGGGTTGCCCGGCAGGAACATGGGGGTGGCTGCCATGTACTTTTCGTACTCCGCCGGCGCTTCCCGCCGCATCCGCCACTCTTCGTTACGGGCCAGAAAGTAGTAGACAAAGAGCATGGTGACGTAGAGCACCAGGATGATGAAGCGCGGCCAGTAGAGCAGAAGCCCGAGGCCGGAGATGGCCAGGAAGAGGTACTGGGGGTGGCGGATCTTCCGGTAGAAGCTGGCGGTGACCACGCCGCGGCCGGTGAAGCGCCCGTAGTAGAGGGGCACGGCGGCGGTGAGGAAGAGCAGCAGGCCCAGAGGCAGCAGAAGCTGGAGATAGGAGACGGCCAGCACCAGCGGGTCGTCGAGAAACACCATGTGGGGCAAAAAGAATTCGGTGGTCCAGGCGGTGAGGGGCGAGAGGGAGAGAAAATCGAGGATCGGCCCGTAGACCGAATAGAAGTAGAGGGCAAAGGGCGAAATCATCACGACGATTTCGACCCCGATCAACAGGTAGGCGAGGCCGGTGGTGAAAAGGAGCAACCGTTCTCGGGTCATGGTGCGTCCTCCCTGCCGGGGCCGGAGCGGCCCCGGCAGCGCTACAGGTCTATCTCCTGGTCGGCGGGCATGGCGATGTCGATGGAGGCCCGCTGCACGTTGAGAAAGCCGCCGGAGAGGATTGTTTTGCCGTTATGGTCGGAAACCTCGGCTCCCGACACGGCGATGAACTCGCGGGCCTCGTTCATGTAGTCGGTGAAGCGGGCCCCGGGCATGAGGCCGATGTCGCCGCGGATCCTGAAATGCTTGGTGAGTATGATGACCGGGGTCATGTCCTCTCTTTGTTCCATGCTGCCTCCTTATTGCGGCTGCGCCGCAGCTAACCAGCTAAAAGGCTAATAACGGAGTATTCCCCGCGTAACGCTGGACTCACGTTTTTCCTCCTTACTCCTGCAGATGCACATTGCCGGGTATTTCAGTCCTCCCCGGCTTTAGTCGCCTCGCCGGCGGGGCGTTCTTTTCTTTGTTTGCCCAAAGAAAAGAACAAAAAGAAAGGGCACCCGTGTCACTTGTCCCGCCTGCGGCGGGATACCCTGCGCGTCCTCGCGGCTGCGTGCCAATGGGAACTGCGTGATCGCCCCTCGCGGGGGCTCCAGAGGAAGGCCGCTTGCGCGTCATCTCGTTGTTTTTGTATTATTCATCTCACATCTCACATCTCACTTCTCACTTCTCACTTCTTCACTTCTTACTTCTGTCCTCAGACCTCGGGGCTGCCCCGGTTTCCGCCTCGCCGGCTGGA
>JBFHWX010000120.1:0-10314 GCA_041599275.1 Desulfobulbales bacterium | reverse complement strand
TGCAGGCCACCACCCGCTGCACGCCGGAGTCGAGACAGGCATCGATGACGTTCTGGGCCCCGAGGACATTGGTTTTGATGCATTCGAAGGGGTTGTATTCGGCTGCCGGCACCTGTTTGAGGGCGGCACCGTGGATGACGATGTCGATTCCTTCCATGGCCCGGTAGAGCCTGTCCTTATCGCGGACATCTCCGAGGAAGAAGCGGATGACGGGGTACTTGTCCATCGGGAACTGTTGCGCCATCTCGAACTGCTTCAGTTCGTCTCGGGAAAAGACCACGAGGCGTTTGATCTTCGGGAAACTGTTCAGGATGGTGCTGATGAAAGCCTGGCCGAAGGAGCCGGTTCCGCCGGTGATGAGGAGCGATTTTCCGTTCAGCATGGTACTCTCCGTCTGCGCTTTTGGACCAAAGAGACTACGTCTCTCCGCTCCAGATTCCTCTCTCGGCTCGGTCGACGCCCGCAGAGGGCGATGCTGGCTCCGCCGGATCCGGCCTGCTTTACATGCATGCGTGTTTATTCCTCGCCGGTTCCGTTCATGGAGGCAAGCAATTCACGTGCGCCCTGGTTGGCGGGGTCCGTGGCGAGCACGTATTCCACCGCCATCCGTACCCCCTCCGGCATGTTCAATTCCCTGTAATAATAACCGAGCTTGAGCATCCTGGCGATATCCCCTGGTATTTTTTCCAAGTAGTCGGCGTAGAGGTCCAGAGCTTCTTTGCGCCGGCCGAGGAGCCAGAGCAGGTCCGCAAGCTGCGGCAGGTAGGTGGGAGAAATCCCTGAAAGGCACTCGAGGGCAGCCACCGCATTATCCGCGTCGTGAAGGTGCAGCGACAAACCACCTATCCGACGCAACGTGTCCTCGATGAGCGAAGATTCCTGGTTTTCCAAAATCCGGCCGTAGGCGTCGAGGGCGGCCGGGAAGTCTTCTTTCAGCTCGGCCAGGCATCCTTCGGCGTAGTGGGCAAGTTCGGGTGCCTCGGAAGAACCGTGCCTGGCCAGGCCGGTCACCATGTTGCCAAGCTCCCGGATGTCCTTTCTTCTGAAGAAGGTGTTGATTTTCGACTTGATGGCAGTGGCGTTGAAGTTGCTCGACTCGAACTGGGAGGTGAGGGATTTCGTCCCAGATAGTATCTTTTCGAATTCGTTCTCTAATTCCTGGAGGAGTCCCCCCTCGGCAGGCCGCAGGTTCGCTACGCCTTCAGGGTTGTTTGTCTTCCACAAGAGCGCTCTGCCCGGCTGCAGGTCGGTGCGCCATTGTGTGAAGAGTTTCTGGAAATCGCCACGTTCGTCTTCCTCAAGGAGCCTCACCTGGAGACGCTGGTCCGTCTCGGTCAAGAGAGCGAGCAACTCGTCGGTGCTGTCTCTGTAGGCCTCGTAATAGAGAGCGCCCACCTGCTCGATCTCCTCATCCTGCCAGTCTTCCTCGCGGTCGGGCCGGATGATCTGCATGAACTGCTCGAGTCCGAAATGCTTTACCAGTCGGCGCACGTCGTCGTACCGGTGGGCGTTGAGTTTCTCTTCAACCGAGTCCATCCGTTTCTTGTGGGAGAAGTCGGCTTGTTTGCCGCTTCGGCCGAAAAGTCCCTTGTTGGCGGCGAGGCCTTCCAGGGCGAGTTCGCGGATTTCGTAGAATTTGCGCTTGACCCGCAGTAGTTCGTCCCGCATGGTTTTATAATGTTTCAGCCGGGTTTGCCGGGTGCTTTGCGGAACCCCTCGCCGCAGAAGAAGTGTTGGCTTCTCTTCCATGGGGGCAACTTCGATTTCCTCTGCTGGGCGGTGGCTGACGTTGGGGATGGCCGCCGCGCCCGGTGCTGGATTGATGATGGTGCAGCCTCTTTCCTGGGCCGCGGCTGCCTGGCCGGCCATGGCGTCTATGCCGCTCCGCAGGGCATGGCTTGTTTGGGCCATGGCGCCGCTGTTGGTGCGTACCAGGAGTGGCAAGGTGGTGAGATTGGGGCCGGCCTTGTATTCCTGACTGCCCCTGGCATGGGTGAACCCTTCAGGAGTGAAACAGAGATCGACGCCGGCCAGGATAATGGTGGTGAACCCCATGTTGACCGCGGTGTCGAGAGCGATATGGGTGACCGTGGGACCGGGGGCTTCCGCCGTGCTTTCGTTAAGAGGGGTTTCCCAGGGAAAGCGCGGCCCGAGGTAAGCGGATCTGCCGCGCCACTGGCCGAGGAGCGGCGGGCTGACATGGTAGTAGTTGATGAACAGGGAATTTTCCCAGAATCGCAACATGTTGCGGCTGAGATCGAAACTCACCGGCTGCGGGTCGATGGAGAAGAAGATATCTGGTGTCAGGTCGACCTCCAGCAAACGCTTGGCGATGCGCGAGACGGCAAGAACCACCAGCCGGTTTCGGTTTTCCTTGATCCACGGCAGAAGATCATCCAGGGAAGGGCCACCGCCAAGAAGAACAGCGGTTTTTCCTTGAAAAAGTCCGTAAAGTTTGCCGGCGGCGATTTGGTTCTCGCCAAGATTCTCCAGTTGCCGAAGCACGAATTCCTTGCTGCCGAGACTTGCCTTGATCTCCCAGTTGAGCATCTCGAGATGCTCCCTGAGCGAGGAAGCGAGTTCGCCGTAGCCGGCCAGGAAACCGTCCTGGGTGCAGAGGGCTTCAATGAGATAGAGGCCGTTGATATAGATGTATTCGGTGCAGTTGAAGACGGCGAGTTGGTCTTGCAAGCCATCGGGGCTGACCACGGCAATCCGTGGACCGAGTGGGTTGTCACCGACGACCTCGGGCAGGCGCGCGAGCACTTCCGGCAGTTCCACGAAGAGAAAACGGGAGCCTTTTGGGGGGGGGAGTTGTTCGATGTATTTCGGCAACAGGCCTGAGTCACTGCCGCAGATCACATATAGTTTGTTTTCTTTAAAAAAATCCTTGCCGAAATGGCTGTCGTAGACAGTTCGAGCCGCCAGTCTGGCAAAACTCAAGCGGTTGACTTCGTAGAGGAAGCGGTCCCCGAAATCATTGGCAAGATAGGGGCCGAGGGAGTCAGCAATCGTCACGGCGGGTTTCCTTCCGGGCTCGGCGGGCACGTGGCGGCCATCGGGCTCAGTGTTGTTTTTGTCTTGCATGCATGAGGCAGGGGAGGATTTCGTGCTCAAGCAGATCGGCCACCCAAAGATAGTCCTGCCTGGCCTGGGCGCTCAGGGTTTCTGCCAGCAGCGAGTTGAGGCGCTGCAGGTGCTCTGGCCCCAGCCCGGAGACCAGCGGCATGATGGCGTCGATGAGGGCGGTGAGCAGGTCGTTGCCGCTCGCCTCTTCACCCAAACGGAAGGCCTTGGCCGAAGCGGCTAGGTGGGCATGCCATTTCGGGTCTGCCATGCGGCCTCCTCGAGGTAGCTGGTGCCGGCGATGCGGGCGCCTTCGCGGCTGGAATTAATGAAGCGGACCTCCCGGGTTCTCAGGACGAGTCGCTCCAGATCCCGCAGGTAGCCCTGCAGGTTGCTGGAGGTGCCGACCCTTTCACCGCGGCCGTTTACCACCCACTTGGAATAGGATTTCTCTTCTCTCTTCTGGGAATACACACTGTTTCGCGCATGGTTCAGGTCATGGGGAAAGGAAAAGTCGCAGCCAAGGAGCACCACGTGGGAGGCCCCCATCTTCACCGCCAGGTCGGTGGCCGGGTGGATGACGCTGCCGGCCGAGAACAGGGTGGCCCGGGGAAGTTCAGCCAACATCTCGTCGTAGAGCCGGTCGCCGGCGCCGTAGGCGGCAAACCGGGGACCAGGCCAGAGTTCGAGCACGTCGCGGTGCACGGTGGGGAAGTAGACGAGGGGGGTGTCTTTGTACAGGCTCAGATCTGTCTCCCGGAAGAAGGGAGCTACTCCGTCCCGCAGGCTGTCCACCGTCACGACGTAATCCGGGAAAATGCGGGCCATGGTGAAAGGCCGGAGTGCGGCGTCGACCACGATGAGTGGAGAGTTTCCCCTGTTTTCGCGCAGCCAGTCGAACTGGGCGTCGATGCTCGGGCCCACCGCCGAGACGTAGACCGTCTCCCCCTGGTGGCGACCGAAGAGTTCCCTGACGTCGCCGTCGCGGCGGAGAAGATTGCGGTTGTCGGCGAGCCGCTTTCGCAGGTGTTCGCCCGCATCCTGGTGCCGGGCGTTGATATAGGGGGTGGCGAGTTCCAGGGCCACCAGGTCGCGGATACGGGCCGAGTCGTCATCGGCCAGGGTGAGACAGGCCGGGGAAGCGGCGAAGGGCAGGGCGATTTCCTCGAGGAAACAAGCGGCGGTGAGCTCGAGCCGCGGGTCCTGCAGCCAGTCCAGGTGATCCATTACCGAGAAGGAAGCCAGGGCCACCGCCGGGTTGAGGAGCACCACCCGCAGGCTGCGTAGCCCCGGCCGGCGGAGCAGGGTGCGTGGCAGATCACCCAAAGCCATGCCGTAGACCCAGGCGGATGTCGCCTCTTGCGGTATGCGGCTGGCCTGGAGGTCAGCCTCCCGGCGGCGGTCGTAGGAACTGGTGAGGTGGATGCCGTTCACCACCAGGGTCTGCTCCGGGGTGGAGGTGGGAATTTCCAGGGAAAGCCGGCCCAGGTCTTCTTCGGCCGCTTCGAGCAGGTGGAAGAGCCGTGGCCAGCGTTGTCTGGCCACGGCCAGGTTGGCGGCAAGGAAGTCGTTGGGGCTGCTCACCATGGTGGGTGTCACGCAAAAAAGATGAAGGCGGCCGCTCGAGCCGGTAATGTGAACCCTCGGGTATGCGCCCTTTCGTGGGCCGTTGGAGACCGGCTCATCCCTGCTGTCCGGTGGGCAGCGGCTGCTGGGTCTGGTATGGGCTGTTCTCGAGGATCACCTGAATGGCCCGGTTCGTCTTCGGGCAGAAGAGGATCGGCGCCGCCAGGTTCAGGGTCACCCGGCGGTCCGGATGCACGGTGACCACCGACAGCGTGAAGCATTCGTCTTCGGGCCCGGCGCCGAGCCTCTTGCGCTCTTCGGCTTCCGTCGCCACCCCGTAGTCGAGGAAAAAATTGGTGGGGTCGGTGAGCACAAAGGCGACGTCGGGATCTTCGACGCTCTGGATCCAGAAGAGCGGCCCGTCCTTCTTGTTCGGCATGACCACGAACTCCCGGAGGTTCTCGAAGCCGGCCAGACCCTGGGGGAATACCAGGGTGTTTTCGCTTTCGTACTCGACCTCTCCGAACCTGCTCTGTATTTTCTTGATCATTTTTTCTTCCTGGTGGGCAAGGTTGTAAGGGCGTCCAGATCGTCGAGACTCCACTTGGTGGCTTCCTTGTTCTCCTGGCAGATCCGGTCGTACACCTCGAGGCGATAGATCTTCTTGTCCCTCGGGGCATCGATGCCGAGCCGCACGCTCCCTCCCTTTATTTCGATGACCGAAATCCGGATATCATCGCCAATGATGATGCCTTCCTCGATTTTTCTCGTCAGTACGAGCATATGCCCTCCCTGGCCGGGCCAGCGGTGCGGCTGGCCGAATGGGTTTCAGGTCGAAAGGCGTTCCGGCGCCCGGAACGTAGGGATAACGTACCGAACTCACGAAATAAGGTCAAGCGCGCAAAGGGGGAGGCGAAAAAAAGAGTGGCGGCTGTCCGTGACCGACGGAGCGCGCCGCGGGAAGCGGAAACCCGCGGCGCAATAAGGAGATATTCTGGAGGCAAGACAGGACTCAGATGAACTTGAGGATAGAGAGCTCGGAGATTTTGGCGGTGATGTTGAGCGCTGCCTCGAAGGCCGTTTCCTGCTGGGTGAGGTCGGTGAGGGTCTCGATGAGGTCGGCGTCCTCGTAGCGGGAAAGGGTCTCCTTGAGGTCGATCTTGGTGATCTCCATCTGCTGCATGGCGCTTTCGAGCCGCGCCGCGTTGTTGCCGATCTTGCTGCGCAGTCGCCTTGCCTGGTCGGCGGCGCCGTCTATGGTGTCGAGTTTGGCCGAGATGGCGGTCTTGTCATCGGCGCGGATTGCTTCCTCTATCTGGGTGAGCACTGCGAAAATGTCGTAGGCTCCCGGGTCGGTCACCCCGTCGTTGTCGGCGTCGCCCAGGAAGAGAGAGTTGCCGGTGAGGCCCACCTGCACCGTCTCGCCCGGAGAGATCTCCAGCATGTTGGGCTGGGAGTTGGCGAGCCCGACGTTGTAGAGCACCGGGTAGGTGGCGGGATTGGCCGGGTTGTAGGTGGCCGGGTTGTAGGTGGGGTTGACGGTGAAGGGCTTGGTCTGCTCCTCGTAGCCGGCAAAGACGTACTTGCCGTCGAAGCGGGCATTGGCGGTATCGACCAGTTGCGCCCGGATATTGGCGATCTGGTCGGCCACGGTGGCCATGCTCTGAGGGTCATAGCCGCCGTTCACCGCTGAAAGGGCAAGTTCCTTGGCCCGCACCAGGGCGTTTTCCATCGAGCTCATGTGGCCTTCCACCACTTTGGCGCGGTCGAGCCCGGTACCCATGGTCTCGAGATACCGGTCGGCGAGCCGCACCTGGGCGCGGACATCGAGGATGGGCCGCACCGAGGAGGGGTCGTCCGAGGGGCGGGAGACCTTTTTGCCGGTGGCGGCAAGGGTGCGCAGCTCGTGGAGCCTGTCGCCCATGGTGCCGAGCTGCAGCTGCATGCTGCGGTATGTGGTCCACTGGGTTGCTTTCATGGCATCTTACCTCTTCACCGTCAGCAGGGTCTCCATCATCTCGTCCACCGTGGAGAGCAGTTTTGCGGAGGCCTCGAAGCCGCGCTGGAAGCGGATGAGGTCGATCATTTCCTGTTCGAGGGAAACGCCCACCCGGCTCTCGCGAAGGTTCTGCATCTGCACCAGGGCGTCTTCGGCGCCCACCCGCACGAGCTTGGCCTGGGAGCTCTCAAGGCCTACTTTCGAGGCCATGGAACTGTAGTAATCGATGAGCGTGGTGGCGCCGTCAACCAGCTTCTGGCTGGCCAGCCCGGCGATGGCCAGCACGTTGCTGTTGTCGCCCGGCGCGTTTGGGGAAGAGGCCGCGGCGATTTGAAAGCCGTTGCTCACCGCGAGTTGGAGCGAGCTTGCGGCGCCGTCCCAGATGTTGGCGGGTGGGCCGGGTGAGGGCGGCGGGGTGAAGAAGTTGATGCCGGTGTTGTTGTTGAGGTCGATGCCGCCGCTGTGCACGGCGTTGATCTCGGTGGCCAGGGTATAGGCCAGTTTGTCGAGGCGGCTCTGCAGGTCGGGGATGAGGGTGTCCTTCACTTCCATCAGGCCCTTGAACTCGCCGCCCAGGTGCCGCGCCTCGAGGTCGATGCTGGTGTTGCCGAGGCTCAGCTTCAACTGGTAGTCCTGGCCGCTCCAAACCCCTTGCAGGGTCATGGCGCTGTCGGCCTGCACCAGGGGAAGTCCGCCCGGCAGGGTGACGTTCACCATGCCGGCGTTGTCGGTGTAGGTCTGCACGCCGAGGGTCTGGGACAGCTCCTGGACCAGGACGTCGCGGCGGTCGCGCTGGGTGTTGGCCATCTGGCCCGAGGTCTCGAGAGAGGCAATGCGGTTGTTGAGCGCCGCCAGTTCCTGGGCCTTGGTGTTGATGGCGCTCAGCTTGCCGTCCAGGGTCTCGTTGACGTAGCGCTGGATGGTTTTGAGTTCTTGGTCGGTGGTGCGGAAATTGTCGACCAGCAGGCCGCTGCGCTGGATCACCTGGTCGCGCAGCACCAGGTTGCTGGGATCGGTGGACAGCTCCTGCCAGGAGTCGAAAAAGGAATCGATGGAGGCGGCGATGTTGTTTTCGCCGATGTTGAAGATGCGTTCGAGTTCGGCCAGCGGCCCGGCCTTGGAATCCTGCTCACCGAAGGTGGCGCTCTTTTCCTGGAGCTGGCGGGCCACGAACGAGTCGTGCTGGCGCTGGATGTCGGCCACCCGCACCCCCTGGCCGATGAAGTAGCCGCCGAAGTTGAGGGTGGGGTAGGGGGAGAGAATGGCCTCCTGGCGGGAATAGCCAGGGGTGTTGACGTTGCTGATGTTGTTGCCGGTGACTTCGAGGGCCTTCTGGTGGGTATAAAGGCTCGTCTCGCCGGCGTTGAGGGCGCTGATCAGGCCGGGCATCGTTTACACCTTGCCGGAGAGGAGGCGGCCGCCGCCGCGGGACCTTACCGTGGCGCCGCTGGCGCTGTAGACCGCGGGAGTGGTCTGCTTGCCGAAGAATTCCATACTCTGGCGGATCCAGTTGAGGGTGACCCAGAAGAGGTAGGCGTTGCGCCGGTTTTCCTCGCGGATGGTGGCGGCGAGCTGCCGTATTTCGTGATCGGCCGTCACCGCCACTTCATCGAGCGGCCCCAGGGTCTGCAGGAGTTCTTCCTTGCAGCGGGTGGCCTCGAGCATCTCGTCCATGGCCAGATTGCGGGCGCAGGTCCGCTCTCGCAGAATGGCGCCGTGCAGGGCCTGGAGTTGCTCGCGAAGAAGCTGCTGGCCGCTCATGGGGTTATCTCTCCTCCACCAGGAAGCGCAGGAGGCTTGCCGCCACCTTCTGCAGATCGGGCTGGTAGGAGCCCTCGGCGATCTGCTGCTTCAGGGTCTCGACCTTGGCGGCGCGCTCGGCGCTGGCCGCCGAGTCGGTACCCTTGGTGCGCTGGGCCTCCTGGAGCACGGAGGAAAACTGCACCTTGTCGGCCGTCTGCGCCGTCCCTGTCGCCTGGGTCTTCTGAGGTTTCTGAGTCTTCTTGACGCCGGAGATGGGTCCGAAGCTCTTCCCTCCGATTCCGTCGATAGCCATGGTTGCACCTGAAATGCGTTTTTATAATCACCCGCTTCCGTGCGGGCTCCTGTCCGAGATGCAGAACCTTTAGAGCTCTGTTAAGACTGATATCGGGCGTGAGGCAAAAAGAGTTTAGAAAAAATTGTTTGCTCTCTTTCCGTAATAACCACTCCGCCGGTAGAAAGAAAAGCAACGAACCGCGGTCCTGATCGGGAAAGCCATGACTTGACGGAGGGCTTCCCGCTTCGTACAATCGGTTTCCTCGGCACCGGCGGCTGGCGTCGGGCAGAAAAAAAAGAAACGAAGGAGACAACGCGTCATGAAAATCGTGGCTTTCAGCGGCAGTGCCCGCAAGGGCGGTAACACGGCCCAGCTTCTCCAGGCGGTGCTCGACGAAGCGGCCAAGGATGGCGCCCAGACCGAGCTCGTCGAGTTGGCCGGCCGGCCCCTGGCCGGCTGCATCGCCTGCTATAAATGTTTCGAGCGCAAGGACGGCAGGTGCGCGGTGGAGGGCGATATCGTCAACGAGGCCATTGCCAAGATGCGGGAGGCGGATGGCATCCTGCTCGGTTCCCCCACTTACTTTGCCGATGTTTCGGCCTCCATGAAGGCGCTCATCGAGCGTTGCGGCATGGTCTCGCGGGCCAACGGCGATCTCTACCAGCGCAAGGTGGGGGCCTCGGTGGTGGCGGTGCGCCGGGCCGGTGCCTCCCATGTCTTCAACTCGCTTAATTTCTTCTTTCTCATCGGCCAGATGATCGTGGTGGGCTCCTCCTACTGGAATATCGGCATCGGCCGGCAGCCGGGCGAGGTGCAGAACGACGAGGAGGGTATGCGCACCATGCGCGACCTCGGCCGCAACATGAGCTGGCTCATCAACAAGATAAAAGGTTAGTCGTCCTGTTCAGCGTTGGCCCAGATACCAGGTGACCACGCCTGCGAAGAGAAAGAGAAGGATAATGGCTGCCGCGTCGTAGCGGGTGAAGCGCACGGCGGGCGGTTGGTAGGTGCCCGCCGCTAGTTGGCGGCGGATGGTGGTGCCGCGCCGGAAGAGCTGCTGGCAGTAGAAGTAGAGAACCGCGGCGATGAGCACGTTCATGGTGGGCATCATCAGGAACTTGAGGCGGAAGGTGCCGCTGGCCCGGATTTCGGCGTAGACCATGTAGACCGCCACCGCCACGAAACCGAACCCGAGAGCGCCGGTGAAGAGCGAGCCGGCAAGGGAGAGCACGGACAGGCCGGTGCCGATGTGTTTTTTTTCCACCTGTTTCCTCCTGGGCCAGGGACTTTGAAAGGGTGCCCATGGTAGCATACAGGCCGACCGGCTGGCAAGGGATGAGCCAGGCTGAACGGTTCGGTCAAGGCAAGGCCCCGCACCAGTCTCTCGCCGTCTTCCTCGGCCGTCGGGGAAAAGGAAGATGGAAGTTTTTTCAGTATCCCGAGGCTTTTTGCGTCGCGGCACGCCCGCAACAACGAGGAGAGTCATGCGCTGCGCGTTCTGCCATGTTGATATCCAGGAGTCCAAAATCGGTTTCCGCGACGACTGCCCGGGCTGCCGCGGACCGCTGCACATCTGCCGTAACTGCGCGTTCTTTGATCCTGGCGCCTATCGGGGCTGCCGGGAGCGGGTGCCCGAGGCGGTGAC
>JBFHWX010000119.1:0-10332 GCA_041599275.1 Desulfobulbales bacterium | reverse complement strand
TCCGGGATAGTTCCGGATGGGTAGCAAAACGAACGAAACCGACTTTTTCAAAAACTTAACTGCTTCGGCCAGACCCTCTCGGTGTCCAAGTTACTGCCACCCATAGGCCACCTCACCGAGGCAACCCCGACAGACTCCTAGGAAAACGACGCCGATGCTCTCCTATCCCGAGATCTCGCCGGTGCTCTTCGAGCTCGGCCCGCTTCAGGTCCGCTGGTATGGGCTCATGTACGTTTTGGGCTTCTTCGCCACCTATTTTCTGGTACAGCGCCAGATCCGCCGCTTCCGGCTCGACCATCTGGCCCCCCACTTCGAGAACCTCAACATCGTGCTTCTTCTCTGCCTGGTGGCCGGCGGCCGCCTGGGCTACGTGTTTTTTTATAATTTTTCTTATTATATCCAACATCCCCTCGAGATCCCCGCCACCTGGCAGGGCGGCATGAGCTTCCACGGAGCGCTCATCGGCCTGCTGGCTGGCGGCTTCTTCTTCTGCCGCCGCAACCGTCTCGATTTTTTCGAGACCGCCGATCTCTACATCGCCACCGTGCCGGTGGGCCTCTTCCTGGGCCGGCTCGGCAACTTCATCAACGGCGAACTCTTCGGCCGGGTGAGCGATGTGCCCTGGGCCATGGTCTTCCCCGACGGCGGCCCGCTGCCCCGCCATCCCTCCCAGCTCTACGAGGCCCTGCTCGAAGGTTTTTTTCTCTTTGCCATCCTCTGGACCCTGAAGGAGGTCAAGCACCGCCGGGGCTGGGCCCACGGCACCCTGCTCGCCGCCTTCCTGGTCTTCTACGGCCTCTTCCGCTCCTTCGTCGAGCTCTTCCGCGAGCCCGACGCTCACCTGGGCTTTCTCCTCGGCTCGCTCACCATGGGCCAGCTTCTCTCGTTTGCCATGATCGGGGCAGGGCTCCTGCTCGGGGTCTTGCGCCGGGCCGCCAGGCGGTAGACGAACACCTCCCCTGCCAGGGTGGTGTACCGGCGAGGAAAGGTGCCGGGTGGCACGGGGATGTGTTTGGTCATTGCGGTGGCCCGTGGTTTTTCGCAAGCCCTGGAAATTTTGCATGGCATGGCTTTATGGAGACAGTCGCAAGACAGCAGGCGCTGGGGACAGGAAACCGGGGAACCCGAAAAATAAATCCGGCTTTTCGATGCTCTCCCCGAGTTCAGCGCCGGGACCTTTCGTTTTTTCGGGTGGGGCGTGTGCAGGGTAAGGGCGGTTCATAACTGGCATTTTGATTATTCCAAGATGGAGGAGATGCGGGACAAGGTTCTCCGCTGCCAGGAACTTGCGGAGGACAGGACAAAGCACCAGCTCTGCGCCGAAGGCGTTCTCTTCAGCTACGTCCAGTGACCCTGCGGTTGTTACCGCCGCTTTGCCGTTTTCTCTTTGTCTTTGAATTTCATTCCCTTTTAGAGTTAAATTCTGGCCAGCTCCGCTGGTTCCAGGGGGCAGGTAGCGTGGGACGTGGTCCGTGTGCTGCATCCAGGGGCGCGGCCTATGCGTGTACCGGAAATCGCCAGCACCCGTGAGGATTCCCCATGGCCTCCCTTTCCCGCCAGGAAGCGCTGGCAAAGATAGAAGAGATGCAGAAGGGCCGGGTTTCCGTTGCCGGCCTCAGTTTCCATGGGGTCTCTCTCGCTGGCCTGGATCTGGGCGGCCTCGATTTTTCCGGAGCCGATCTTTCCGCGGTGGACCTCACCAAGGCGAACCTTGAGGAGGCCCGTTTTTTCAAGACCAACTTGGCCAAGGCCAGTCTGTTCCAGGCCAACCTCGGCCGCTGCGACTTCACCGGCGCCCGGCTTACCCAGGCCAACCTGGAAGAGGCCAAATGCGGGGAAGCCGGCTTCGGCATGGCGGATCTCTCCGGCGCCCGCCTTTTCGGCGCCGACCTGAGCGGCGCCACCCTGACCAAGTCCCATCTCGACCGAGTGGACATGCGCTGCGCGGTGCTGCACAACGCCCGCCTCCGGGAAACCGTGATCCGGGGTGCCGATCTCACCGGCGCCGACCTGCGGGGAGCGGACCTTTCCCTCTGCGACGTGGCGGGGTCGGTTTTCAACAACGCCGACATGCGGGACTCGCGTCTGCGCCTGGTCCGCAACTTCGAGTCCGCCGAGTGGCTGGGCAGCGACATCCGCGACATCAATTTCGCCGGTGCCTACTCCCTCCGGCGCTTCATTATCGACCAGAACTATCTCAGAGAATTCAGGGACCGCAGCCGGCTCAACCGCTTCATCTACCAGTTCTGGTGGCTGACCAGCGACTGCGGCCGCAGTCTGCTCAGGTGGTGCCTGTTCATCGCTTTTCTCGCCGTCTTCTTTGCCTGGCTCTATTCTTTCGTCGACGTCAAGTTTGGTGGCGATGCCTCCTGGGTGGCCCGCATCTATTTCAGCGTCGTCACCCTCACCACCCTGGGTTTCGGCGATATCGTGCCAATCTCGCCGCTCGCCAGGATCATAACGCTCTGTGAGGTGATCACCGGTTACCTCATGCTCGGGGGGCTGCTCAGCATCTTCAACAACATGATCGCCCGCCGGGGCGAATAGGGGGAAAGGGGATGTTCGAATTCCTGCGCCGAAAAAGCTCGAATCCCCGCAAGGACCTGAAGGGTCTGCTCGACAATTACGAGGTCCAGAGCTTTCCCGGGGTGGTGACCTCCATCCTGGGGATGCTGCGGGATCCAGAGTCGTCCATCACCGAGATCGCCGAGCAGATAGAGATGGATCCGGGGCTTCACGTCAAGATCCTGCGCCTGGTCAATTCCGTGTCCTTCGGGCTCATGCGCCAGGTGAGCAGCCTCAACCACGCCGTCACCCTGCTCGGCCGGGCCAGGCTCGAATCCATGGTGCTCTCCTTTGCTGTGGCCGAATCCCTGGCCGCCCCCGGCGTTACCTGTATCGACAACACCCGCTTCTGGCTGGTGGCGGTGCGGCGGGCGGGGCTGGCCCGCATGCTGGCTCTTCACCTGCATGCCGCCACCCAGGGGGAGAGCTACACTGCGGCTCTGCTGCAGGACATCGCCCTGCCGGTATTGTCCATGGCCAAGAAAGATGCCTATTGCGCTCTTGTCGAGCGCTGGAATAAGGAGCCCGGCCTGGATCTGGCGGTCCTCGAAAAGGAGGCCTTTGGCTACGACCATGCCCAGGTGGGGGCGCTCATCGCTCAGGTATGGGGCCTTCCCGATTACCTGGTGAACGCCGTTGGCGGCCATCATGGTGGTGTGGCCGGCGACGTCGAGCCGGCGGTGCGCCTGGTATCATCGTTGCGCTACAGCGAGGCGGATGACGGTTCGGAAGGGGTGGTGGCCGCCTGTGTCGGGGAGTTCCGCATGGAAGAGGAGCTCATTCGTAATATGCTCGAGATGGCCTTCGAGGACGCCGAAAAGACGGCACGCATTTTTGCATGAACCTGGCGACAAGGGGGCGTGGTTTTGGCCGGGGTGCGGGGAGGCCGCAGGTTTTCTCATTTTTTTGTAAATTTTCCGGGTTGTTGCCGTGTTGGTTTTCTGGTATGCAAAAAGGGTTTGCCGGCTACGTCGCAAAGACCGGCAGCACGAGTTTTTAGCGGTCTTCGGTAATCCAGACGACAAGGGAGAAAGGGCCATGAACGGCAGGTTTCTGGCGGGGCTTCTCGCCATTCTGCTGGTGATTCCGCTGGGGGCGTCCGGTGCGGTCCCCCTCGGGGAGGCAATCCTGGAGGAAGGCGCCCGGCTTTACCGCCAGGAGGAATACGAAGCGGCTGCAGCTCTTCTCGAAGAACTGCGGGTCCGCGGCGCGGCCCCGCCGGCCGCGGTCTTTCTTCTCGGCATGAGCCGCAAGCAGCTCCGGCAGTATCCCGAGGCGGCAGCGGCGCTGCGGGCGGCGGCCACGTCCTCGCCGCGGATCCGCGAGGCGGTGCTCGAACTGGCCGAGGTTCTCTACCTGATGGGTGGCGGAAGCAACCTGCACGAGGCCATGGACTGGTTGGCTCTGGCCGAGGCGCGGCAGATCTCTCCGGCCAGATCGGCGTTTCTGCAAGGATTGGTGCTGCGCAAATTCGACCGCGGGGAGGAGGCCCTGCAGGCCTTCGAACTGGCCCGCAGCCGCGACCCCGGCCTTGGTCAGGCGGTGGAGGTACAGTTCGGTCTCGGCCGCCTGCGAAATCGGGAATACGAAGCGGCCACCGAGCGTTTCCGGGCCGCGGTGCTCCATGATCCCCAGTCCGACCTGGCCCGGCTCGCCCGGCGCTACCAGGATCTGGCCGACCAGCGGCAGTCGGCCGCGAAATCCCTGCAGGTGACCCTCGGTCTCTTTGGCCAGTACGACAGCAACGTGGTGCTTGCCCCCAACGACTCCACCCTGATGCCAGCCACCGACGAGGAGAGTTTAGCGGCCAGCGCCTCCCTGCGCCTCGATTTCACGCCAACGCTGTCTGCTCCCTGGCTCTTCAGCCTGCAGTACGCCTTGTCCGGCAGCCTGCACGATAACCATTCTTCGAGCCACGACACCCTGACCAATGCCCTTACCCTGCTGCCGGGTTATTCCTTTGGCCATTCTTCCCTCGGCCTGCTGGCCAGCGGCGCCCATACCCTGCTCAAGGGGCCGGGCTACGACCAGTACCTGGGCCAGGTGCGGGTGGGCCCCCTCTACCGGTATCTGTTGGGAGACCGCCAGCTCCTGGAGTTCTTCACCGGCTACGGCCTGAAGGAGTTCTACCAAGCGGCCCTCGATCCGGAGGAGGACCGCGACGCTTCCGGGCTGGTAGCTTCCCTGGGCTGGGTCTGGCTGTTCAGGGAGCATGGCTCGCTCAACCTGCGCTATGAATACGCCCGGGAAGAGGCCAGTGGCGACAACTGGGACAACCACGGCCACCGCCTGTCGGCGGGCTGTACCCTGCCGCTGGCCGAAACGCTCTCACTGCAGCTTGGCCTCCAGGGGCTTTGGCAGGACTATGACGACGAGCACACCGTGTTTGGGGTGAAAAGAGACGACGAGGTCTATTCCGGTTCGCTTGGAATCGCCTGGCAGTACAGGCCAAAGTGGCGTTTCATCGCCCAGGTGTCCCGTACCGACGCCCGCTCCAACCTGGCGATTTACGACTACGACCGGGACCTTTTCACCCTAGGGGTTGAATACCGGTTCTGAGCCGGAGATTTCCGGCGGCTTACTTTTTTTAAAGGAGGAAAACGATGCGTCGCCTTTGTTGGGTCGTGTTCCTTGTCTGGTGTCTGCTCTTCCCCCAGACCACCTTTGCAGCCGGCGAGCCGGTGGGCCGGATCACCTCTGTCAGCGGCGTGGTTGAACTCGTCGGGCCGGGGGCAGAACCCGTGCCGGTGGTGGCGGGCAGCCCGGTGGCGGCGGGGGATGTGCTGCGCACCGGCCCCGAGTCCCGGGCCGAGGTGCGCTTCGCCGACGGCAACATCCTCCGGTTGGCCAGGGAGTCGCGGGTGGAGGTGGAAGAATACCTGGCCCGGGGTGATTCCCTGGTCGGCCGCCTCAACCTTTCCCAGGGCAAAATCCAGAGCATCGTCCGCAAAAAGAATGGGGTGTTCGGCCGGGAGCGCGCCAACCGTTTCGAGGTGCAGACCCCCACCGCCGTGGTGGGCATCAGGGGGACGGATTTTTTTTCCAGTCACAACAACGGCGAGACGAGCTTTCTGTTCAAGGAGGGTGACGGCTACGGCTTCAGCCTGGCCGAGCCGGCACGGCTGACCGAGGTGGGGGCGGGGGAGAAGCTCACCTTCTTCGACGCCGGCCTGCCGCCCCTGCTCCAGCCCGCCACGGAACAGGAATTGGGCGACTACGAAGGGGAAACAAGGCCCGGCCCGACCGCTGAAGCGGGGGCGGACAGCACCGGAGAGACCGGGGCGGGTAGTGGCGCAGGCGCCGATGAGGAATCGGCCGGCCTCGAGGTGTCGATCGCCGATGGTGTTGCCCTGGCCGAGGAGAGCGCCATCGCTGCCGGCATAACCCCGGCAGGGGCTGGTGCCGGGGCGGAGGTGGGCTCTCCGCAGCCGCTTTCGGTGGCAGCTCTTACGTCCCCCAGTTCCACCGCCATCTCCACGGTGCCGGCACCGGTAGTGGTGGTGCCGGTGGCGCCGCCACCCGTGGTGCCACCTCCGCCACCACCTCCTCCCCCGCCACCACCTCCTCCTCCGTCGGTGCTTTCCGCCACCTTCGCTCCCGTTGCCACGGTCTTCAATCTCTACAGCCCGCAGAGTGGCACTTTTTTCGAGCATGAATTCGGGCATCCAGGCCCCATGGGGGAAGAAACCCTGTTCCGCTCCCGTTTTTTCATGACCTCCGGCGGTGCCCTGCTCTTCGGCTCGGTGCTGCAGAACGAACCGGCCGGTCCCGATCTCGATTTCGACCTGCTGCCCGACTATCCCGGCCTGCACAATGCGGCGATCTACCTGCCGGACAAGCTGCGGCTCGACGTCGACAAGCTGGCGGTCATCTTTCTGCAGAACGGCTGGCTGCCTGGTTCATCCCCGAACCCCACCGCCACCCAGTTTGCCGACCCCACTTTCATTGGTCCCACCCTTGGCCGTTTTCCCTGGACCGAGCCCGGCCCGGCGTCCTGGGAACGTTTTTTCTTTTTCGAGGAGCCGGGCTGGGTGCTTGCCGGCACCGGCACCATGGCCGGCAGCCTGAGCACCGGTGGCAATATCTGGGCCGATCCCTCGGCGGCGCTCACCCTGGGCGGCAGCTCAAGCTCTGCCTCCGGCGTTTTCAGCCAGGAGGTGATCAGCGGCCCGGCCCTGACCGGTTCCTTTGCCGGTTTCCTGGGCGGGGTGATGGGCGGGGTCGACGGCCTGCTCTACGGCATTTACGTCGATCCCGCCGACGGCGCCGGCAAGAGCCGGGCCGGCATCCTGCACGGCGCCTTTGCCGGTTCCAACAACGCCACCCTCTCCACCTGGCAGGCCACCGGCAGCCTGAACCGCCTGCAACTCGACGCCGATGTCGGCATCAGCCCGGCGTCGCTTCATCTGGCCCCCGCCACCAATCCCCTGCGCCTGGAGTTCATCGCCGGCCGCCTGGGCACCGACGGTTTTGCCAATCCGGGTGCGCTGGTCGAAAGCGAATTCGCCTGGGGCTGGAACTATTCCCTGGCCGGCCACGACGAATGGGGCGTCTTCCAGCTTCTTTTCGGCGTCGACAACCAAGCCGCGGCCGGCGGCGACAACAGCCTGGCGGCCAGCCGCCTGCTGGGCCGGGCCGGGTTCGGCGCCTTCACCGACAATCTGGGCAACCTGCGTCCCGACTACGGGGTCTACCTCACCGATCCTCTGGCCGGGCTCTTCGATTCCGGCAGCCAGCGCATCGGCGCCACCTTTGCCGGCGAGATCCTCACCTTCAGCAAATACGGCGAGCTGGCGGGCCGGGTGAGCGGCCGGGCGGCCGGCCCCGGTACCTGGCAGGGGGTGGCGGCCGGTTACTGGCAGCCTGGCGCCACCGGCATGCCGCTGGCCTTCAACGGCCTGCTGGGTGAGGAGGTTGTCTGGCACACCCTGCAGGAACAGGAAGGCTCCGATGGCCTTTTCTACAACTACGGCTATTCGACCGGTATGCAGGCCGGCTGGTCTGCCGACGGGGTGGTCGGCACGCCGCCATATTCCTTCACGGAATATTTCCCCGACGGCACCACCCTCACCTGGGGCGACAGCGGCACCACCCTCTTCTCCACAACGGGCCGCTGGGATTTGAGTTATCCATCGGTGATGGCGGCGGTTCAGGACCGGCCGGGAACCGCCGATTTCACTCTGCCGGACACGGCGCTCCACGACTACGGCCGGATTAACGGTGTGCTGGGCGGCTTTGCCGACCTGTGGTCGGCCACCAAGCTGGCGCCGGCTCCTTTCCGGCTGCTCGGCGAGTACCAGGGCTTTTTCGGTTTCCCCTCGCCGCCCACCGTTTTCGCCCTCGAGGTCGCAAGCTACAACCCCTACGACAACACCAGCACGATCTGGAACCAGGCCACCAATTCCCAGCACGGCAGTTACAGCGCCCAGCTCGCCGGCCGCACTCTGTTTGCGGCCAGCGGCCGGGTCGAGGAGGTGGCGGCGGCGTTTTTGGGTCTTGGCCTCGATCCGTCCGGCGCCCTTGGCTTCGTCAAGGGCAGCCTGCAGGGCGATCTCCTGCCCGGGGTGGAGGGCTGGGCCGCCGACGGCGACCTCTTCGCCCTGCCGGTGGTGCCGGTTGCCGGGTTGGTGGCAGCCGGTTTTCATGCCGACCCGGCGGCTGGCGGGGTGCTCGAGCTTTTCCGGGAAAAGGGGGGCGTCTCGGCCACCGGCGCTTTCTACAATCCCTCCGCATACGGCGCCATCGAGTGGCTCGATTTCCAGACCACCCTGACCGGGGTGCGGACTGCCTCTACCCTGGCGGGGCGTGACCAGTTCCTCGGGGTGCGCAGCACGATCCTGGGCGGTGTCTACAATCCGAGTCCGGCCGGAGTGCCGGCCAATGATTGGCGGTTGCCCTATGTTTTCGGCAATTTTACCGATCAGCGCCGGCTCGGGGCTTACCTGAGCGATGGCGCCGAAGCCGAGGCCGCCGGGCGCTGGCAGCAGAACGTGGCCAACAACGACCTGGTCATGGGCAGCGGGGTGGAGGCTTGGGTGAGCTGGCAGGATGGCCTCACGGGCATTGCCGGCGGCGAGCTGAAGGGCAGCTTTGACCCGGTGAACGCCACCTGGCAGGCGGTGGCCCAGGAGGCGGTGCTCGATGCCGCCACCTTTCTGGATCTTGCCGCCTCCAATCCGGCGCTCCTCGAGGAACTGCATATTCCGGCGATCCAGGTGGGCACCGCTTCCCTCTCCGGCGCCGGCCAGGTGGGGCCGCTCCCGGCCGATACCATCGGCATCACCGTGCCGGTGAAGTTTTTCGCCTACTCCACCGGCGGACCGCCGCGGTTGTGGGCGGCGGACAGTGTCAGCGGCGGTTATTCGGGCGCGCCCCAGGCGGGCGGCATGGTGACCCTCACCGATCCCGGGCCGGGGCTGGTCGCCGACCTCACCCTGCAGCGCTGGGACGGTGCGGTCGGCGGCAGCTGGGGGGCGAGCATCGACAACGGTACCGGCATGGTGAATGGCCACTCCATCGATTTTGCCGGCGCCGCCGCCGGCTCCATCGATTCACCCAGCGTGTTTTCGGGCACCGCCGCCGGCATCGCCCTGCCGCCGCCATGAAGCAACAGCGGCCCTTCCTGGCTCGCCTGGGCAACCGGCCACTTCTGCTGCTGATCGGCCTTGCGGTCTTTGTCGCTCTTTGGGGCGGGGTACGCTCCACTGATACCGGTCGCCGGCTCTCCACCCGCCTCGAACGGGGGCTGGTGGATTTCTATTTTTCACTGCGCAGCCGCAATCTCGTTGACCTGGCCACGGGCCGGGCGGAAAATCCTTATCTTTCCGACCAGGTGCTCTTCGTCGGCATCGACGAAGAGTCCCTGGGGCAGCTCGGTCGCTGGCCCTGGCACCGTGACGTGCATGCCCGTTTCCTGGCCTCGGTGCAGCGTTTTTCACCCCGGGCCGTGTATTTCGACATTGCCTTCGTGCTGCCGGAAACCATGCCCGCCTCCGTGGCCCGGCAGCTGGCCGCCGAGCCCGACAAGCTGTGGGCGCTTGAAGCCGCCTTTGCCGCCATGGACCAGCGGTTTGCCGCCGAACTGGCCCGTTACGACAACGTCTACCTCGACCTCTTCCTGGTCGAAGAGTACCGGCCCGGGGTGCCGTACCTCGACCGGATCCGCCGGGTGGAAGAAGGAATGGAGCGGTTTTCCCTGGAGCGGCAGGGGAATTCGCCCTTTGTCTTTCGTTCCCTCGAACCGGTAGTCGACGATTTTTTGCCCCACGTGCGGCCGGTCACCGTCCAGCAGTATGACGACGAGGATGACGTGTTCCGCTCCTGGATGCTGCTTCATCCTTACGAAACCGAGGCGGGAAAGAAGAGGTACCTGCTCTCCGCCGCCCTGGCCCTGCTTCTCCACCATTACGGGATCGACGATCTCGAGCGGGTGGCGGTGGAGGAGGGCCGGGTGGTGTTGCGCGGCGCCCTGGTGCCTGAGCTCGGAGCGGGCCACAAGCAGCTGGTGCGGACCATGGAGCTTGCCGAGGTGCAACGGCGCCTGGTGGGGGGAGGCCCTGGCGGGGAGTACAACCGCGATCTCTTCCTCTTTCTGAAGCACGAGCTCGAAGGCGAGAAAAAACAGGTCATGCCTCCCTTTCCCCTGTCGCTGCTGGAACATGGCAACGGCACCCTCGAGCTCCTGGCCGGCCGGGAGATCCTCGACGCGGCGGCGGCGGCCGGCGTTCCGTCCCTGCGGGTGGTCATCTCGAAGAAAAGGGATCTGGT
>JBFHWX010000118.1:0-10407 GCA_041599275.1 Desulfobulbales bacterium | reverse complement strand
CTCACTGGCCGGCACCGTGGCGTCGTCCTCGGCCTTCACCGTATAGGTGAGCACCAGGGTCTCGCCGGCGGCCAGGTAATCGAAGCTCTCGGCGCCGGAATCAAAACTCCAGGAAAGCACACCGCTGGTGGCCGAACCGTCGAGGACCGCCGTGGGGCTCAGCGAGAACATGGCAAGCAGGGCCGCGTCGGAAGGCGCTGCCGGGTCCGTGCGGTCCGAACTGCCGGAGACCGCGAGGGTGGCCGTGGCCGAAACCAGGTCCGTGGTGTCCACATCGGTTACCGTGAAACTGCCGCTGGCCGTGAGCCCCGCATCGGTCTCGGAGAGCGACGCGGTGGCCGGGCCGCCGGTGAGCTGCGGAGAGTCGTTGGTGCCGGTGATGGTGATGGTCACCGTCTCCGTCTCACTGGCCGGCACCGTGGCGTCGTCCTCGGCCTTCACCGTATAGGTGAGCACCAGGGTCTCGCCGGCGGCCAGGTAATCGAAGCTCTCGGCGCCGGAATCAAAACTCCAGGAAAGCACCGCGCTGGTGGCCGAACCGTCGAGGACCGCCGTGGGGCTCAGCGAGAACATGGCAAGCAGCGCCGCGTCGGAAGGCGCCGCAGGGTCGCTGCGGTCCGAGCTGCCGGAGACCGCGAGCGCCAGCACCGAGGCGGTCACCTGGTCGGCTGTGTCAGGGTCCGTCACCGTGAAGGTGCCGCTGGCGGTGAGTCCCGAGTTTGATTCAGCAAGATCTGCCGTATCCGGGCCGTTGGTTATCTGCGGCGGGTCGTTTGTGGCCACCACCATGACCTCCACCGTAACTCCGGAGCTGGTGGCGCCGCCGTCGTCGGTCAGCAGCAGGAGCACGTTGCGGCTGGTGGTATCGGGATCGTCGGAAACGTTCTCAAAGGTGATGACCCGCACCAGGGCCTGGACCGCGGCGGTGGTGGCGCTGGCGTTCAGACTGACCACCAGCGGTGTCACTCCGTCGGCGCCGCCGGAGAAGGTACCGATCACCACCGGGCCCGCCCCGAAATCATAGAGCACATCGGTGCCGCTCAGGCTGATGAAGCCGGCGCCGGCACCCTGGTCCCGGACTGCCAGACGGTCGTTCGCGGTGTTGCCGGCGGAAAACTCCACAACAAGGGAGCCGCCGGCGAAAAGGCCGGAGTCGTCGCTCACCGTGGCCGCCCCATCGAGGGGCACGGCACCGGAGCCCTCGGTGAACACGATACTCGTGTTCGCCAAGACAATGCCCGGCGCCTGGTTGCCCGCCCCCACGTCGATGCTCACCGTGTCGCTCGTCACCTGGGCGCCGCCGCTACCGTTGTTGCCCAGATCATCGGTGTCTATGGTGAGGCTCGCCATGCCGGTGAAACCGGCGGTGGGGGTGAAGACCAGCCCTTCCAGCACGGCATTGGTATCGGCCAGGGTGGCGGTAAAGGTCATGGTGCTGTCCAAAGTGCCGTCGCCGGCCAGGAAGGTCAGGCCGTTGGGCACCTGGAAAAACCGGGCATAGACGCCGCTCAGGTCGCCGGCACCGTTGCCGCTCCAGGCCACCACGAAGTCGCCGGCATCGTCCATGGCCGCCGAGGCGTAATGCTGGCTGCCGGCGGTGGTGGTGTTGACCAGCACCTCGGCCCCCTTGGCGGTGCCGGCGGCATCGAACTGGCGGGCAAAAACGCCCACCGTGTCGCCTGCGCCCTCGCCGCTCCAGGTGACCACGAAATCGCCATCACGGTCCATGGCCACCGAGGCGTTGGACTGGTCACCGGTTGCGTAAGTATTGACCTGAAACTCGCCACCCTGGGGAGTGCCACTGCCATCGTAACGCTGAGCAAAGACACCGGTGGCGTCGCCGGCGCCGTTGCCGCTCCAGGCGATGACGAAATTGCCGGCCGCGCCCATGGCCACCGACGGCCGGCTCTGGGTGTTGGTGGTCGTGGTGTTCACCAGAAACTCGCTGCCCAGGACAAGGCCGTTCGCATCATACCGCCGGGCAAAGACGCCGGAAGTGTCGCCGGAACCGCTGCCGCTCCAGACAACCACGAAATTGCCGGCAGTGTCCATGGCGACATCGGGAAAAAGCTTGTCCCCCGAACCCAGGCCGTTCACCCGGAACTGGCCGCCCTGGGGTGTGCCGTCGGCGCTGTAACGGCGGGCCAGGACACGCCAGTCACTGTCGCCCTCCGGGCCGTTGTCGGCCCAGACGACGACGAAATTCCCCGCATCGTCCATGGCCACTCGGGAAAGGAGATGGTCGCCGTCCTCCGACGGGCTGTTCACCCGGAAGGCCGCGCCCTTGGCGGTGCCGTCAGCGTTGTAGCAGCGGACATAGACGTCCCACTGCCCCTCGGTGTTATCATCCGACCAGGTGACCACGAAATCGCCGTTCGAAGCCACGGCCACCGAGGCGTGGAACTGAGCGCCCGCCGTCGTGCTGTTAACCCGGAAAGGCACCGCATCGAGGGGATTGCCGGCGGCGTCATAACGCCGCGCGTAGACGCCCCAGTTGTCGCCATCTTCACCCATGCTCGACCAGACCGTCACGAAGTTGCCGGCCGCGTCCATCCCCACCGAACGGGCGGCAGAGGCCGGACCGATGCCGAAATCCGTGGTGTCCTGGTAGGTGGTCTGCTGGTTGGTGGTGTAGGTGTTGACCCGGATCTCGCCGCCCGCGGCTCCGGCAGTACCAGACGGCCAGCCCAGAGACAGGGTGCCGTTGGTGGCGGAGAGGGTCACCTGTACCGGGACGGCGCCGGCATCCTGGTCGCTCACCGCAATCGGGTTGCTGTTGGCCGCCGAGAAGACCAATGGCGTGTCCTTGCCAGTGTTCTGCATGCCGGGCACGGTGTGGAGCGGCGCTTCGTTGAGGTTGGAGACCGTGACCGTGAAGATCCTGGATACCGAAAGGCCCGGGGTGCCGCTGTCGGTAGCGGTGATCTCGACTTCATAGCTGCTCCGGGTCTCGTAGTCGAGCAGGCCGTCGGTGAGCACCAGCAGGTCATCATCGGCGCCGCCGATGGAAAACTTGGCCATATCGGCGCCACCGCTCACCGTATAGATGAAAATCTCGCCGCTGTCCGGGTCGGTGGTGGAAAGAGTGCCGATCACCACTCCGTCGGTGGAGTCGATGTTTTCGTTGATCACCGTGTTGTCGAGGGAGACCAGGGTCGGCGCGTCGTTTATCGAGGTCGAGACCACGGTGGTGCCGGCATCGGTGACCGGCGAGGCGATACCATCGTCGACGCTGATGGTGAAGATGGTGGTTTCGGTAGTTCCCGGTGCCACCCGGTTGGCGGCCGGCTCGAAGACCAGCCCCTGGAGGGCTACGGTGGCGGCGGCCGGGGTGCCGGTAAAAACATAAATCCCGGAGTCCGGCGCGGTCTCGGCAAAACCGTTGAGGTTGGTGAGCTCGCCCTTATCGGGATCATCGAGGGAGACCGTCACCTCGACCGACGCCGGGGCGTCGGCGTCGGCGATGGTCACGGTCTGGAAGGGGGCGATGGTGCCGGTATCGTCCACCGGCTGCGCGGCCACGGTGCCGGTGACGGTGGGCGGATTGTTGGCCGTTCCCAGATCGGTGGTGGTCAGGGGGCCGCCAACCAGACCGTCGGTGACGGCAATGTTGCCGAAGGCGTCCCGGCTGAAGCCGGCGGTGACGGACAGGAGGTCGGCAGCGACGGCATCTCCCAGATTGGTGTTGGCCTCGAGTTCCGCCGCCTTGACGGCGATGAACTCAACGGCAAGGGTGAGATCGTCGACCACGGTCAGACTGCCCACGTCCGCGACCGAAAAAATGTAATCGGCGGTTGTCGCGCCGTCGCCGTTCACATCCCAGCGCAGTTTGGTCCAGTCGACGAAGTTCTTGATGTCGGTGCCAGCGGCGGCGATGGTGGTGAAACCGGTGCCGACAATGGTGAGGGTATCGGTGGAGGCGTTGTAATCAGCGCTCGTGATCGTGTTGGTGGGAGCCAGGGTATCGACCCGGAAGGGCGCCGAGACAACCCACTCACTCTGGGAGGAGCCGTCGTCGAGCCGGAATTTGACCTTGACGGAATTGTTGTCGACACTATTGAGCAGGTGACCGGCCGTGAGGTCGGTGCTCTTTGCAGAGAAAACGAAACTGTGGGCCACGGCATCGGCAAAGCTCGTGGCGGTGCTCCAGCCGCCGCCTGGATCGTCCCAGCCCGCCGACAGGGCGGTGGGCCCGGTCACCGTATACCAGTTGCTGCCTCCGTTATCACTGTACTGGAAATCGACCAGGGTTACCCGATCGCCCTGGGGGTCGCGCCCCTTCCAGGTGACGTTGACGGCGCCGGAACCATCGGTGGCCAAGGAAACCTGGGCGGCGGGGATCTCGTTATCCTTCAGAAAGCCACCGGCCAGGCCGAGGGTGTCGTTCCACAAAAAGATCTGGGGCTGGAGGATGGTTTCCTTGGTGCCGTTGTTCAGTTCACTGGCCGCTCCCCAGGCCGCCCCGTTCCAGAGCGCGTAGTTGATGTCTTCGTTGGCGTCGAGAGCCGCCAGCATGATCCCGTTGCTGTCCGGATCCGGGTAGAGGAAGACGCTGGTGGGCACGGCGCCGACATCGACGGTGGGAGGAGAGAGTATCCAGCCGCCGGCAGCCGTCCACACGGCATAGCCCACTTTTTTGGAAGCACCCGGGTCGCTGTAGACCGCCAGGGCCTCGCCGGATTTCCCCTCAAAAGCCACGGCAAGCCCTGGGAAAGAGGGGTTGGCGCCAAGCAGCGGCAAACCCACGGTATCGACAAAGGCCCCGCCGTTCCAGGTGCTGAGGGTGACCGTGCCGCTTTCGTTGATCACCCCCACGGCGATCCGGTCGATCGATGGGTCGCCGGCCGCGCTCACCCACAGCGGGATGCCGGCCCCGGTGGTGGCAATTGCCACGGTTTCCACGCCCCAGGAAGAGCCGTCCCAGACCCGCGAGTACAGGCTGGAGCCGGCGCTCTTGCCGTAGAAGACCAGAGCCTTGCCGCTCTGCCCTTCATAGGCCACGGCGAGAGCGGTCTGCTCCCTGGCGGCGGCACCGCTCGCGTCGAGGGCGACGCCGTTGCCCCAGGAATTGCCGTCCCAGACCAGGGCATAATCGTGGAACAGAGCATCGCTCACCACCAGGACCATCTCGTCGGTGAGCGGATTGGCCACCAGGCGAAGCTGTTGCGGAGTGGCTCCGGCATAGGCACCATTGGGTACCGCCGCCGGAGTTGTCCAGGACGCACCGTTCCAGACCGAAAACCGCAACTGGCTGCCGGCGGCCTGGGAGGCATCGCACCAGACCAGCAGCGCATCGCCGGACTGCTGCTCGTAGGCCACTGCCACGCCCCAGCGATCGGTGGCGCTAACCGTGCCCAGGGGATTGAGCGGCAAAGGCTGCCAGACCGGGCCGTCGCCGATCACGCCGTCGATCCGGCCGCTGGGCCCGATGCCCACCACGATCTTCTCGCCCCTGGTCGGCGCGTCGGCCCCCTGCACGATGCGCCAGCGCTCCACCAGGGTGGCGGTGTCGGTCTTGCCGGCAAAGGTGGTGGTCCAGTCGCTCTTCTTAGGCTTGTTGCTGTCCTCGGACCAAAAGGCGGCGTCGAAATCGTAACCGCCCACCGGCACGATGAACCAGTCCTTGTTGTTGCCGGAATCCACCGAGTCAACGGCCAGCACCGGTTTTTCGCCGGCGTCGGAGGGGCTGGCCTCGGACCAGCGCAGATCGACCCGGCGGATATTTGTGGAAGCGCCGTTCTTGAGATCCACTTCCCACTTTTCAGCGCCGCTGGTGGAATCGAGCCGCAGCAGCCCGTCCGCCGTGCCCTGCAGGGTAAGGGTGCCGCCGGCGTTCACGGTATAGCGTTTGCCCGCCTGAAAGAGCAGGGTGTCGGCGGCGGAGACCGTCTTGGTCAGGTTGTAGAAGGAAATATCGTTGCCGAGCAGACTCTGGCCGCTGCCGTCGAGAACCACCGTGCCGTTGTTGTGGTTGAAGGTGGCGTTTTTGTAAAAATTGCCGGCGATGCTCATCACGCCGCTCGAGGCGGTAAAGGTGCCGCCGGAGAGGGTCAGGTCGCCGTTGATGTCGATCCGGTAAGAGCCGCCGTTGAAGGTCTCGACGGACTCGAAGGCCGGGGTGGTGATGTTGCCGCCCGGTGCGTATTTCTGGTTGTTGGGCAGATAGAGCTCGGTGGCGGCGCCGGTGACCGTGAGGTCGTTGCCGCTTACGGTGTAGAGGATGTCGGGGTCGAGGCTGGCGCCCTTGGCCGTTGCCAGGTTGGCGTTGGTGATGGTGCCGCCGTTGTCGTGGCGGAGGATAAGGTGGCCGGCGTAGATGTCGACCCCGGAAAAGCCCGAACCCTTGGTGACGGTGACCGTGGCGCCTTGCAGCGCGCCGTCGTCGAGGTAGAGCAGCAGCGACTCGTTGCCGGTGAGGTTGAGGCTCTTGCTGAAAACACCACCGGCCCCGGTCAGAGCGGTGCCCATGTCGGCGCCATTGAGCAGGAAGCGAACGGTGGCGCCAACCAGGGCGCCGGTTCCCTCGCCGCTGTAGGCCTGGCCAGTGACGGTCACCACGGGCAGGGTGTGCTGCCAGGCGACCAGGGCCTCGGGGTTCAGGGCCGGCCCGCTTTCAATGGGCCCGCTGGCGTATTCGAGCAACCAGTCGCCACCGAGGCCGAAGCTGCCGGTGGGATCGTCGCTGGCCGCCACATCGGCGCTCGTGAGCGAGGCGATGGCCGAAATGAACGCCCTGCCCTCTTCGCCACCGGCAAGGTCGCAGCCATAGAAGAGGATGTCGGCGTCGTTGGCCAGCGACGCGGCCCAGGCGGCCAGCATCGCCTCCCGAGCAGGCAGGGTTTCCATGGAAAGAAGAACGTTGCCCAACTGCACGGCGCCATCGGCGGCATGGGAGACGATGTGCAGGGCATCGATGCCGGAACGGCCACCAAGCGCCTCGGTGATCTGCTGCAGGCCGTCCCGGCCGGGCTCGAGGAAGATTACTTCGAGGCGGCGGCCGTCCCCTTCCCGCTGCAGGCCGGCAAGCAGGACCTCCGGTTCCGGCACCGCGGTATCGACAAACACTAGCTCCCGGCGCAGCCCGTCGGCGGCCTGCCCATCCGGTGCCTGCCAGCCGGCATCCACCGGCAGCGAGAAGCCATCGCCGGACAGCAGCAGGCGCGGTTCAATCTGCTCGAAGAGAACACTCTTCCGTGAGTACCTTCGCCTCATGCCTTCCTTGCAGGGAATAACACTTTTCAAGCCGGGCAGCTCGCTCCGGATGTCGTTTACGGCCTGACATCCCCCATACAGACGGCCGCTTCCCTTTGCGCGCACGCAAAACCCTTAAATTTATCGGCAACAACAAGGTGGATCTTTAGGGTCGTGAGAAAAAAAACGAGAGAAAGCCGTAACCAGGCCCGACCGTTTCGTGCGTACTCTTTATCATCGCCAGCCCCGCCGCCATTTGTCGAACTCGGCCGGACGCAGGTGGTACCGCGCGAAATTCCCCTCATGCAGACTGCTCAGCTCGGTTTCCACGACTTCCATGAACCGATTGCGGTCATGGGCCGGAATCTCCTCCGCTGCCTTCCCGGCAATCCAACGGACAGCCGCCCGCTTGTCCATGCACCCGCGCACCACTTCGGCCACCACCTCTTTGATCTCTCCCCGATATTTCAACCGGAGCGGATCAGGCTCGCCGAGCGATTGCCGGATTGCCGAGTAGCGGCCACAGGATCGCAGGTAGGCCCACACAAACACATCACGCAGCAATTCGACACGATTCAGCTCGTAAACGGCCACAAACCCGTCAATGTATGCGTGGTCGGGCACATCGACGAAGGAGAGCGGGCAGAGATTCCCCCGGATCAGCGGAATGTTTGCCGCAAGCCGCGAGACACGCTTGTTGACGTCTTCAAAAGGCTGGAGATACGGCAGGTGGACCATGACAAAGAACGCCTGCTCGAAGGGGTCCTCGATTTCGCCGGCCATGGCCAGAATCTGCAGGAAACCCTCGTCGATCAGTTGCGGCACCGCCAGGGGGTGGTACACCGAGCCGCCAATCCCAACGGGGATCGCCCGCAGCCGGCCGCATGCCCGAGGATCCGCGAGAAGATTGTCCGACAGGAGTCCGTGCAGGTTGAGGATGGTGTACCGGTTGAAGCCCACATCCCCGGCCTGTTCCACCAGGAACTCGAGGGCAGCCTTGTGGTTCAGGATCATCTGCGCTTCCATGGCATTCCTGCCCTCGGCAGCCTCTCCGGATTCCAGCAACCGTTCGGTTTCAAGGAGCGAATAGGTGTTGCCCTCAAGTCGGCTCGAGTTCCAGGAGAGATCGATCAGCAGTCGATGAAAGATCTGCCGCGCATATGTCCCGGCCGGCCGCCGGGTTTCGGGTGATCGCCCCAGCTCGTGCAGTTCGTGCCGAATTTCCCGGGGCAGATAGAATGAGACGTTTGGCTGATACGAGTCGAGAAATTCCCGGTTATACCCTACGGGCCGACGCGCCTGGCTCGGCCGGCGGACAGCCTCCCGCAGCGCTTCTCCTTCCGCAGAGAGAGGAATGAAGAACTCCCCGCCGGCTTCCTCTTCCGGACTCTTCCGGATGGCATGCATCTCGCTGCCGACAGCCGGAAGACGATAACGGCGCGCCCGGCCCTGGCCTTCGACCAGCAACCGCTTCTGCCCGGCAAGCAGCGCCAGACGCCGCTGCAAAGTGCGACGAGGGACCCAATCCCCCTGTGCTCTTTGAATCTCTTCAATTCCGGCACCATCGGGAAAAGCGGCAACCGCCTCGACAAGGTCATCCAATTCTTTTTGGGGAATACGTTTCGGCATAATGGCCTTATTGTGGCGCGATTTCTAAAATTGCGCCACAATAATTTCTTTTTATGGCGCGTAAATCACATTATGCCACTTCATGTGGCGCGATTACAAAAAAACAAAAAGCCTCTTCCGTGACGCAGCCTCCCTCGCATTGGTCACACATGCAGGAAAAGACATGTAGATTATTGCCATTTTCCGAGACGAACGGACAGGGAAAGACCGACACATAACCCGGGAAAAGGACGGCGGCAGAGGCCCGAACGACACCAACGCCCAGATCATCGCCACCGATGCCGGCCGGATTTACCGGCCCCGGAACCTCCTGAATGCCATCTCCGAGATCCAGCAGTTTTACGTGATCGAGAGCAAGGGCCAGAACATTCCGGCGGAATTTCTCACCCAGTCAGGAAAGGCAACGCCTTTCAGTTGGACAGCGCCGGGCCCTTGGAAGTAGATCCCCCCCTTGCAAGGGTCACCTCCCCGGAAAAAGGTAAGTAGCGGCCCATAGTCCTGGTCTGCCACCAAACAAATGAATTACCTCCTGTTTACGGGAGGGAGAAAAAAATAAATCTGTCCCGGTTTGTTACGGTTTTTGGTTTTTTATTAACCCTATCGCTGCCCGTCGCCATTAAGCCGATATGGAATTGCGCCCAGGAAATGAGTAAGGTATTCCCACTGTCCGCGGGACCGTGCCCCCACCCATGATAGAGTGCCGGCACCATCAACCGGAACTTCCGGGCCGGAAAAATGCAAGGAGGCAGCCATGAAAACAAAGCAACAGATCATTGAGCTTCTGGCGTCCTGCAAACAGGAGATGGAAAAGAATTTCGGGGTGAAGCGGCTGGCACTCTTCGGTTCTTATGCCCGGGGCGAACAAAAGCCTGACAGCGACGTGGACATCCTTGTGGAGGTGGGGCCGGAAATCGGCCTTGAATTCGTAACGCTGGCCGATCGGATTGAACAATTACTGGGTGAGCCTGTGGAACTGGTATCGACCCGGGCACTCAAACCGAGGTTCTTCCAGCACATCAGCAAAGATCTGGAATATGTCTGAACGCCCAGCCGCTCTGCTGATCGACGATATCATTGAGGCAGCGACAAAAATTTCGTCCTACACGACCGGCATGGAGCGGGAGGATTTTGTATCCTCAGGTATGGCCGCCGACGCCGTGGTTCGCAATCTCGAAATCATTGGCGAAGCCGCCAACAGACTGCCGAAAGAATTCACCGATAAGCACCCGGAAATCGAGTGGCGCAAGATCATCGGCTTACGGCACCGGATCGTGCATGACTCTTTCGGTGTCGATCTGGATATCATCTGGGCTATCACACGCCGAGACCTGCCGGGCTTTATATCCCAAATCTCCATCCTAAAAAATAATTAACGCCTTGTAACAGCGAAGGAAATATCCTCTGCAACCTGACCAGGGCGCGCAGAATCAGGAATTTTATTATTTAATGGGTGTCCCCCATCCCGTCCTGGACGTCCCCCATCCCCCGTCCCCCGCGATAATTTTTCAAAGAACAACGATTGCGACCCCATCAGACCCCATCAAGAAATGAGGCTCTGCCGCTAAATTTGGCTGCCGCGTTGGCGGG
>JBFHWX010000117.1:0-10442 GCA_041599275.1 Desulfobulbales bacterium | reverse complement strand
TTGGAGAAAGACCTGGCGCACCGCATCCACCTGTCGCTGGTAGGAGGTTGCCGCCCGTTCCTCGAGTGCGTAGTGGACCGGAAAATTGGAAGGCAGACTGGCCAGGTCAAGGGCAACCAGTTCGGTGCCTCGCTCGTCGAGGAGACAGCGGTGCGCCACCTCGGGACAGGACAGGGTCATGCTCATCTCCAGGGTGGAACCCAGGAGGAGATACTGGCGGGGATAGGTGCGGCAGGTGTCGCTCAGGTACTGTTCGCCGCAGCTCTTGTGGATGCGGCAGAGCTTGTCGGCGTCGAGAAAGGGGCAGAGCCCATCCGGCAGCATCAGGATGCGTGCGAAGTCTCGGTCCGAGCGTTCCGATTTTTTACGGTTTTTGATGGGGGCCAGGGAGAGTTTGCGCTGGGCCGCCGCTTTCCGCAAACGTTCCAGGGTCTGCCGGTCGATGGGCACGCTCCAGTCGTGGCAGCAGTTGTCGGGGCAGCCGCTGCCCAGGCAGGAAAAACCCGCGGCATAGCGCATGGTGGTCCCCTCGGTGGGATGGGGGAGGGTTTGGGCGCCGGCGGGGCGGGGGGCCTGTTTCGGCCGATAAGAAGGTTTCATGAAGACCCCTCGAAAAAAATGGTCTGGAAGCAGCCGTAAGCCTCAACCGGCATAGCGGTTATTGGTGCGGTAGACAAAGGCGAGGACCTCGGCCACCGCCTGGTAGAGTTCCACCGGGATCTCCTCGCCCACCGGCACCCTGGCCAGCAGCTCGACGAGATCCGGGTCTTCCTGGATGGGCACTCCGGCCTCGAGGGCGGCCTCGATGATGCGGGCCGCTATTTTGCCCTGGCCGCTGGCCACCACCTGGGGGGCATTGGCCTTCGCCTTGTCGTAGAGGATGGCGACCGCCCGCTCCTGCTTTTTTCTGTCATCCGCCATTTTTATACCCTGGTGTCGAGGACGCCCCGGTGTTCGGGCAGAATTCTGGCGAGCAGGGCCCGGGCCGGGTCCTCGGCGCCGGTGCCAAAGGTGAGGCCGAGCAGGGGCAGGTCTTTCAGGGCCTCCTGCAGCTCGTGGCGGCTGGCGTTGAGGTGGGCCGCCTTTTTCGGTGAGTCGCAGAGAAAGCGGATCCGAACCCCCTGGTGGTCGTGCAGGAAGTCGATCCGCAGGTCGCCGAGCCGGCCCAGGGTGAGATGCATGGACAGCATGGTGGCCGCTTCCTCGTTGTCGGCGCTCTCGGGCGCGGAGCGCCGCTCGGCGACCAGATAGCCCTGTTCGAGAAAGGGAAAGGGCAGGGGAAAGATGGTGGTGTTCTGCTCATCGAGGCGGAGGCGGCAGAACTGGAAGAGTTCCAGGCCCTGGAGGAGATTTTTTGCCTGCTCGGCGGTTTCCGGCGAGCTTTCCCTGGTACGGGCGGCGATGTCGAGCAGGGCCGCCTTCAGCGTGGTTCGGGCCTGGTCAATTTCTCCCCGGGCCAGCAGCGCCTCGTGGGTGAGTCCCAAAGAGATGAGCATGCGCCGCAGGTCGGGGCCGGAGTTGGGGACCACGTCCCGTTGGGCGGCAATCCAGTTGTCGACGGCTTCCCGGACAAGAGGCGCGATTTCGGGCCGTTCTCCCTTGAGAAGAGTGGCCAGTTCGGTAAAGGCGTTTTGCAGCAGCTCCCTGGCCGGCGGGCTGGCGAGAGAGCGGGCAGTCAGGTCGTTCATCGCCCGGGCAAGAGCCTGCTGCACCTGCTCGGCCGCTTGGCGCGGCAGTGGCGCGGAGCTCTCCTTGACGCTGCCGAGCACTGTGTCGAGCTCCTGGCGGAAGCTGCGGCCGGTATCGGGAGAGATTTTTTCGAGGGTATCGGCAAAACTCCGCAGGCCTCTGGCAAGCTGGTCCGCGGGCGGTTGGTTGGTCGCGGTGAGAAATTCGAGGGCTGCTCCGGCGGTGGCCAGGTACTGGGCCGGAGAGACCGGCGGCGAAGGACCGGCAGCGAAGGCCGGGGGCATGGACAGAGCGGCGGCGGCCTGCTCGGGTTGTTTCGCGAGTGAGGGCGAAATCTCCGCCAGTCGCCCGGCAAACTGTAAAAGCGCGGTGGCCAGCGATTCTCGGGTGGCCGGGGAAGCGGAGGCAGCGGTCTGGTCGGCAAACGGTGCGAGAAGGGCGAAGAACTGGCGCAAGCCGGCTTCCGGCCCACCACGCGCTGCTTCCCCGGCGCCAAAGCCATGCTCCATCGCCTGCTTGAGGCTTGCGGCCACCCCGGGGTCGAGCTTGTCGATGCCCGCGGTCAGTTCCACAAGGGCCGCTTGCATGGTCTTTTCCGCCACCGTTTTACCAGGGTCGGCTACTGGCAGGCCGACAGCCCGAAAGAGCAGCCCCAGGGAACCGTCGCGGCCTGCGCCCTGGGCCGGGTGCTGGGCGGAAAGCCAGTTGTGGATGGCCTGCCGGGACGGCTCGTTCAGTTCTGAGACGATAACCGTCTGCCGAGAAACCTCTTTGAAAAAGTCCGAAACGTCGATCTGCCGGCCCAGGGCCTGTAGGGCCTGGCCGAGGCGGGCCCGGAGGGGGTCGTCGATCAGTTGCAGCTCAAGGCGCGGCTGGGTGGAGATTACGAGGAGGTCGAGGCGTTGCCCGGTTTTGAGCGGCACTCCGGTTTCCACCTGAACCCGTTCACCCTGCAGTTCGAGCCATACCTTTTCCTGGCCGCCTTCGGCGACGGTGGCCCGCACTATCTGGTTGAGCGGTAACTGGTGCTGGCGTTCCTCGCGGCTGGCCACCTCGGTGGCTGCCGGCAGGATGGGCATGATGGGAACGGTGGGATTAACGGTGGTCATACCCTGTTATTCGACACGGCTTACTTTTTTCTTTACCGGACAACCGGCAACAGGGCAGGGCAAAACAGAGAACCAGGCCTTGTGGAATGCCGGGCCGGCAACGCTTGCGGCAAGGAGCCAATCTGCAGGATATGAGGAATGAAAAGTACAAAAGCGGAGTCCGGCCGGCTCAGACCGGCGGACCGAGCACCCGCACCTTGAGCCGCAGCTCCTTGCGTTGTTCCTTGAGGCAGAAGGCAATGATCCGGTCCTGGTCTTCTTCGGAGATTTTTTCGAAATGGAGCGCCACGTCCCGGATGCCGGATGGCCGGTCGGTAACCCGGGCAACGCTGCAGACGCAGCGGATCTCTTTTTCCCAGGAGTCGTCTTCGGGCAGGGCGATGCGCAGGTCCACCCTGGGCCACAGGGTCACCGGTCCGGGAAAGGAAACGAGGATGCCGTTGCCGCTCAGGTTGATGCCTTCGACCTCGAGAAGGTCCGGAGACTGGGCGGAAGGTTCGGAAATTTTCACCGGTACCGAGGTGTTTATCCTGAAAAAATCCCGTTTCTGGGCATGGCTGACCTCGCTGACCGGAGCGGCGATCAGGGTCTGCTTGTTTTCGAACTGGCCGATGGTGAGAAAGGTGGCGAAGGTGTGGCTGCCGGTGTCGAACACCACCTTGCAGGGGTGGGCCGGGTCGAGCTCGTCGCTGGTGATGTCGCCGGGAGGGAGGTGGATGCGGATATCGGCGTCCGGCGTCAGTTGGGCCACGCAGGAAATCTGACGCTGATCGCCGCCGGTACTGGTGAAATGGATCTGACCCACTCGTGGGGTCCGCAGGTAATCGATAACCGCTAATTGAGCCACGCCAGAAATCCGAATGCAGGGAATGGTGGTTCGTTGCGGCGGCAGGCCGGGGAGCAACCCGGCGCTCAGTACGTCCGGTGCAGCCTGGTCCCGCTTCCCCGACCGTCACCGGCATAACCGGATACCGCAGTTTTCCCGTCTTTGATGGTCTTCAGCTCCGACGAGATCACCGCCATCATGCCAGAAATTTTCGGGGAAAGCAAACTGTTCCGCTCCTGTAGCCGCAGCAGCACATCCTGCCGTTCGTGAAAAACTTCGGGCAGCCGGGCCGGAGGCGAGTTTTGCAGCAGATCGTTGAGGCGGGCATCGGTGGAGGTGGCGAGAGCCTGGCGTTTCTGAAGGCGTTTGCAGAAAGCGGCGATGCCCTCGGGGGGGGCATCCTGCAGGAGCCCGGGGATCTCGTCGTACATGAGCAGCAGTTCCCGGTATTCGGCGAGCGATTTCTGCAGCAGTTGCGTCAGTTCGGCCATAATGGTCAGATCAGAGGCTGGCGTTGAGGGGCTTGTAGTCCTTGCCGGGGGCGGCGTCCTTCTGGGCGGCGGCCGGCCTGGTGCGGTTGTTGAGCTCGATGGCCTGGCGCCAGGTTTCCCGCAGATCGGTAAGCAGGCCGATCACGGTGTCGAGGCTCGCCGCATCGTTCTTGATGTTGGCGCGGTTCAACTGGCGGACCATGAAGTCGTAGAGCGACGCCAGGTCGGCGGCGATCTGGCCGCCCACCTCGTGGTTCAGGGTGGCCGAAAATTCGTAGATGATGGCCAGGGTCTTGTTGACGTAGTAGTTCCGGTCTTCGGGATCCTTTTGGTCAATGGCATCTTTCGCCTGGTTGGCGAAGCGGATGGCGCCGTCGTAGAGCATGATGAGAAGCTGCTCCGGGGTCGCGGTGCTGACCTGGTTGGTCTGGTACTGGCTGAAGTAGGCGTTCATTTGTTACCCCCGAGATTGGCGATTGAGGCAAGCTGCTGGCCAAGATAAGCGCTTTGCGTGTTCATGGTGCTGGCAAGTTGCTCCAGAGCCTCGAACTGGGCCCGGAGCGTTTTTTCCCGCTGTTCGAGGCGGGCTTCGATCTGGTCGATCTTGATGTCGATGCGGCGCACGTTGCTGTTGGTGCTCTCCTGGCGACTGGCGAAGAATCCCGTCGAGCTGTTGGTGATGCCGTCGAGGTAGTCGGTGAATTTCTTGGCGATGCCGTCCACTCCGGTCTCTCCGGCAAAGAGCTTGACCACGGAGTCGAGATTGGTGTCGATGGCGTTCTCGAGCTTGGTTGAGTCGATCTTCAGGTGGCCGGTCTTCTGGTCAGTGGTGATACCGAGCTCGGTGAGGTAGTTGTAAGCACCGGAGGTACCGACGTTGGTCACCACCAGGTTCTGCAGCCGCCGTTTGGCGGAGAGAAAGCCCTGGTCTGACCGCCAGTCGGCGTCGGACTGGCTGGAGATGAACGAGAAGATCTCGTTGTACTTGGTGACGAACTCCTCGATCTTCTTCTTGGTGCCGTCTTTGTCGATGGATACCGCCAGGTTGGTGGTCTCGCCGCTGGCGTTGGTTTTCAAAAGATCGAAGGTGACCCCGGGGATGGCGTCGGTGATCGTGTTGTTTTTGCTGGTGATGGTAATCCCATCGATCACCACCGTGGCCAACTGGGCGCTCATGGTATGCGGGTTGGTGGGCGCGGTGTCGGTGAGAACGAGCGGCGCGTAGCCGTTCTTGGTGGTGCCGCCGGTGACGCTTGCCGTAACGGCATCGGCCGTGGTCCTGTCGAGCTCGAGACGGTAGCCGTTGGCCGGGTCGTAAACCACCGAAGCGGAAACACCGGTGGTGGGTTCTTCGGCGTTGATCGCATCGCGGATATCGTTCAGACTCTTGTTGTTGCCGATGACGATGTCCGTGCCGTTGATGGTGAACGTGCTGCCGGAAAAGTTTCCAGCTGTGTCGCTGGCATACCAGCCGGAAGTGGCGTTGATCACCCCGGTGTGGCCGAAGTCGAGGGCCGCCTCGTCGCTCGAGACGCCGGAGAGCGTCGCGGTGAAGGTGGTGGCGGCGTCCTTGCCGGTGAGCACCAGCCGGTTGCCGTTGGTGGAGCCGTCGTTGATGATGGTGGCGCTGACCCCGGTGGTCTCGCTCTCGGCGTTGATCTTTTCCTGGATGCTGGTCAGACTCTCATCGGCGCCGAGGCTGATCGCCGTGCCGTTGATGGAGATCGTGCCGTTGTGGAAGATGTTGGCGGTCTTGCTGGAGAAGCCACTGATGCTCACGTCCTTCTGTTGCTGGGCGAGCTTCTTCACTTCGATCTGATAGGAGCCGGGCGCGGCGCTGGCCGAGGCGGTGGTGCTGAAAAAGGAGTCCGAGCCCGCCTTGGCCGAGTAGGAGCGGACCTCGTTGCCGGTGTCGAGATTCTGGAAGGCGGTAAGCAGACCTTTGAGTTTCTCGTTGAAGGTCTTGAAGGCGTCGAGCCGGCTGTTGAAGAACTTCTTGTCGCTCTCCAACCGCTTGATGGGCTGACGCTCCAACTCCATGAGCTGGCTGATCAGCGAGTTTGTGTCCATGCCGGTGGCAAGGCCACCAAAGGTTATCGAGCCCATACTACCCTCCGGTTCTTCAGCTTTCGGTGTCGAGCAGGCTGCCGCGCAGGTTTTTAAGTTGCTCGGCAAGTCCCATGAGTTCCTCCGAGGGGATCTGGCGGATCAGGTCGCCGGTATCGCTGTCGACGAGGCGGATCACCAGTTGCTCGGAGCTCGGGTTCATCTCGAACCGTACGCTGTATGAACCATTATCGGTCAATTCCTTTATCTTGTTTAGGAAGAGTTCGGAATTGAGCTGGGTTTTCTTCTTTTCCTCTTCGCCGTTTTTCTCGAGCACGGCTGCCGCGTCGTTCCGTCCCTGGGCGGCTTTTTCCGTTGGCTCGGCCGGGACGACCGCTTGGACCGCCGGTGCGGCAAACGGCCTGACTGTTGCGGCCATTGCTGCGGTTTCTAGTTTCATCTTCTTCGTCCTCCGTTCAGAAGGGCGGGGGAGGCGGCTGCAGCCCTAGTCTCCCCCGGTCACCTTCAGGTTACCCGAGCAGCGAAAGCGCCAGCTGGGGTGATTGGTTGGCCTGGGAGAGGATGGAGACGCCGGCCTGTTGCAGGATGTTGCTTCTGATCATGGCCGAAGTTTCCTGGGCGATGTCGGCGTCGAGGATGCGGGAGCGAGCCGCCGACAGGTTCTCGGAAACGTTCTGCAAATTCGAGATGGTGGATTCGAAGCGGTTCTGCACGGCGCCGAGGTTGCCGCGGATGGTGTCAACGGTCTTGATGGCGGCGTCGATCTTGCCGATGGCGGTGCTGGCGTTGGCCCGGGTGTCGACTCCCACTCCGTTGACGCTCAACTTGGCGGCGGTGGCGCCGCCGATGGTAACGGAAATGGTCTGCCCGGCGTCGGCGCCGACCTGGAAGACCGCGGCGTTGGCAGCGGTGGAAAAGTTGCCGGTGAGCAGCACCTTGCCGTTGAACTTGGTGTCGGTGGCGATCCGGCCGATCTCGGCGATGAGCTGGGTGACCTCGGCATTGAGCGAGGTGCGGTCGTTGGTGGTGTTGGTGTCGTTGGCCGACTGTACGGCCAGCTCGCGCATGCGCTGCAGGATGTTGGTGGTCTCCTGGAGAGCGCCCTCGGCGGTCTGGGCGAGCGAGATGCCGTCGTTGGCGTTGCGCACCGCCTGGTTGAGACCACGGATCTGGGAAGTCATGCGGTCTGAGATGGCGAGCCCGGCGGCGTCGTCCTTGGCCGAGTTGATGCGCAGGCCCGAAGAGAGGCGCTGCATGGATTTCGCGAGGGAGTTCTGGGAGGCCCCGAGGTTCCGTTGGGCGTTGAGGGAAGCAACGTTGGTGTTGATGGTGAGTGCCATGATATTCCTCCTTGAAAAGCTTGGGGTGACATCCTTGTCGATAACTTGTTGTTTTTGTTGACTCTGCCGCCTGCCATTGGTCGTGCCGACGGCATGGGTCTCTGTGGAAGACCCATTTCTTTATCACTATATCGGTGTGTTTGGGGAGGAACTTTAGGGCGTGCGATATTTTTTACGAAAAAAGCGGGGGGGGGGGGGAGGTGACGAATTACGTTTTCCCGAAAAGGAATGGGCGGGGCAGGAACAGAGCTGGGGGTCACTCGTGGTGAAATCGAGTGACCCCCAGGGCAGGAAAAGGTTAGCCGAGCAGTGACAGAGCGAGCTGCGGGCTCTGATTGGCCTGGGCCAGGATGGAGACACCCGCCTGCTGCAGGATGTTGTTCCTGATCATGGCCGAGGTTTCCTGGGCGATGTCGGCATCGAGGATCCGGCTGCGGGCCGCTGCCAGGTTCTCCGCCACGTTCTGGAGATTGGAGATCGTTGATTCGAAGCGGTTCTGGATGGCGCCCAGATTGCCCCGGATGGTGTCCACGCTCTTGATCGCCGTATCGACGGCGGCGATGGCGGTGCTGGCCTTGGCCCGGGTGGAGACCGTGGTGTTGTTCACAGCCAGTTGGGTGGCGGTGGCGCCAGCGATGCTCATGGTGATGGTCTGGCCGGCGTCGGCCCCGACCTGGAAGACGCCGTTGGCACCGGTGGCAAAGGCGCCGGAGAGCAGGGTCTTGCCGTTGAACTTGGTGTTGAGGGCGATGCGGTCGAGTTCCGCTTTGAGTTGGGTGACCTCGGCGTTAAGGGAGTTACGGTCATCGGCGGTGTTGGTGTCGTTGGCCGACTGCACGGCGAGTTCACGCATGCGTTGCAGGATGTTGGTGGTTTCCTGGAGAGCGCCTTCGGCGGTCTGGGCCATGGAGATGCCGTCGTTGGCGTTACGCACCGCCTGGTTGAGGCCGCGGATCTGCGAAGTCATGCGGTCGGAAATGGCAAGACCTGCGGCGTCGTCCTTGGCCGAGTTGATGCGCAGACCCGACGAGAGGCGCTGCATGGATTTACCCAGATTATTCTGGGAGACGCCGAGGTTGCGTTGAGCGTTAAGAGATGCGACGTTGGTGTTGATGGTGAGTCCCATGGTATTCCTCCATGAATAAGAGTGGGAGTGGCTTCCGTGCCTTGCTTCAATGGTGTGGGAGGCGGAGCGCTATTGCTCCGCCTCCGGATTGGTGTTGACGATTAACCGAGCAGCGACAGGGCCAGCTGCGGGCTCTGGTTTGCCTGGGCCAGGATGGAAACGCCTGCCTGCTGCAGGATGTTGTTCCGGATCATGGCCGAGGTCTCCTGGGCGATGTCGGCATCGAGGATCCGGGAGCGGGCCGCCGCCAGGTTCTCGGAAACGTTCTGCAGATTGGAGATCGTCGACTCGAAGCGGTTCTGCACCGCACCCAGGTTGCCGCGGATGGTATCCACGGTCTTGATGGCGGAGTCGATTTTGGTGATGGCGTTGGAGGCGGAAGCCCGGGTGGTGACGCCGATGCCGTTCACCGAGAGTTTGGCGGCGTTGGCGCCGGCGATGGTGACGGAAATCGTCTGGCCGGCATCGGCGCCCACCTGGAAGACCGCGGCGTTGGCCGCCGTGGAGAAGGAGCCGCCCAAGAGTACCTTGCCGTTGAACTTGGTGTCGGTGGAGATCCGGTTGATCTCGGAGACGAGTTGCGAGAACTCGGCATTGAGGGAGGCCCGGTCGTTGGTGGTGTTGGTGTCGTTGGCGGCCTGCACGGCGAGCTCGCGCATACGCTGCAGGATGTTGGTGGTCTCCTGGAGAGCGCCCTCGGCGGTCTGGGCGAGCGAGATGCCGTCGTTGGCGTTGCGCACCGCCTGGTTGAGTCCCCTGATCTGCGAGGTCATACGGTCGGAGATGGCGAGCCCGGCGGCGTCGTCCTTTGCCGAGTTGATGCGGAGCCCCGAGGAGAGGCGCTGCATGGACTTGCCCAGGTTCATCTGGGATGCGCCCAGGTTGCGTTGGGCGTTAAGGGATGCGACGTTGGTGTTGATGGTGAGTCCCATGGTATTCCTCCTTGATGGTGTTTTCGGCGTCCTTGCCTAATTAGGTGTAAAGGTTTCTGCTCCCGGGGAGATCATGGAGCCGAGAGGAGGGGTATTCTCCTGCCGGCTCCTTCGTCATTAGCCAAGCAGCGACAGGGCCAACTGCGGGCTCTGGTTGGCCTGAGCCAGGATGGAGACACCTGCCTGCTGCAGGATGTTGTTGCGGATCATGGCCGAGGTTTCCTGGGCGATGTCGGCGTCGAGAATCCGGGAGCGTGCCGCCGCCAGGTTCTCGGAGACGTTCTGAAGATTGGAGATCGTCGATTCGAAGCGGTTCTGCAGGGCGCCGAGGTTGCCGCGGATGGTATCCACGGTCTTGATCGCGGAGTCGATGGAGGCGATGGCGGCGCTTGCCCCGCCACGGTTGGCTACGGTCACGGTGCTCACCGCCAGCTTGTTGGCGGTGGCGGCGCCGATGCTCATCTTGATGGTCTGGCCGGCGTCGGCACCCACCTGGAACACGGCTTCGTTGTTGGAGCCGGTGAAGGCACCGGAGAGCAGAGTCTTGCCGTTGAACTTGGTGTTGGTGGCGATCCGGTCGATTTCCGCCTTGAGCTGGCTCACTTCGGCCTGCAGAGAAGTGCGGTCGTCGGCGGTGTTGGTGTCGTTGGCCGACTGCACGGCCAACTCCCGCATGCGCTGCAGGATGTTGGTGGTCTCCTGGAGAGCGCCCTCGGCGGTCTGGGCCATGGAGATGCCGTCGTTGGCGTTGCGCACCGCCTGGTTGAGGCCGCGGATCTGCGAGGTCATGCGGTCGGAGATGGCGAGCCCGGCGGCGTCGTCCTTGGCCGAGTTGATGCGGAGCCCCGAGGAGAGGCGCTGC
>JBFHWX010000116.1:0-10537 GCA_041599275.1 Desulfobulbales bacterium | reverse complement strand
CTCGGCCTCGACCCGGCCAAGGGCGACCCCACCGGCACCTGGAGCCTGCAGGCCAGAGATTTCGAGAAAAACGGCAAACTGATCGGCAACCTCGGCCTGCCCACCGTGGTGGTACAGGAAGGCGGCTACCGGTCCAGGACTTTGGGAAAAAACGCCATGGCCTTCTTCAACGGCATGGCCGAATCGGCGCGGGACTGGGCCGACTCCCGGCATGAGACGAGAAGCCGGCTGCACGGTCTTACCCTGCGCACCGGGCTCACCGAAGCAGACGGCGACCGGGTGGAAAACCTGGTGAGGGTTACCGGCTTCTTCTCCGAAGCGGAGACCGCGGTGGCCCGGGAACTGGTCCAGGAGCGATTGGAAAAGGGAGAGACGAGCGGTTACTTCTTTATCATGGCCGAGCACTACGGGCGGCTGGCGGGCTACGCCTGCTACGGGCCCATCCCCTGCACCGAGTCGAGCTTCGACCTCTACTGGATCGCGGTCCACCCCGACTACCAGGGCCGCGGCGTCGGCCGCCGTCTCCTCGAGGAGGCGGAAAAGGCGATCCGCCGTGCCGGCGGCAGCCGGGTCTACGTCGACACCTCGCAGCGCGCCCAGTACGCCTCCACCCGCACCTTTTACGAACGCTGCGGCTACCGCCAGGAGTCGGTGCTGGTCGACTTCTACGCCCCCGGTGACGGCAAGGTGGTGTACGGCAAGAAACTCGGAAGAAAATAGGTCAGAGCGGCCGGCGCCGGCAAATTCGCCCTCCCGGCAGCCCGGAATCTTCCTGTCTTGGAAGCTACCAACCGGCGCCGGGCCGGGAGATGGGGTGGGAGTATTTCTGCTGCTTGTTCCCCTCGGACTTCACCCAGAAAAAGGCGGCCGCCGCCACGGCGGCGAGGATCACCACCGCCAGCACCAGTTTGCCGATATCCGATCCCTTCATCTTCTCCTCTCCCACTTTTTTCCTTTTCGAAAAAATTTCCCGGTCAGCCGCCCGCCCCGACTGCCTCAACCCACCACGTTCACCTGGGCCGGCCCCCGCTGCACGGTGCGGTGGTATTCCACCGCCGGCCGGCCGAAGGCCATGGCGTAGCCGAGCACATGGTCGGCGGGGATACCGAGCCGGGGGCCAAGCTCCGGCAGCACCGACATGGCCATCATGAAGAGGCCGTCCCACACCGTGCCCAGGCCGTGGGCGTGGGCCAGGAGCTGAAAAGTGGCGAGCGCGATGTGGGTGTCCTGCACCGGGCAGGGGGCCGCGGCCGGTGCGCTGGTGACGAGAAGGTGCGGCGCGCCCCGGAAGATGATGTCGCGGCCCTCCTCCTGCCAGGCCTTGACCGAGTACCCCATGTACTGACCGATCAGGCCCTCGGGCAGCTGGTCTGCCTTCTTTTTCGCCGCCAGCCCGGCCATAACCTCCTCCCGCAGCCTGGCCATGACCGCCCGCTCGCGGACCACGGTGAAGAGCACGCCCATGGCGTTGACGCCGGTGGGCGCGTGGCAGGAAACCGCCAGCAGCTCGTCGAGGAGCCCGGGCTCCACATCCTCATCGAGGTAGCGGCGCACCGTGCGTCGGGCCTTCACCAGCAGGGTAAGCTGGGCCGCGGTGGGCAGACCGCCATCCAGGGCATCGCTTTTTTCGGGGTCGAGGCCGAGGACCGACACTGCCGCCGTCGGGCAGATAGCCAGGCAGTGCTGGCAGCGGATGCAGCCCGCCTCATCGGTCATCACCGGCTGCTCCTCCATGGCCAGCACCCCCATGGGGCAATCGGCAACGCATTCGCCGCACTGGATGCAGCGTTCCTGGTCGACACGGAAATCGATCATCGGCTTCTCCTCCTTGCGCAGTTCCGTTTTTACAGTTCTTTTCCTGCAATCCTTTCTGGATACAAGCACACCGGCGGCTCCGCTGTAAAGTTTTTTCGCGGCCGCGGCGCTGGGTCACCGCCCGGCCGCAGGGGCCGGAGATGGCTGACCTCGAGGGTGAGAGCGCCGAAATCCTCCACCACCCGGCCGGCCAGAAGGTAAGGTCGGCCGCTTTCGAGCAGGTGGCAGAAGCGGTGGTAGACCTTGGGAAAAAAAACGGTTTCCACCAACGCGGTCTCGTCCTCGAAGGTCAGGAATTCCATGGGATCGCCGTGCCGGGTGCGCACCACCTTGCCGGTGATCAGCCAGCCCGCGAAAAGCACCGGCCGGCCGAGGCGGCCGGGCAGATCCCGGCCAGGCACTGTCCCCGCCGCCCGCCGCTCCTGGTCGAAGAGCTGCATGGGATGGCAGCCGACCAGAAAGCCCAGAGCGGCGAACTCGCGGCGCAGGCGTTCGAGACGGTTCTCGGCCGGTAGCCGAGGCATGGCCACCGACCCGCGGCGGCCGGCAAAAAGTCCGGTAGCGGTGTCGCCCGCCTGCCGGTGGCAGGCAAGCTCCCAGAGCAGCGCCCGCCGGTCGGGGCCGGGTGCCAGGCCGTCGAGTGCGCCTGCCTGGACGAGGCTGCGGGCCTCGGGCCCGGCGGGCCGCACCCGGGCCAGAAAATCAGCGGCATCCCGGAATTTTTCCCGCTGCCGTTCGCCCAGGATGCGCTCCCGGGTTTCGGCGGAAAGCCCGGCCACCGCCATGAGTCCCACCCGCAGCTCCCGGCCGCGGCCGGTCCAGGCCGTTTCGCTCTTCTCCACGTCCGGCCGCCGGATGACGAGCCCCAGCCGCCGGGCTTCGGAAAGATAGGCAAAGGTCGAGTAGTAGCCCCCCTGGTTGCTGATCACCGCGGCCATGAACTCGGCGGGGAAATGGCTTTTCAGATAGGCCGCCTGGAACGACACCCGGGCGTAGCTCGCCGAGTGCGGCTTGCAGAAGGAATAGCCGTCGAAGCTCATCATCATCGCCCACAGCTCGTCGATCTGGCCGGCGCCGAGTCCCTTGCCCCGAGCGCCCTCGAAAAATTTCTGCCGGTAGTCGGCGAGCCGCCGGGCCCGGTCCTTCTTGGACAGCACCTTGCGCAGCCCATCGGCCTCGGCGTGGGAAAAGCCGGCCACCGCCACCGCGGCCCGCGACACGTCTTCCTGGTAGACCATGATGCCGTAGGTCTCCTCCAGCACCGGCCCGAGCAACGGGTGGACCGGTTGCCAGGCGCCGCCGTGCAAGCGCCGCAGGTACTCACGGATGCAGAAGTTGGCCGCCGGCCGGATAATGCTCGAATGGATGACCAGGTGCTCGAAATCGCCGCGGCCGGCCTTCTGCTGGAGAAGCCGGGTGGCCGGGCTCTCGATGTAGAAGCAGCCCATGGTGGTGCCGGCGGCCACGGTCTTCTTGGTCTCCGGGTCGTCCTCGGGATGCCAGCGGTGTTCGGCGAGCTCGATGCCACGGGATCGTACCGCGGCCACCGCGTCGCGGATCACGGCGAGTGAGCGGTTGCCGAGCAGATCGATCTTGACGAGGCCGGCGGTCTCGGTTCCGTCCTTTTCCCACTGGATGATCGGCACCCCTTTGGCGGCACGCTGCACCGGTACGTAGCGGGCGATGGGTTCGGGGCTGATCACCACGCCGCCCGGGTGCACGGAAAGCAGCCGGGGCCGGCCCAGGAGCCGGACGGCAAGCCCGATGATCTGCGGCCAGGGCGGCGGCAGATCGACGCCCCGCAGGCGGGGCAGGCTGGCCAGGTCCTCCAGCGGCGTGCTCTCATCGAGGCGCCAGAGCCAGGGCAGCTTTTTCGTGATCCGGCCGATCTCCCACTCCGGCAGGCCAAAGACCCGGGCGGTTTCGCGGATGGCGCCCCGGAGTTGAAACCCCACGTGGTTCGCCACCATGGCGGCCCGGTCGCCGAATTTTTTTAAAACACCGGCAAGGATCCCGTCCCGCTCATCCCAGGCGAAGTCGACGTCGATATCCGGCGGGTCGGTGCGGCCGGGGTTGAGGAAACGCTCGAAGTAGAGGTTGTGGCGCACCGGGCAGACGTTGGTGATGCCCAGCACGTAGGCGACCAGCGAGGCCGCCCCGGAGCCGCGGCCGCAGGTGCGCGAGGAAGCGCTGACGATGTCGCGCACCACCAGAAAATAGGCGGAAAAACCCATCTGCTCGATCACCGCCAGCTCGTGCTCGAGCCTGGCCGCCACCACTGCCGGCAGCGGCAGTCCGTAGCGTAGCCCGGCTCCCTGCTCGGCGGCCCGCCGCAGCTCGGCCGCCGGCATATCTCCTGGCCAGGGCGGCATGACGGTGCCGAAGCGGGGGCCGGAGAAGGCGCAACGCGCCGCAATCCGCCGGCTCGCCTCCAAAGTTTCGGGCCAGATCGCAAAACGCTGCCGGTAGTCGGCAAGACTTGCAAAGAAAGCATCGGCAGGAGCGCAGTCACCGGCCGGCAGCCGGGCGAGCGATGTATTGTTTGCTATTGCCCGCAGCAGGCGGTGCACGGCAAAGTCGGCAGGGGACAGAAAAAAACTGCCGGGCACCGCCACAGCCGGCAGGCCGAGTTTTTTGGCAAGCCGCAGCCGCCGGTGGTTGGCGCCGTCCGGCCGGACCGGCAGCGGTACCGCAAGCTCCACCCCGGCTTGCCGCCAGGCGCCCAGCAGGGCCTCCTCCGCCGCCAGCACCACCAGGCCCTGGTGGTGGGCCACCACCCCCTGTTCGAGGGAAAAATCCGGCCGGCAGTGGCGGGCGGTGAGCAGCAGGCAGAGATTGGCGTAGCCCACCTCGTTGTGCACCAGGCAGACCGCCGATGCCACACCGCCCGGCTCGCTGACCTCGGCGCCCACCAGCGGCCGCACCCCCTCCTCCCGGCAGGCCTCGAGGAACTCCCAGAGCCCGTAGAGGTTGTCGCGGTCGGTGAGGGCAAGCTCGAAAAATCCCCTATCCCGCGCCGCCCGTACCAGCTCCCGGGGCGAGGCGGTGCCGCGCAGCAGGGAAAAATGAGAATGAAGCACCAGGGGGATCATGGCCCGGCGGCAACGGAAGCCCCGCCCTGGGCCGAGCCGGCAAACACATGGGCCCGGCCGATGCTGCCGGCGCCGCACCTCTCCCGCACCGCGGCTACAGCGTCGGCAACCCGCTGCCGCCGGTGTTGATGCCCGGCAGGTTGGGCTGGAAAGAGCTCGAGCTGCAAAGGCGGCGGGGGCGCCAACCGGTCGCAGGCGAGCCGCAGAAAACGAAGGCGCTGCCGCCGTTTCCAGGCCCGAAGCAGGGCCCCACGGGCCAGGTCGAAGAGCACGGCATCGTTGGCCGAGCCACCGGAACTCGCGGCCTGCTGGCCGGCCCGGCCGCCGTCGGAATATATGAGCGAAAGGGTTAACCGCCGGGCCACCCGCCGCAGCCGGCGCAGGGCCCCGGCCGCGGTTTCGGCAAGGACCAGGAGCTCCCGCTCCACCACCGCCGGGTCGTTGCTGTCCTCGGCAAGGCAGGCCTCGAAACCCAAACTGCCGGCCTCCTCCCACGGGGCCACCGGCGACGGGTCGATGCCGCGCACCAGGTCGTAGAGGTGACTGCCCCGGCGGCCGAAGGGCACGGCGAGCTGCCGCGCGGAAAAGGCCGCCACCTGGCCGGCGCGGTACAGGCCGAAATCGTGGAAACAGAGGAGATCCGGGCCCTCGATGCCGGGCAGGAGATGAAGCGGCCGGGGTGCGAGAAAGGCCTCCTCCTCGCCGCCGCCCACGATGTATTCACCGAGCGGCTTCACCAGCCGGCTCGCCACCTTGGCCACCAGCTTGTTAGGACCAACGGTCCAGATCGGCGAAAGACCAAGGTCCCGCCGCACCAGGCGGCCCAGCCGCCAGGCCACGTCCGGCGGCGGCCCGAACAGGCGGTGACAGCCGGTGACGTCGAGGAAGAGGTGACCGCTTTCGGATTCCACCTCGATCCGCGGCGCCCAGGGCCTGGCCGCCCGCAACAGATCGGCCATGGCCCGCCGGTAGCGCTCCGGGTGCGGGGCAACGAGCCGCGCCTCGGGGCAGAGCTTGAGGGCCCGGCCGAGATCCATGCCCTTCCTTACCCCGCAGCCGAAGGCCTCCTCGCTCATGTCATAGACCGGCGCCCGGGCCGAGCCGGGCTGCACCACCAGCAACGGCCGGCCGCGCAGCCGGCTGTCGCAGAGGCGTTCGACGGCCACCGCGAAGTCGGCGACGTTGAAATGGATGATGCTGCGTTCGGACATGGAAAAACACACAAAAAGGGCCGGGAAAGCGTTACCCGGCTGGTTGGAAGGCGCCTGACTTGTCAGACTCGTCGGACTGGTCGGACAGAGGCCCCTTCCCTCAAAACCCGGCCTCGCCCAGCAGGGAAAGCATCTGCCGTCCATTGGTCACCGCCTGGGCCCCCACGTGGTTGTTGAAGAAGAGCAGCCCCCGGGAAAAGAGGCCGCGCCGGGGCAGGAGCCGCTCTTCGAGCCACTGCCGGAGTTCGGCTTCGGAGTAGAGGTAGTCGAACTTCTTCTGCATGACGCCGCTCCGCCAGCCCGCCGCGTTCCGCCCGTGGAAGCGGACGTAGAGCAGCTCCGGGTTGGTGACCACGTCGAGCGGTGGCAACAGATGGGGCAGCTCGGGCTCGTCCACCCAGACGAGGCTCGCCCGCCGGCGCTCGAGTTCGGCGAACACCCGGTCGTGGAGCCAGGAGCGGTGCCGGAATTCGACGGCCAGCGGCAGGCCGGCGAGGCTGTCGAGGAGCTCGGCCAGATAGCGGCGGTTGCCTGCGGTGCGCTCGAAATCCGGCGGCAGCTGAACGAGCACGGCCAGGAGCTGGCGTCCCTGAACGAGCGGCACGATGCCCTCCCGGAAGAGGCTTGCCTGCCGCCGCCAGTCCGCCGGGTCAACCTCATGGGTGAGGCTGCGGGTCAGCTTGGCGGCGAAAAAGAAACCGGCCGGCGCTCCGGCCCGCAACCGTTCCAGAGGCTCGGCCCGGGGCATCTGGTACCAGGTGTAGTTGAGCTCGGTGACCGGAAAATGACGGGCATAAAAGGGCAACATCCGGCCACTCTGGGTGGCGGGCGGATAGAAGCCGGCCTGCACCCACTCGGCGTAGGAATAACCGCTGGTGCCGACCAGGATCGATGGACCGTTTTTCCCGGACCGCTCCCCGCTCACAGCCGTCCCATCTGCTCGGGCCCGCGCTGCAGGCCGATCACCTTGCCCTGGATCAGCACCCGGCCGAAGTCGTAGCGCTGGGTGTCGTACTCCCCGTTTGCCGGCCGCAGCTCGACGTGGTCGGCATGCAGGAAAAACCGCTTCACCGTCGCTTCCTCGCCATCGATGAGCGCCACCACGATCTCGCCGCTCGCCGCAAACTGGCGGGGCTCGCAGATCACCAGATCACCGGCCAGGATGCCGGCCTCCCGCATGGAGTCGCCCTTCACCCGCAGGGCAAAGAGATTCTCGCCCCGGAAGAGATCGCCGTCCACCACCAGTTCGGACTCCCGCTCCTCCTGGGCATACATCGGCAGGCCGGCCCGCACCCGGCCGATCACCGGCACCGGCCGCCAGCGGTGCACGGCGCGCCGGTCGCCGGAGCGGTCAAGCAGATGGATGGTGCGGCTGTAGCGCCCCTCACGCCGCAGGCAGCCCTGTTTTTCCAGAGCCCGGACGAGCTGGGCCACCGCCGCGTGGCTGACGCCAAGTTCCGCCGCCGCCTCGCGAAGCGACGGCACCGCGCCGCGACGGGTCACCGCTTTTTCCAGATATTCCAGAAATTTCCTCTGCTTTTCCGTCATTTTTTTATACTTGTCGTGCTGCCGGGGGTGTTTCTTGGCTGTGCGATTCCATCCCGGAGATGCCCGGCCAGGAGACTCTCTCAATGTAAATATCAAAGTAAATAAATTTTAAGAAAATGTAAATATTCTTTTCGCAAACCGCAACCACCGGAAACAATAGCGGCACGGAGTGAAGCGGACGCGGGAGCACCGGCAGAGGAGCTTGCGGCCGGTCATGGCCGAGCACCCCTCAGGCGCGGGCGGCGCGCAGGGCGGCGAGGTGATAGCAGAGAATGGAAAAGGCGATACAGACCATGCCCACCACCGGCCACAGGCGGGGCGATTCGTCGGGCAGCAGCAGCCAGCTGAGGAGGGCACCGAACACCGGGATCAAAAACTTCCAGAGATTGAGGGCGGAGACCTTGACCCCGGGCCGCCGCAGGAGCACGAACCAGAGGGAAAAGGCGGTGGCGGAGAGAAAGGCGAGCCAGAGAAGGGCGCCGTAGTAGGCGGCCGGCAGGTCGAAGGAAGGAAGGCCGTGGAAGGGAAGAGAAAACAGAAGAAGGAAAAAACCGCCCAGGAAGATCTGCGCCGAGTTGAGCAGCACCGGGTCGATCCCCTGCCCCTCGCGAACCACCAGCACGTTGCCGTAGGCGCTGGCTATGGTCGAAAGAAAGAGCACCAGCACGCCGATGAATTCAAGAAAACCGGCGGGCGACACCCAGGGCTTGCGGCTCAGGCTGATCACCGCCACGCCGACGAGCCCGAGCAGGAGGCTGGCGGTCTTGCCGCGGGTCATGGTGTCGTCGCGCAAGGTGAAATGAGCGAGCACCGCGGCGGTGAGCGGCGAGGCCCCCACCACGATGGCGGCCAGCGCCCCGTCCACCACGGTCATACCCCAGTAGAACAGGGCGTAGAGCAGAAAAGTCTGGCAGACGGCAACCTTGAAAACCAGCGGGAAAACGGCACCGATCGCCGAAAAACGCCCGCCTCGCCGCCACCAGAAAGGCACGAGCAGCAACCCCGAGAGCATGAACCGGGTTCCGGCAAAGGAGAATGGGTCGCTGTAGCGCAGGCCGATCTTGACGCCCACGAAGGCGGTGGACCACAGGAGGCAGGCGAGCACCGCCAGCAGCACGGTGGAGAAGGGACGTTTTTCCTGCACGGACAAGACTACACCGGGGAACGGGGCTCGAAGAGCCGGCGGTGCAGCATGAGGGCGTAACGGTCGGTCATGGAGGCGATGAAGTCGCCCACCCGTCGCTCCGGCGAGGAACTGGGCGCGAAGGTCCCCATGGTCTTTTCGAGGAACTCGCGGTGTTCGAGGCAGTAGTGAAAGAGATCGCGCAGGATGCGGGTGGCTTTCACGAACTCGTTATGCACCGCCGGCGCCCGGTAGACGTTATCGTACTGGAAGTTGCGAAGCGCTTGCATGGCGCGCCCCACCGGCTCGCTGATGGCAAACACCAATTCCTCGCCCTCGGGCCGGGTGGCGGCCAGCACCCCGCGGATCATGTTCATCACCCGCTTGGCGTGGGTTTTCCCCAGCGTATCGATACAGACCCGGGGGATATCGGCTTCGCGTATCACCCCGCTGCGGATGGCGTCGTCGAGGTCGTGGGAGAGGTAGGCGATGATGTCGGCGTAGCGCACCACGCAGCCCTCGGCGGTGCCCGGCATGTGCTGGCGGGAAGCGGGGATGACCTCGCCGTATCCTTTGGAGTGCCGCGAAATGCCGTCCCGCACCTCGAAAGTGAGGTTGAGGCCGGCGCCGTCGTTCTCGAGAAAATCCACCACCCGCAGGCTCTGGCGGTAATGGGAAAAACCGCCGGGCACCAGATCATTGAGCACCGTTTCGCCGGCATGGCCGAAGGGGGTGTGGCCGAGGTCGTGACCAAGAGCTATGGCCTCCACCAGATCCTCATTGAGGCGCAGGGCCCGGGCCAGGGTGCGGCCGATCTCGGAAACTTCGAGAGTATGGGTGAGGCGGGTGCGGTAATGGTCGCCGGTGGGCGAGAGAAAGACCTGGGTCTTGTGCTTCAGGCGGCGAAAGGCCTTGCTGTAGATGATCCGGTTACGGTCGCGGTGAAAGGCACTCCTGATGTCGCACTCCTCCTCAGGCGCCAGTCGCCCCTTGCTCCGGCTGCTCGGGCAGGCAAAGGGAGAGAGGTTCTGCTCCTGCCACTCTTCGTAATCGGTGCGGATCGACATTTTTTTGCTTCCAGCGCGTCAAGACTCCATTCTCGGCGAAACAGCCGCCGGTGCAAGCGGCTTACGTACCGATGTACTTACCCGCTGCCACCACGGAAGTCAAAAAAATCGGCAGCCTGCCCCCACCTGAAGCGGTGAGCGCTCGAAAACGGTGCAGTTGCAAGGCGGCGAGGCGAATCCATTCACCATTTGGAATTGGATATATTCCGTTTTGTCTTAAGAGGTTGGCATGTTCCCCTGCCCGAAGCCGTCACGGATTCAGGCCTCAGTAATAGGGAAGCAGGCCTGCGCCGATCTCTTCCCGCTCCGTCTGTCGGCCGCCCACTTCCGGCTCCCCTTCCACCGCCAGGGGCCACCGCTCCACCGCGATTTTGCGGCCGCCGGCAAGCCGCACCTCTTTGAACAGGTTACGGTACGAAACCCGCTCCCGCAGGGCAGCGGCGTGGTAGACGGTTTCGGTTTGCAACTCCGCCGGCAGCAAAACGCCGAGCAGTTCCTCCGAGAGAAGAAGCCGGTCGCCGGTTCGGTTCAGCTCCCAGCCGCGGTGCCCTTTGAGGCCCTCGGCCAGGGACGCCAGCACCCCGGGAGGGCCGCTCACTTCCCGGCTTTTGAGGTGGCCGGTTTCAGTGATTGTTTCCCAGGGCTTGCTTATCAGTCCGGCGGCCCGGCGCCGGGGCGCGG
>JBFHWX010000115.1:0-10549 GCA_041599275.1 Desulfobulbales bacterium | reverse complement strand
TGAAATGGCGCTCGGCCTCGGGGCTGCGGCCGAGCCGGGCATAGACCTTGGCCAGCAGCAGGCGATCGTCCCGAGCCCCGGACTCGACCTCCAGCAGGCTTTCAATAAGCTGGGCCGCCTCCTCGCCCTGGTTCTGGCGGAGCAGCAGGTAGGCCAGGCTGCGCTTGAGGTGAACACTTTGCGGGTCGCAGAGCAGGGCCTTGCGCAGGGCGTCGAGGGCCTCGTCGTAGCGCTCGGAGTTTTCGGCCCAGCGGGACCAGGTGAAATAAAAATAGGAGCAGGCCCGGTCCACTTCGTTGCTGCCGGCCACCGGCGGCGGCAAGAGGGCCACGCCCCCGGTGAAGGCGGCCGCCGGTTCCTTGCCGGCGGGCTGGACCGCCGGGACGGGAGTGGACTGTGCGGCCGGCACCTTGCGTTCGAAAATAACCGGTTTCGGTTTGGCGCAGGCCGTCGCCAGCAGGAGAACCGAAACCAGCAACGCACATTTTCGAACCATGACCCACCGACACATTTCAGAAATTTTCACGGGAAGCAGAACACAGGGGGGAAGACCAACCGCCTCAACGCAGCACGCAGCACGCAGCACTCAGCACTCAGCACTCAGCACTCAGCACTCAGCACTCAGCACTCAGCACTCAGCACTCAGCACTCAGCACTCAGCACTCAGCACCATTGGAGACCGATCCCCCGGCTTTTGCAAGGGGAAAACCGTTTTCAGCCCTCTGCGGAAACCCGCCGCTTCTCGAGAAGCGGCCGTATTGTCTCCAGCACCAGGGCATGCACCTCGGCGATCCCGCCCCGGGCGCTCAGCCTCCGGATAAATCCTTGGCCAAAGGAGTCGAAGATCTTCTTGACCCGCTCCAGGTAGCTTTCCTGCTCGAAATCGTTCGGCACCTCGGCCCGCAGGGTGCGAACCCGGTGCACCGACTCGGCGGGTTCGAGCTCCAGGAGCAGCACGAGATCCGGTTGCGGCGCAAAGAGCTCGTTGCGGCGGATGATCTCCTGGGGGTCCATGCCGTTGGCTCCCTGGTAGGCGGCGGTGGACAGGTAGTAGCGGTCCGAGAGTACGATCTCGCCGCGGGCCAGGGCCGGCGCGATGAGTTCCTCGACGTGCTGCCGGCGGTCGGCCAGGAAAAGCTCGAGCTCCTCCTCGCGGGAAACCGCCTGCCGGTTGGTGAACAGCTCCCGGATCCGGCGGCCGTAGGGCCCGTCGGTGGGCTCCCGGGTGGCGGCCACGGTGTGGCCCAACTGGCGCAGGGCCTCGGCCAGCAGCAGCACCTGGGTCGACTTGCCGGTGCCGTCGATGCCCTCGAAGACGACCAGCAGTCCTTTGTGTTTTTTGCATCCCGCCATTCTGTCGTCGTCTCCTTTACCGGGTGCTCCCCGCCCCGGCTCGAGCCCTGAGGGCGAGGCGGTTGGCGCCGATGCGGGCCGCCAGCCGGCAGGCTTCCCGCAGGCTGGTCGGGTCGGCAACGCCCTGGCCGGCGATGTCATAGGCAGTGCCGTGATCCACCGAAGTGCGGACGATGGGCAGCCCCAGGGTGACGTTGACCCCGTCGGCAAAGTGCAGGAGCTTGAAGGGAATGAGGCCCTGGTCGTGGTACATGCAGACCACCGCGTCGAAATCGCCCGCCGCCGCCTTGACGAACACGGTATCCGGCGGCAGCGGCCCGTCGACCGCAAAGCCCTGGGCCCTCATGGCCTGCACCGCCGGGGCGATGATCGTTTCTTCCTCGTCGCCGAAGAGCCCGTCCTCGCCGCCGTGGGGATTGAAGCCGGCCACCGCCAGGCGCGGCTGCTTTATACCGAAATCCTGTTGCAGGGCGCTGCCGGTGAGGCGGATGAGGCGTTCCACCTCGGGTCTCCGCAAGGCCCCGGCCACGGTGGCCAGCGCGGTGTGGATGGTGACCAGGGTCACCCGCAGCCTGTGGCCCGCCATCATCATGGCATAATCGCCGGCGCCGCAGAGCTGGGCGAGCATCTCGGTATGGCCCGGGTAGGGGTAGCCGGCTTTGTTGAGGGCGCTCTTGGTGATCGGGCAGGTGACGATGCCGGCCAGTTCCCCACCGAGGGCAAGGGCCACCGCCTTTTCGATGCAGGCCGCCATGGCCCGGCCTGTTTCCAGGGTCGGCTGGCCGGGCGAGAGAGCCTCTGGGTCAAGGGCGGAAACAGGCAGCACCGGCACGGTACCGGGCCGGGGTCGGTCGCCGGGCCGCCAGGGTACCACTTGGAGAGTGAGCCCGAGCGCAGCCGCGGTGCGCCGCAGCACCCCTTGGTCACCCAGAACCACAAACGATCCTGGCTCAAGGGCCTGGCCGGCGAAAAATTTTATTATAATCTCGGGCCCGATGCCCACCGGGCAGCCCATGGTGATGCCGATGGGCGGCGGGTTGGGCTTGTGGTTGGGGAAAGGTTCCATGGCCGGTTTCAGAAAAAGGGCAGTTCAAAGGCGTTGCGGACAAGCTCCAGGCGGGGCTCGCGGTTGCCCAGCACCACCCCCACCACGTCGAAGCGGGCCGGTAGCTGGTGAAGCCCGTGGGATGCCAGATATTCCTGGGCCACCCGGGCGAGCTGTTCCTGCTTCTTGCGGCCAACCGCCTCCAGCGGCGAGCCGAAACGGCTCCCCGCGGCCCGGGTCTTCACCTCGACAAAGACGATGGTGCCACTCTCGTCCGCCACGATGTCGACCTCGCCGCAGGGACGCCGGTAGTTGCGCTCCAAAATCCGGTAACCGCAGGCCTGCAGATGGCGGGCCGCCAGTTCCTCGCCGCTCGCCCCCAGGGCAAGACGTTTGAAGGTCATGGCCCGTCCCCGTGGCCGGTGACGAACTCCCGAACTCCCCGGAAGGAGCGGCGGTGGATCGGGCAGGGCCCGCAGCGGGCGATGGCCTCCCGGTGGGCCCGGGTGGGGTAGCCTTTGTGTTGCTGGAAATTGTATTCGGGAAACTGCTGGTGGAAGCGGTCCATCAACTGGTCGCGCAGAACCTTGGCGACGATGGAGGCGGCGGCGATGGAGGCCGAGCGGCTCTCGCCCTTGACCAGGGTCTGCTGGGGAAGGGCCAGGGGCACGGGGAAGGTTCCGTCGACCAGCAGGTAGTCGGGCAGACGGGCGAGTTTTTCGGCGGCCAGCTTCATGGCGAGAAGCGAGGCCTGCAGGATGTTGAGCCGGTCGATTGCGGCGTGGTCCACCTCGGCGTGGCCGATGAGGGCGCCGCTGGTCATCAGGCGTTCGAAAAGCCGGTTACGGGCGGTGGCCGAAAGCTTCTTCGAATCGAGGTAGGGGCTGGGGTCACCGCCGGCAGGCAGCACCACGCAAGCCGCCACCACCGGCCCGGCCAAAGGGCCGCGGCCGACCTCGTCGAGGCCGGCCACCAGGTGATAGCCCTGGGCCATGAGGCCGCGCTCGATGGCAAAGGTATCGGTGCCGGCCGGCGACCAGAGGCTGCCCGCCTGGAGCCTTGGACGGCTGCTGCCCACGGTTTTCCCCCGTTTCCGGAAAAGGAAACGGGGACAGAGGAGAGAAATCCCCTGCCCCCGAAAAAGGAAGCAAACCGCTTAGCGGATGTCCTTGCTCTTGATACGGGCCGCCTTGCCGCGCAGGCTGCGCAGGTAGTAGAGGCGGGCCTGGCGCACGCGGCCGCGGCTCACCAGCTCCACCTTCTCGACCCTGGGCGAGTGCAGCGGAAAGGTCTTCTCGACGCCGACCCCGTGGGAGATCTTGCGCACCGTGTAGGAAGAGCCCATGCCGCCGCCCTTGCGGCGGATGACCACGCCCTCGAAGACCTGGATACGTTCCTTGTTGCCTTCGATGATCCGGCCATGCACGCGAACCGTGTCACCCACCCGGAATTCGGAATGGTCGAAGCGCATCTGCTCTTTTTCAATCTGGTCGATAATCGGATGTTTCATGTGTCTCTGTTTTCGGCATCGGGTCTCTTTCCGGAACCTGTCGCCGATGGGTGCCTCCATCTCACCCCTGTTCTCTCTTGACGTGTTGTCGGATCAGCGCTTAGCGACAAAGTCGGAGCTGATGTTTTCGTTTGTTGCCGTATGGTGCGGAAGGGAAAAGCCGGCCCGGCGGGCCAAACCTCCCTTCAATAGAATCCAAAGCCAAGTCATCCCCTGCCTTTTACCGTTCGCCCTGCAGCCGGTCAAGGATAATCGCGGCGGCGCTCCGTACCGACAGGTGGTTGTATTCGCCGCAACCGGTAATTGCCGGCAGGGTGCCGCTGGCTCTTTCCAGCACTTCGGGAGCGAGCCCCCAGGCGGTGCCGAACAGTACCAGCAACGGCTCGCCGGCGGCCAGCCGTTGCCTTGCCTCATCATAGCCGATGGTGGCCATGCCCGGCCGGGCGCAGGTGGCCAGCACCAGGGGCGGCCGGCCCCACTTTTCAGTGCTCGCGGCCAGCATAAAGTCGATGTCGTCGACGATCTCCACCAGCCGCAGGGCCTCGCCGCGCTTGTCGTTGTAGCGGGCACCGTGGCCGCTTCGCCAGTGTTCGAGCACCTCGGCGAAGAGCGCCTGCTGGTCCCGGAAGGGGGTGACCACCCAGAAGCAGTTCACCCCGAAGGTGCGGGCCGCCCGGCCCATGTCGTGCAGATCCAGGTTGGTGACCGACGAGCCAATGGTCTCGCCGTTCTTGTTCACCACCGGGTAGTGCACCAGGGCGATGTCGATCTTCACCGGCGGCTTATCCATGATCCGCGTCCTGGGCCGCCTGCACCGCGGCCATGAGGCCGCCCGAGCGTAAAAGTTTTTCCTCGGCCCGGCTGAAACGCACCGTGGCCAGCAGCTCCGGCCGCCGCGCCAGGGTGGCGCGCACCGCCTCCAGGAAGCGGTAGTCGGCGATCTGCCGGTGGTCGCCGGAGAGCAGCACCCCGGGCACTTCATGCCCCTCGAACTCCCGGGGCCGGGTGTACTGCGGGTTCTTCAGGAGCCCGCGGCTGAAACTGTCCTGGCTGGCCGACTCCGGGCAGCCCAGCACGCCGGGCAGCAGCCGGGTCAGCGAATCGATCAGCACCATGGCGGCCAGTTCGCCGCCGGTGAGGATATAGTCGCCGATGGAAATTTCCTCGTCGACGTAGTGGCGGCGGATGCGTTCGTCCACCCCCTCGTAGCGGCCGCAGAGCAGGATGAGATGCTCCTCGCGGGCCAGTTCCTCGGCGACCCGCTGGTCGTATCGCCTGCCCTGGGGCGAGAGAAAGAGCACCCGGCCGCCGGGCCGTTCTTGCCGAACCCTGCGGATGGCCGCGGCGATGGGCTCGGGCTTCATCACCATGCCCTCGCCGCCGCCAAAAGGCCGGTCGTCGGTCATGGCATGCTTGTCGAGGGCGAACTCCCGGATATCGTGGAGCGCCACCTCTATCCGCCCTTCCTGGATCGCCCGCCGGATAATGCCTTCCTGCAGGGGCGAATCGAGAAGCTGCGGGAAGATGGTCAGCACATCGAACCGCATGGAAATCGCCATCAGATTCTCAATCGGCCCGGTTGAGGTCGAGCAGCCCTTCCGGCGGGTCGATCACCAGTTCGCCGGTGGCCCGGTCCTCGTGCACCACGATCTCGCGGCGCATGGGAACCAGATATTCCGTGGTGCCGTCCGCCACCACCAGGAGATCGTGGCCCGGGGTGGCGAGCAGGCCCTGCACGGTGCCGATTTCGGTGCCGTCCACCGTGCGCACCGTGAACCCGACGAGATCGTGCCAGTAGTACTCGTGCTCGGCAAGCTCAGCGAACAAGCCGCGCTCCACCAGCACCTTCCAGCCCACCAGCGCTTCGGCCTGGTTGCGGGTCTCGATACCCTCGAGTTCCAGGAGCACCGCGCCGTCCTGGGGCCGGGCCCGGCGCACCGCAAAACTTCTGGCGCCGTCTCCGCCTTCGGCCGGGGCCAGCAGCAGCTCGCGGTAGCTCCGGAAGGCGTCCGCCGAGCCGGAGTAGAGTGCCACTTTCAGCTCGCCGCGGATGCCGTGGGCTTTGACCACGGTACCCACCGCCACCTGGCTAGCCTGGTCCATGGCTACTCGACGATGTCGAGTTTAACCCGTTTCCCGGCCCGTTCGGCGGCGCCAGCCAGCACCGAGCGGATGGCACGCGCCGTCCTCCCTTGCTTGCCGATGACCTTACCGAGATCCTCCCGGGCCACCTTCAACTCGATGGAAACGGTATCTTCCTCTTCCTTTTCGGTGACCTGCACCCGGTCGGGGGCATCCACCAGGGAGGAAGCGATGAACTGGATCAGCTCGCGCATGGAGCCGGCTTACTCCGCCGGAGCTGCCTGCCGGGTCTTGGCGATGAGGCTCTTCACGGTGGTGGTGGGCTCGGCGCCGCGGGCCAGCCACTTGTCGAGCTTCTCGGCATCGATGGCGATGGCGGCCGGGTCCTGCATGGGGTCGTAGGTACCCACCACCTCGAGGAAGCGTCCGTCGCGTTTCGCCTCGCCATCCGCCACCACGATGCGGTAGATGGGCATTTTCTTTCTGCCAAGCCTGGTCAACCGGATTTTAACTGCCATTTTTCTGCAACTCCTTGACTGTGTTGTCTGTACTGGTTCGATGCACTGAAGGCTCGGGTCCGCCCGCCGCACCGTTTCATACTCATCGTTTCTGGACTTCTCTTCAACGAAGAAACCGTTCAGGGAGGGAAAGCCGTCACCCGCTCCTGGCCGGTCACATGGTACACATCATCTGCCCAGGCCCTTGGGCAGTTTGCGCTTCTTCTTGCCGCCGGTCAGCACCGGGCTGCCGCGCAGTTTTTTCATCATCTTCAGCATCTGGGTGTAGCTCTGCAGCACCCGGTTGACGTCGGAGATATGGGTGCCGGAGCCGTTGGCCACCCGCTGCCGCCGGCTGCCGTTGAGGATCTGGTGGTTGGCCCGCTCGGCCCGCGTCATCGAATTGATGATCGCCTCGATCTTGACCAGCTCCCGGTCGTCGGGCTTGGGCATGTTCTGGATCTGCTTGAGGCGCCCCAGCCCCGGGATCATGCCCATGATCTGCTCCAGGGTGCCCATCTTCTTGATCTGCTGGATCTGGTCCCGGAAATCCTCCAGGGTGAAGGCATCCTTCCTGATCTTCTGGGCGAGCTTCTCGGCCTTCTTCTGGTCGACGACCTTTTCCGCCTTCTCGATCAGCGACAGCACGTCGCCCATGCCGAGGATGCGGGAGGCCTGACGGTCCGGGTGGAAGATCTCGAGGGCGTCCATCGCCTCGCCGACGCCCACGTACTTGATCGGCTTGCCGGTGACCTTCTTGATGGAGAGCGCCGCGCCGCCCCGGGCGTCGCCTTCCATCTTGGTGAGCACGACGCCGGAGATGTCGAGGTCGGCGTTGAACTTTTCGGCGACGCTCACCGCGTCCTGGCCGGTCATGGCGTCGGCCACGAAGAGGATCTCGGCGGGCTGCAGCACTTCTTTTATGCGCTGCAACTCACCCATCAGCTCCTCGTCGACGTGCAGGCGGCCGGCGGTGTCGATGATCAGCGTGTCGCACTTTGCTTCCTGGGCGCGGACCAGGGCCTGGCGGCAGATGGCCACCGGGTCGTCGCTGGCCGACGACGGGTGCACCGCAACGCCGACGCTTTCGGCCAGCACCTGGAGCTGGTGGATGGCCGCCGGCCGGTAGACGTCGGCGGGCACCAGGTAGGGCCGCCGGCTCTTTTCCGTGAGGATGCGGGCAAGTTTGGCGGCGGTGGTGGTCTTGCCCGAGCCCTGCAGACCGGCGAGCATGATCACCACCGGTTGCCGGCCGTCGAGGCGCAAGAGCTCGGTGGAGCCCCCGAGCAACGCCACCAGCTCGTCGTGGACGATCCTGATCACCTGCTGGCCCGGGGTCAGGCTGTCGGTGACCTCGCGGCCCACGGCGCGCTCGGCGATCACCGCCACGAAGTCCTTGACCACGTTGTAGTTGACGTCGGCCTCGAGGAGCGCCATGCGCACCTCGCGCAGGGCATCCTTGATGTTCTCCTCGGTCAGCTTGCCGTAGCCCCGCAGATCGCGGAAGACCTTGTGCAGGCGATCACTCAGTGTTTCGAACATTTTTCTTGCTATCCCGATATCTTGCCGCCGCCAAAGACGACGATCGATTGGCATGAAAACCGGTGACCCCGGCCCGGGGCGCACCACCACGGGCACGGGGCGCGTGGAAACAGGCAAAGATACTTGGATCGGCTGCGCTTGTCAAGGCAATGCAAAAGCGAGCCGCAAAAAGTCCAAGGAAGGTGCTTACTGAAGCCCGGCCAGGCACTTGGCCAGGGTCTCGGGGGAATCCACCTGAAAGCTCTTGTAGTCGGTGCCCTTGGGCAGGATTTTTTTGAGCAATCCGGAGAGCACGTTCTTCGGTCCGGCCTCGATGAAGACCCGCACGCCGTCGGCGGCCAGCGAGGTGACGATCTCGTGCCAGCGCACCGGCTTGGCGAGCTGGCCCGCCATCATCGCCCGGATCCGCGCCGGGTCGCTCTCGGCGGCGGCGGAGACGTTGAACAGCACCGGCACCTGGGGCGGCTTGAAAGAAACCCCGGCCATGGCCTTTTCGAAATCGGGCACCGCCGCCGCCACCAGCGGGCTGTGGTTGGCCACCGCCACGTTCAGGGCAATGACCCGGGCGCCCTGCTCGTCGAAGAGCGCGCTGGCGGCCTCGAGCCCGGCGGCGTCGCCGGAGATCACCACCTGTTTTTCCGAATTGTGGTTGGCCGCCACCACCGTGCCCTTGCCGGCCACCGCCGCGAGTCCCGCCTCGATCTCGGCCATGGTCAGCCCCAGCACCGCCCGCATGCCGCCGGGGTTCTTTACCCCCTCGCGCTCCATCAGCCGGCCGCGTTCGGTGACCAGCCCCATGGTGTCGGCCACCGACAGTACACCGGCGGCGCAGAGAGCGGAGAACTCACCGAGAGAATGGCCGGCGAAGTAGTCGGCCTTCACCCCGGCCCGTTCCAGGGCCCCCCAGCAAACGAGATTGACGGCGGTGAGCGCGGGCTGCAGGTGCACGGCCCGGGTCAGCTCCTCCATGGGACCTTCCTGGCACAGGGTGCGCACCGGAAAGCCGGTAATTTCCTCGGCCTCGGCCATGAGCTGCCGGGCCGCGGCGTCGGTTTCCAGGAATCCGGCCGCCATACCCAGGTACTGGGAACCCTGGCCGGGAAAGAGAACGGCGATCTTTCTGGTGCTCATGGTGACGCTCCTTGGGGTCATTGCTTAAAAAACGAAAACGGCCCCGGGCGGACGGAAGGTCAGTGCCCGGCACGGTCGCGGTCGAGAAAGGTGGCGAGCAGGAAGAGGCCGACCCCCACGGTGATCGCCGAATCGGCGACGTTGAAGGCCGGCCAGTGGTAGCTGCCCAGGTAGAAGTCGAGAAAGTCGATCACCGCCCCGAACCGCAGCCGGTCGGCGAGGTTGCCCACCGCACCGGCCGCCACCAGGCTGATCGCCGGCCCGTAAAGAACCCCGCGGTTGCGGTACTCGCGAAAGGCGTAGAACAGGGCGGCAAGGGCCACGAGGGCCACGGCGACAAAAAACAGATGGCGCCAGCGGGCCGGCTCGCCGGCCAGGAAGCCAAAGGCGGCGCCGGTATTGGTGACGTAGGTGAGGTTAAAAAAGCCCGGGATCACCGGCCGCGTCTCATAGAGGGCAAAGGAACCCATCACCCACATCTTGGTGAGGACATCGGCCACCAGCACCAAGCCGGCCAGGCCCAAAAGGGCCCAGCCGGCGGTTGGCTTCTTTTCGTTTTCCGTTGCCACGGTTTCAGCCGAGCTCCGCCATCACCCCGGAGCAGCGGGAGCAGAGCTGCGGGTGGTCCGGGTTGCTGCCCACCGAACCGGCGCGCAGCCAGCAGCGTTCGCATTTCTCCGCGGTGGCCGGGGCAACGGCGATCCTGAGGCCGGGGATGGCGACGGAATCGACCCCCTCGCCGCCCAGGTCGTCGACCCGGGTGAGATCCGAGACAATGGAGACGAGTTTGAGGGTCTGCCAGCGGTCGGCCAGAAAGGCGCCGGTCTCGCCCGAGGCCGTCACCCGCACCTCTGCCTCCAGGGGATGGCCGATGCGTTTTTCCTGGCGCGCCACCTCGAGCACCTTGGTGATCTCGGCCCGCACCTCGAGCAGCTTCCGCCAGGAACGGTCGAGCTCCTGGTCGAGGAACTCGTCGCGGGCTGCCGGAAAGAGGCCGAAGAACACGTTCTCCTCGCGGCTCGGGTCGGCGGGCATGTGCCCCCAGGACTCGTGGGCGGTGAAGCTCATCACCGGCGCCATCAGGCGCAGCACGCCGTCGAGGATCTCGTGGAGCACGGTCTGGGCCGAGCGCCGGAGGCGAGAAGCCGGCGCCTCGGTGTAGAGCCGGTCCTTGATGATGTCGAGGTAAAAGGAGCTCAGGGTAACGCCGCAGAACTGGTAGAGGGCGTGGAACACGGTGTGGAACTCGAAGGTGTCATAGCCCTTCACCGCCTTGCGCTTGACCAGCTCGAACTGGTGCAGGGCCCAGCGGTCGAGCTCCTCGAGCTCGGAAACCGGCAGCTGGTGGGCGGCGGGATCGAAATCGTAGAGGTTACCGAGCAGGTAGCG
>JBFHWX010000114.1:0-10597 GCA_041599275.1 Desulfobulbales bacterium | reverse complement strand
TTCATATCAGGAATATACGAATTTCACAAAATGGCTTTCTGGAAGAATGACGGGCTGATTGTATTTTTCTCTGAATTCAATGGCTTCTTCTATTTTTCTTCCATGCGTTGAGTGCCTCCAGTCTCTGCTGGCGACAGATCCTACGATGAGATAATCGACGGTTTTTTCAAACATTTTGTCTGCTACTTTTCCACCTTTTGATGTAACAATTTCCTTGCAGTGTTTTCTGCTGCCGAAAAGAAATTTTCCGGTGAAGCAGAATTGTTTCCCTGTGAAGGAAATGTCTGGATAGGGTTTTTCGTTGAACGCGATGGTGCAGGCCATGTTTTCAAGTTCGTCGGCAACCCTAATCTGTCCTGTGATCTGTTGTAATAGAGAGAAAAGCTCCGTCTGCTCTTCCTCGTCAAGGGAACCGTCCTCTAACATATCTTGAATCCGTGAATACAGGATATTGTATGGCCAAATTTCAGTGCAGTCTCTGTTTCTGGTAAGCCATTTTTCGAGAAATATTGCTTCTGTCTGGACTATTAATCCGTCTGCAAGTAGACCTTTTGAAATTCCTATAAGTTCATCAATCGTTCGGCTGAGAACCCTACTTGCATTGATGTGCGTGTTTATTGGCTGGCCGTGATCGTCTTCTTTGTCGTTAAAGACCCTCATTCTGTCACCTGTCAATGAGTTCAGGCAGCGATCCTGCTAGTATCTTACAATGCTTAGGGAGCGGCCTGTTGAAGTTCTCTGATGAGGTTTGCGAGAGGAAGCCTATTAAAATAGTTAAGACGCTTTTCTGCACACTCTTTGAGGAATGGGGAGCCGAAGCGATGCTTGGGGGGTCGCTGGCGACAATTGTCAGGTCGGCTTGCTGTTGTTGGTGGAGAGGCATCTGGCTTAGATTAAACTTCAAACTTTCTGCTGTCTACGGATATTTTTTGGGAGGTATTGGTTTGAGATTGGCGGAAATGCTCGATTAATCGATGAATTTTTTCGTTGGTGGCAAGGGGCGGCCCTGTTTGTTGGCGCCTTTGTAAAGATCGTCTCGACGCCCCGTCGTTTAACCTTTTGCCTTTGTCCTTTGTCCTTTCCCCGTCCTTACTTCCCAAGACAAAATCTTGAAAAAATAACGTCCAGCACGTCCTCGGTGGTGGTTTCGCCGACGATGTCGGCAAGGTGGTCGAGGGCGGCCTGCAGGTCGACGGCCAAGAGATCGGCGGGGGCATTGGCGGCAAGCCCCGCTTCCACCCGGCGGCTGGCGGCGAGGGCCTTTTCGAGGCAGAGCTTGTGGCGCAGGTTGGGGGCGCAGGAGGAGCCGGAGTCCCAGCGCATTTTTTCCCCGGCCATGGCGGCAAAGATTTTCTCTTCGAGGGCGTCGATGCCAAGGCCGCTGCGGGCCGAGATGGCGGCCACCGGGCTGCCGGGAAAGCTCCGCTCGAGGTCGGCACTGCTGAAATCCGGCGCCAGGTCGATCTTGTTGGCCACCACCAGGATGGTGCTCTCCCGGTGGCTGGCGGCGGTTTCGAAAAGCCGGCGGTCGTCACCGGTGACGCCTTGGGTGGCGTCGACCAGAAAGAGGATGAGGTCGGCCTGGGCAAGCTTGGCCCGGGCCCGCTCGATGCCGAGCCCTTCCACCACCTCGTCGGTGTCCCGGATGCCGGCGGTGTCCACCAGCCGCACCGGCATGCCCTTGATGTTGACCAGTTCCTCGATGGTGTCGCGGGTGGTGCCGGGCACCGGGGTGACCAGGGCCCGCTCCTCGCGCAACAGGGTGTTCAGCAGGCTCGATTTGCCGACGTTGGGGCGGCCGAGGATCACCGCCGAGATTCCTTCGCGGAAAATGCGGCCGGTGTCGGCGGCGGCGAGAAGAGCGGTGAGCGGGGCTGATACCTCGCTTTCGAGGCGGCAGGCCAAGGCATCGGCATCGAGGAGCTCCAGTTCGTCCTCGGGAAAATCGATCACCACTTCGAGCACGGCCCGCAGCTCGACCAGGCCGTCGCGGATTCGCTCGACCTCTGCGTAGAGCCCGCCGCCCAGCTGGTTGGAGGCGATCTGCAGGCCTTCACGGGTCTTGGCTTCCAGGAGATCGAGTACCGCCTCGGCCCGGGTGAGGTCGATGCGGCCGTTTAGAAAAGCGCGCTTGGTGAACTCGCCAGCGGCCGCCGGTCTCGCTCCGTGGGCAAAGCAGAGGGCGAGGATTTCCTGGAGCGCGATGAACGAGCCGTGGCAGTGGATCTCCACCACATCTTCGCGGGTGTAGGTGTGGGGGGCGGCCATGAACACGGCCAGCACCTCGTCGATGGGGCGGCCGCCGGCAGGATCGACGATCCAGCCGTAGGTGAGGCGATGGCTCGTCGGTTGCCGGCCTTGGTGGTGGGGGCGGAAGATGGCCTCGAGGATGGCCCGGCAGAGCGGGCCGCTCAGGCGGATGATGCCGATGCCGCCTGCTCCCGGCGCGGTGGCGATGGCGCCGATGGTGGTTTCTTCGCGGTCCGGCAGCATGACGTTGCGGTGCCCGGTAAAGCGCCGGGCACTACTCCTTGGTCTTTGGCGGTCTGGGCCCCTGGCGCCGGCGGCCGCCGCCGGGCTTTTTGCCTTTGCCGGGCTTGAAGATCAGCACCTTCTTGAGCAGGCCGTCGCCCACCGAGCGGCTGCGGACCTCGGGGATCTTCTGCAGATTCAGGTGGACGATGCGGCGCTCGGCGGGATTGAGCCCGGCGATGGAGCGGGTCTTGCCGGTCTCGATGACCTCGGCGGCATACTGGCGGCTCAGCGTCTCCAGCTCTTCGGTGCGGGACTCCCGGAAATCGCCGGCGTCGAGGGTGACCTGGATCTTCTCGGAGAACTGTTTGCCGACGATCTTGCGCAGCAGGTACTGGATGCCGTCCAGGGTCTTGCCGTCGGGGCCGATCACCGTGTCGAGGTGCTCGCCTCTGACGTGCAGGAGCAGGCTGTTGTCGGAGATGTCGGCGGAGACTTCCGACGGGCAGGCCATGAGAGCGAGCAGTCGTTCCAGGTTTTCCCGCACCGCGGTCGCCGTTGTTTCGGAAAGCTCCGCAACGGCCTGCGGCCGTGGGGCGGCTGGCCGCTGCACCGGTGCCTCGTCCCTGGTGACCGCGGGCGGCCGGGGGCGGGATTCCTCCTTGCCCGGTCCGCTGGCATCGGCGGCGGCCGGCGCTTGCGGTTGCCTGGGCTTGGGAGCCGGCGGTTCCTTGGCTGGCGGTTCCTTCTGTTCCTTTACAGGCGGAGGCGGCTGCGGGGGGTGTTCCGTTTTTTTGCCCTCCGGGCGTGGCCGGCCCTTCCGGCCCTCGCTCTCCTTTCGCTGCTTGAGGGAAACCCGCAGCACGGCCTTGCGCCGGCAGAGTCCGAAAATGCCGGCGCTGCCGGTGTGCAGCACCTCGATGTCGAGGTCTTCCTGGCTTGCCTTCAGGCTGTCGCAGGCGTTGCGGATTGCCTCGGCGACATCTTTTCCTTTGAATTCCAATTTCTTGGGTGACATCTCCGTTCTCCTGGAAACAGGGCGAAGGCCGCTGCCGGCGGCGCCCGTCGATGGGGTCAGGTGCTGGTCTGCCGGTTGACCAGGTACTGCTGACCGATGGACAGGAGATTGTTGACGAACCAGTACAGCACCAGGCCAGAGGCGAAGTTCAGGAAGAGGAAGGTGAAGATCACCGGCAGAAAGAGCATCACCTTGGCCTGGGCCGGGTCGGCGGCGGTGGGGGTCATCTTCTGCTGCAGGAACATGCTCGCTCCCATGAGCAGGGTGAGAACCGGGATGCCGCCCAGATAGGGAAGGTCGAAGCCGATGGGCAGCCGGTCAGGCGCCGCCAGATCGGTGATCCACAGCATGAAGGGCGCGTGGCGCAGTTCGATGGCCTGCAGCAGCACCTTGTAGAGGGCGAAGAAGACCGGGATCTGCAGCAGCATGGGCAAACAGCCGCCCAGGGGGTTGACCTTGTAGGTCTTGTAGAGGTTCATCACCTCCTGGTTCATGCGGGTCGGGTCGTCCTTGTACTTTTCCCGGATCTTGGCCATTTTGGGCTGGACCTTCTGCATGTTCTTCATGGACTTCATGCCCTTCTGGGAAATGGGCCAGAAGAGAAGTTTGAAGAGCACGGTGACCAGGATGATGGCAATACCGTAGTTGCCGACGTATTTGTAGAGGAAATTGAGGATGAGAAGCACCGGCTTGGCCAGCAGGTCGAACCAGCCGAAGTTGACGATGCGGTCGAGCTCGTAGCCGGTGGCCTTGAGGGTGTCCACCTTCTTGGGGCCGAAATAGACGCGGTAGGTGTAAAGCCGGCTCTCTCCCGGGTTGAGTGTGTCGGCGGGGGCCGACAGCAGGGTGGTGGTTTTCTCTGCCTCGGCGGAGAAACGGACGTTGGTGCCCTCGCCGGTCTCCGGTACCACGCCGGTCATGAAGTAGTTGCCTTCGTAGGCGGCCCAGTTGATGGTTCCGGAAAACACCCGGGGGCCGTCGTCGGCCAGGTCCTGGGGCTTGACTTCTTCCAGCGAGCCGTTTACCAGGGCCGCTGCTCCGGTGAAGATATAGCCGCTGCCCTCGCCAGGGGAGAAGGGCAGACTGGTGAGGGCCAGGGCAGGAGCTCCCTGCAGGGGAACCGAGCCGTTGTTGCGGACTTCCACCGCGAGGGTGAAGAGATAGCTCTGGGGATCGAAGCCGTAGCGCCGGGTGATGGCCAGACCCGAGGGCAGGCTGGCGGTCATGCTGAGTTCCGCCGGGCTGTCGCCGGTGGCCTGCAGGGCGTCGGTGCTGGCCGTGTAGACCAGCGGCAGATCCGCCGGCAGGGCGGAACCCCAGCCAAAACCCAGGGGCAACTCGGCTCCGCTGGTGGTGATCAGTTCCTTGGGGTTCGAGTTCTCTTCGTTACTTTCCTTGAATTGCTTGAGCTGGAAGCTTTTGACCGTGCCGCCGGACTCGCTGAGCACCGCCCGGAACAGCGTGGTTTCAACCGGGATGTCGCGGCCCGTGCGTTGCGGGGCATAGGTGGCGGGCGGCGGCGGGGGAACGGGGGCGACGGCTGGCTCGGCAACCGGGGCGGCCTGGGGTTCGGCGGTCTGCACGGCGGGGGGCTGCACCGGCGGTGTTTCGAGGCCGCCGAAGAAGAACTGGTAGCCCAGCAGGATGGCAAACGACAGAACGATGGCCAGGAAGGCTCTGTAGGTGTCCATGGGGGGGTGTGCCTCACGCCCCGGGCATCGCAGCTCCGGAGCCGGAAATGGTTTGTCGCCGCGGGGCGGGATCATTCGACGGGGTCGAAACCGCCGGCGTTGAACGGGTGACAGCGCAGCACCCGGCGGGCGGCGAGCAGGCTCCCGCGCCAGGGGCCGTAGCGCTGCACGGCGTCCATGGCGTACTGGGAACAGGTGGGGACGAAACGGCAGGAAGGGGGCAGGAGAGGGGACAGGACCAGTTTGTAACCCCGGAGAAGGGCGAGGAGAAGACGGCTGGCGCCTTGTTCGATGGTCTGCGCGCTCAAAAGAGTGAACGACTCCTGCTGTTCGGCGCCGGGTGTCTCAACGGAAAACAGGCCGGGAAAGAGGGGGGCCGGTCAGCCGGTGGCCGGCACCGTTTTTTTTCGGCTCTGCAGCACCTGCTGCACGGCCCGTTCCACCTCCGCCGGACTGTCGGCCTCGAAGTCCGGACGGACGGTGAAGACAATATCGTGGGCCGGTGGCAGAAAATCCCGGTGCAGCCGGTAAAATTCCCTGATGATCCGTTTTATCCTGTTGCGCCGGACAGCTCCTTTGATCTTCCGGTGGATGCTGATTCCGAGCCTGTTTGCCGTTTTGTCGCTGGGGGTGTGGATGATGCTGAACCCGCGCCCCCGGAGCCGCCTGCCGTGTTCGTAGACCCGCTTGAATTCCCAGGTTTCGAGGAGAAGACAGGACTTGGGTAGCGGCAGGGTCTTCATGTGACGGCCGGCAGATGGCCTTTTCTGTTTCGCCTCGCCCGGCGGGGCGGAAATCAGGCGGAGAGCCGCTTGCGGCCCTTTGCCCTTCTGGCGTTGATGATGGCGCGGCCGGCCTTGGTGCTCATTCTCAGACGGAAACCGTGGCTGCGTTTGCGCTTGAGGGTGCTCGGCTGAAAAGTTCTCTTGCTCATGATGAATTCCTTACCAGTTTGTTCTTTTGCACTGTTGAAGTCGTTGCCGCCGCCGTTTTTGCCGGCGCCCCAAGGGGATGGGCCGGGTCGGGAAGAAATGCCGGGGCGAAAACGGATGCGATCCCTGCGCCGCTTCTGTGGCCGCCGTGCGGGACGACGCCGATGGGCGGAGCAAAACGCGTATGTAAACACAGTCGGCTTCGTCTGTCAATTGGTTTTGCGCGAGGGGGGGCAGCGACCCGGGTCCGGCCGCCACCGCGCCGGCCGGGCTTGTCAGCTTTGGGCAAAGGGTGTATAAACCATCCGTGCGCTGCGGGTATGCCGGTTTACCGCTGGTTGGCCTGGCAGCGAGAGAAAGGGGTATATAATGCCGGTTTACGAATACGAACACGAAGGCGAGGGCTGCGGGCTGGGCAAGAGCTTCGAATTCACCCAGTCCATGCAGAGTGCCAAGCTCGCCCTCTGCCCCCAATGCCACCAGCCGGTGCGGCGGCTGATTTCCCTGGTTTCGGTGAACACCCCGAAGACCACGAGCGACCTGAAGAACATGGGCTTCACCAAGCTGGTGCGGCGCGACAACGGGGTCTACGAGAACGTCACCGCCACCGGCAAGGAAAGCCGCTATTGGGACGCTTCCAAACCCGAGACCATGCCGGACCTCAAATCGAAGATTTCCGACTGAGCGCTCCCCGGCCGGCGGCGCGGCGGAATTGCAAAACCGCCCGCAACCCTCTATAATGCCGGAGCCGGCTCGTAGCTTTTCCTGTTTTTTCGTAAAGACAAAGAGTTGCCGGTTTGTCCTGGGTTTCCCGGGGCCACCGTCCGTCACTTCCTACAGGTCGCAACCGTGAAGATAATCATCGTTGGCGCTGGCATGGTCGGCCAGCATCTGAGTGCCAAACTCTCGGTGGAGGGCCAGGAGGTCGTGCTCATCGACCGCGACGAGGTGAAGCTGCGGCGGCTCGAACGCGAGCTCAACATTCTCGCCATCCACGGTTCCGGCGCCTCGGCCAGGGTACTGGAGGAGGCCGGCGTCGACAACGCCGATCTTTTCATCGCGGTCACCGACAGCGACGAGGTGAACCTGGTGGCCTGCCTGCTCTCCCGCCAGTACACGGTGGGCAAACGCATCGCCCGGGTGCGCAACGAGGACTTTCTCTCGGCCGGCACCTCGCTCAATGCCGAAGCCCTGGGCATCGATCTGCTGATCAGCCCGGACTGGGCGATGACCGACGAGATCATCCAGCTCAGCAACATCTCCGAGGCCGTCGACATGGCGGAGTTCGCCGACGGCCAACTCGTCCAACTCGGTTACCTGATCCACGAGAACAACCCCTGCATCGGCCGTTCTCTTATCGAGATGAAGCAGTTGAAGGGCTCCCACCGTTTCGTGATGGTGGCCATCATGCGCGGCGGCCGCACCATCATTCCCCGCGGCCAGGACCGGATCGAGGCCGGCGACAGGATTTACCTGATGATGCGGCGGGAGGACATCGGCGCCGTGCAGGAGCTTTTCAACCTCACCAGCCGGGCGCCCCAGGAGGTGTTCATCATCGGCGGCGGCTCCATCGGCTTCCTGGTCGCCCAGAAGATGGAGGGGCGCGGCATCGACGTGCGGCTCGTGGAGCAGGACGCCGACCGCTGCGATTTTCTCTCCAAGCATCTCGAGCATACCCTGGTGCTGAACTTCGACGGTCTCGAGGCCAACGTGCTGCTCGAGGAGGGCATCGACCGGGCGGATCTGGTGATCTCGCTCACCGACTCCGACACCGACAATATCCTGACCAGCCTCCTGGCCAAGCACCACGGGGCCAGGAAGTGCATCACCCGCATCACCCGCCCCGACTTCATTCCGCTGCTTGGCAAGCTGGGCATCGACGTGGCGCTTTCGCCCCGGCAGGTGGCGGCGGACATGATCCTGCGCTTCGTGCGCCGCGGCGCCGTGCTGTCGGTGGCGACCGTTCTGGGCTCGGACGCCGAGATTGTCGAGATCAAGGTGCCCCGGCGCCAGGAATTCGACGGCGCCACCCTGATGGGGCTCAACTTCCCGCGGGAAGCGGTGGTGGGCGCGGTGATCCGTGACAAGCAGGTCTTCATCCCCAGCGGCGAGACGGTGCTGCGGCCCGACGACGTGCTGGTCATCTTCTTCGCCAAGGGCGCCCTGCAGAGCCTCGAATCCTTCTTCGGGGAATGATTCCTCCCCGGCCCACGGTATTTCCATGCGAACGAGCGGTGTTCTCAATATCCTCGGCAAGCTGCTGATCGTCCTCTCCCTCTGCCTGCTGACCCCGATTCCCATCAGCCTCTTCTACGGCGACCACATGGCCTGGACCTTCGCCGGCATCGCCGCCGGCGGCGCCGTGTTCGGATTCGCCCTGGTGGCGCTGTTTGCCGCCGAGAGCGAGCTCGGTTACCGGGACGGTTTCGCGGTGGTGGTCTTCTCCTGGCTGGTGCTGGCCTTTCTGGGAGCGCTGCCCTTTTATTTTTCGGGCGAGATGAATTCGTTTGTCGACTGCCTCTTCGAGTCCATGTCGGGCTTCACCACCACCGGCTCGTCGATCCTGGTCACCGTCGAGGTGCTGCCGAAGAGCGTGCTGTTCTGGCGGGCGCTCACCCATTGGCTGGGCGGCATGGGCATCATCGTGCTGACCCTGGCGGTGCTGCCGCTTCTCGGCATCGGCGGCATGCAGCTCTTCCAGGCCGAGATGCCGGGCCCCACCAAGGACCGGCTGGCGCCGCGCATCCAGGACACCGCCCGCATTCTCTGGAAAGTCTATGTGCTCTTCACCCTGGTGGAGATCTTTCTGCTGCTGCTGGGCGGTCTCGATCTTTTCGACGCGGTCTGCCACTCCTTCGCAACCCTTGCCACCGGCGGTTTTTCCACCTACACCGCAAGCGTGGGGTATTTCAACTCGGTCTACGTGGAGACGGTGATCATCGTCTTCATGTTCCTCGCCGGCATCAATTTTTCGCTGCACTATCACGGGCTGCGGGGCAGGCTCTCCAACTACTGGCGAAACGAGGAGTTCCGTTTTTATCTGCTGCTCACCCTGGGCTCGGTGCTGGTGATCATCGCCGCCAATCAGTATTACGACACCTTCGAAACCGTGGGCGCCAATGTCCGGAGCGCCTTCTTCCTGGTGGTCTCCATTCTCACCACCACCGGTTTCGGCACCGCCGACTTCGACCAGTGGCCGCCGGTCTGCAAGGTGCTGCTGGTGTCGCTCATGTTCGTGGGCGGTTGCGCCGGCTCCACCGGTGGCGGCATCAAGCACGTGCGGCTGCTGCTTTTTTTCAAATACGCCCGGCTCCAGCTCCGCAACCTGGTGCACCCGCGGGCGGTGGGCACCATCAAGCTGGGCCGCGAGAAGGTGCCCCGGGAGGTGCTGATCAGCATTCTCGGCTTTTTTGCGATCTACATCGCCTTCTTCGTGCTGGGCTCGCTGGCGGTGACCGCCCTCGGGGTGGACATCGTCACCGGCACCACGGCGGTGATCGCAACGCTCAACAACATCGGCCCTGGTCTGCATCTGGTCGGGCCGGCCCAGAATTTCGCCGCCCTGCCCGACGCCGCCAAGCTGGTGCTCTTCTTCTGTATGCTGGCCGGTCGCCTCGAACTCTACACCGTGGTGGTGCTGTTGACCCCTGACTTCTGGGCCATGGCCCGGCGGCCGGTGTTCCGCTGGCAGCGCCAGGCGGACAAACGATGACGGGTGAACGAAGACCATGAACCTCTTGCGGAAAACAGATTACGACGTGGTGGTGGTGGGCGGCGGGCACGCCGGCTGCGAGGCGGCGCTGGCCTGCGCCCGTCTGGGCTGCCGTACCATGCTGGCGGTGATGAACTTCGACAGCATCGGCGCCATGAGCTGCAACCCGGCCATCGGCGGCCTGGCCAAGGGCCACCTGGTCAAAGAGATCGACGCCCTGGGCGGCGAGATGGCCAAGAACATCGACGCCACCGCCATCCAGTTCCGGCGCCTCAACACCAGCAAGGGCCCGGCGGTCTGGTCGTCGCGCGCCCAGGCCGACCAGCTCCGTTACCGGCTGCGCATGAAGGAGGTGCTCGAACACCAGGAGAACCTCGAGATCCGCCAGACCGTGATCGACGCGATCCTCACCGACGGGCCGGAGCAGCGGGTCTGCGGGGTGGTGACCTCGCTCGACGAGACGTTTTCGGTCTCCGCCGTGGTGGTGGCCACCGGCACCTTTCTGCGGGGGCTGATCCACATCGGCCTCAAGCAGTTCCCGGCCGGCCGCATGGGCGACCCGCCGTCCACCAGGCTCGCCCAGTGGTTCAAGGAAACCGGCTTCGCCATGGGCCGCATGAAGACCGGTACCCCGGCCCGGCTCGACGGCCGCACCATCGACTATTCCGGGCTCGAGGCCCAGCATGGCGACCTGCCCCCGCATTATTTCTCCTTCTCCACCCCGGCCGGCGAGCCGGCCCTCGCCCAGCTGCCCTGCCACGTCACCTACACC
>JBFHWX010000113.1:0-10601 GCA_041599275.1 Desulfobulbales bacterium | reverse complement strand
CACCATGTGCCAGAGGTAGTCGAGGATTTTTTCGATGAGGGAGAGCTCGGCGAAATTGTCGCTCACCAGGCCGCGCAGCGGAAATATATTCCAGAAGGAGCCGCCGCCGAACAGCACGATGAGCAGGATGGCGAGCACGAAGCCGGGGATGGCGTAGCCCACCAAAATTACCGTCGAGCTCGCCACGTCGAAACGGGAACCGTCCCGCACCGCTTTCTTGATGCCAAGCGGGATACACACCGAGTAGACGATGAAAAAGGTCCAGAGCCCGAGCGACATGGAGACCGGCAGCTTGGAGATCACCAGATCCACCACACTGCGCCGGTGGTAGTAGGAGTCGCCGAAATCGAACACCAGGTAGTTCTTCATCATGGTGAAAAAGCGCAGCGCTGGCGGCTTGTCGAAACCGTAGAGAGCGTTCAGTTCGGCGAGCCGCTCCTGGTCCAGGCCCTTGGCTCCCTGGTAGAGGCCGGTGGGCCGCACCTGCACCTCGCCGCCGGCGCCGTGGCCCTCGATGCGGGCCAGCATCTGTTCCACCGGGCCGCCGGGTACGAACTGGGTGACGGTAAAAGTCACCAGCATGATGCCGAACAGGGTCGGGATCATGAGCAACAACCGTTTGAGGATATAGGCGGCCATGGTTGGTGCGGCTAGAGAACGATCTTCACCGCCGGGTGCTGCTTGAGGGCGAGGTAGAGTTGGTTGCGAGCTTCCTCGTCCGCTACCATGGTTTCGAGATCGAGACAGGTGTACTTGCCGGTACGGCTGCTGTGGGAAGGGGTGAGGGAGGCCAGAGGGTCGGTCACCAGGGCCGCCACCGCCGCCTCGAGCTGCTCGCGGTCGGCGCCGATCAGCTTGTAGAGCCAGCGGCAGGGGTATTCGAGCTGCAGACAGTGGGTGCTGGTTTTTTTGTCGGGCATGAAGGAAGTGCGGTGAAAAGGGGTTAGTGCCTGAGGGTGAACAGAGCGGCTATTGTGGCCTGCTTCACCGTTTCTGTCAAGCAGAGGAGTCTTTAGGGGGGCTGGAACCGGTGCGCATCTTGAAAAAATCGCACTCCTGGCAACTTTCGATTTTCTTGGCGAAGGTCCCCCGCACCGGCCCCGAGCACAGGGAGCCCGCCACCGCCCAGCAGGAGGAGCCGAAATGGGGAAAGGAAGGGCAGGACTGCTCGTCGTTGGTCGGCCGCTCGCAGTTCTTGTGCTCCCAGCAGGGAGAGGATCCTTCAACCCCTTCGTCGGCGCAGGGTATGAAGAGAGTGGCGGCAAGCCCCCCTTCCGGCCGGTTGGCGACGTGGATGAGACCCTGGTGTTCCTCGACGATCTTCTTGCTGATGGCAAGGCCGAGCCCCGTGCCCTTGCCGCTCTTCTTGGTGGTGAAGAAGGGCTCGAACAGGTGGCAGATCATGTCCTCCTCGATCCCGGGGCCGGTGTCGAGCACCGAGATGAAGAGATAGCAGACGTGGTTCATGGTCTGCAGGCCGGTCTGCACCGACATGGTGCCGCCTTCGGGCATGGCGTCCAGGGCGTTGGCGATCAGGTTGTTGAGGGCCTGGCGGAGCTGGTCTTCCTCGATGAGCACGGTGCTGTCGGTGCCGAAGGCCAGTTCGATGGCCACCTGCTGTTCGTCGCAGGTCTCGCGGTAGAGCAGGATTGCGTCGTTGACCAGGGCGGTGACCGGACGTTTTTCGAAAACCCGTTTGCTTTCCTTCGAAAAAATGAGGACGTCCTTCAAGATGTTTTCGAGCCGCTCGGCCTCCCGCATGATGATGTAGGCGTATTTCTGCTGGGTGTCGTCGGTGGCCGAGCGGTAGAGCCTGCGGCCGAAACCGCCCAGAGCGGTGAGCGGATTGCGGATCTGGTGAGCGACCTCGGCGGTGAGCCGGCCGAGGGCGCCCAATTTTTCGGCCTGCAGCAACTGATGGTGGGTTTTCTTGATTTCCTCGGTCTTGCGCGCTACCTCGGCCTCCAGCCGTTCGTTCCATTCCCTGAGCTTGCCGCGGTGCTGGGCTATTTCCTCCCGCATGTCATTGAAGGTTCTGGCCAGGTCCCCCAGCTCGTCGTTGCGTTCAATGGTGATGGTGGTGGCCAGGTCCCCGGCCGACACCCGTTTCATGCCAATGGAAAGGGTGTGCAGCGGCCGGATGATGAGCCGCCAGAGGATGAAGGTGAGCGCCGTGGCCATGATGATCACGTAGGTGAAAAGGGAAAATGCGGCGGTGACCATCTTGTTTTTTATGCGGCCGTCGATCTGGCTGAGGGAAAGATCGGTCATCAGCAGGCCGAGGTTCTCCCTGTCCGGCGGGTGGACGTGGCAGAAAGCGCTGGAGCAGTCGGGGCTGTTGGCAATGGGGGTGACCACCGACAGCATCCGGTAACCTCCCGGGTGCTGAAAGATGCGGACCTGCTCGTTGGACGGCGCGGTCGCCAGGGGCGCCTCCAGTTCGGCAAGCCCCTGGCGGTCTGCGACCTCCTGCAGCATTTTATTTCTTTCCCCGGTCCGCGAAGAGCTGTAGATTCTTCCATCCAGGTGCAGAACGCGCAGAGCGAGGATCGAATCCTTGCGGTCGATGGATTCCAGGGTCCGCTGGATGGCCTGGGGGTGAGCCTGGAGCATGGCCTGGCGGAGACTGCTTTCGATGAGGCTGGAGATGGTCTGGGCGTCTTCGGTTATCTCGCGGGTGAGGCTCTCTTCTTCGGAACGCAATAATTGGTTCCAGAAGAGCATGCCGCCCAGCAGGACGAAGCCGCAGACCGAGACGACGATCTTGGTGGTGAGCGACAGATATGGGCCGTGGCCGCTTCGCAACATGGAGGCACGCAGGGAGTTGAGCGGTCCGTGCAAATCCTGCTGCCCCGCAGGCCTCTTTAGATGGCCGCCGGGCCCCTTGACATGGAAACGGAACCGGTTGGAATCAGCAATGGTTCATATCATACTACCGGTAAAGTGGTTTGACGCCAAAAAAAATGAAAAAGGCCGGGCACAACGTGCTTTTCCAACATTGGGCTACTTCTTTGGGTGATCCTCCCGGGAGGCTGAAACCATGAACCGAAGATTTCTTCTGCTGGCAGCCTGGCTCTTCGTCTGGCTTCTCTGGCCGGCCCAGTCCGCCGCTATTGCCGGCGAAGCGGCGGCGGAAGCCGCCTTCCTGCCAGGCGAGAGGCATGTCTACCAACTCCGCTGGGGGCCCATCGTGGCCGGCCAGGCGACCCTCGAAGTGCTGCCCATGGAACAGCTCGGCGGGCAGGAGAGTTATCATTTCCTGATGACCGCCACCAGCACCGAGTTCATCGATGTCTTCTACAAGGTGCGAGACCGGATCGATGCCTGGGTCGACGCGGGCATGAACCACTCGCTTCTCTACAAGAAGAAACAGAAGGAGGGCTCCACCGAGCGGGACATCGTGGTGGAATTCGATTGGCAGACGGATCTCGCCCATTACAGCAACTACGGCAAGGACCAACGGCAGACTCCGCTCCTGGCGGGAGCCTTCGACCCGCTTTCCATCTTTTATTATGTGCGCACCCTCGACATTAACGAGCAGACCGAGATCGCCCGGCCGGTTGCCGATGGCAAGAAAGTAGTGATCGGCCGCGGCCGCATCCTTGGCCGGGAACGGCTCGAGGTACCGGCCGGCACCTTCGACACCTTTGTGCTGGAACCGGAACTGCAGCATATTGGCGGTGTGTTCGAGAAAAGCAAGAACGCCAAGCTCCGGCTATGGATCACCACCGACCACCGGCACATGCTGGTCAAGATGGCGAGCAAGGTGATCGTCGGCAGTTTCGTGGCGGAATTGACCGAGGCCGGCGCCGGGGCTTCGGAAACGCTGGTGGTGGAGCGGGGAGGGGAGCCGTGAGCAGCCGCTCCATAAAGCCGGTGGTGCAGGTGGACAGCCTCCGCTGCATGGGCTGCGGCCAGTGCCTGGCGGTCTGCCCTTCCGGCGCCTTGGGTCTTGTCGACGGTTTGGCGGAGCCGCGCGGCAACCGCTGCATGGGCTGCGGTCACTGCGCCGCCGCCTGCCCGGAGGGTGCGGTTTCGGTGAGCGGCGTGGCACCTCTTCTGCACTTCGCAAACTTTGCCGAGGAAACCGACTGGTTGCCCTTCGGCCGGCCGAATCCCGCCGGCCTCGTGCAACTCATGCGCTCGCGCCGCAGTTGTCGCTCCTATTCGGCCCAACCCGTGGCCAGAGCACTGCTCGAGGATTTGATCAAAATCGGCACCACCGCGCCCTCGGGCACCAACTGCCAGGCCTGGACCTTTTCGGTGCTCGGTTCCCGGCGGCAGGTGGAGGCGTTCGGCAACCGGGTTTCTTTGTATTTTGAGAAACTGAACCGGCTGGCCGCAAAGACCGTGCTCCGGAAATTTCTCAAAACATTCGGCCGGGGAGAGCTCGACGACTACCACCGGCGCTATTCTGCCAGCGTGGCCGAGGGCCTGCGGGCCTGGCGTGAGGAGGGCAGGGACACGCTCTTTCACGGGGCCACCGCCGCCATTCTGGTTGGCAGCCGGCCCGGGGCAAGTTGCCCGGCCGAGGACGCCCTGCTGGCCACCGCAAATATCCTGCTTGGCGCCCACGCTCTGGGGCTCGGCACCTGCCTCATCGGCTTCGCCGTCGAGGCCATGCGCCGGGATCCGGCCATCGGCCGGTTCGCCGGGCTGCCCACCGATGAGAAAATTTATGCCGTGATTGCCCTCGGGCATCCGGCGGAAACCTACCGCACCGTGACCGGCCGGCGGCCCGTTGAGCCGCGCTGGTTGAATCCGGGCGGCTAGCCGGAGAAAACCGATGGAAAAATTTCTTGCCGCCACCCCCTGGGCCATCCTCATCGTCGCCTGCCTCACCCTGGGGTTGGCGCCCTTCAATCCACCCCACATCTACGAGAAGCTCCTGCTCCTGGTGCGCGGCAAGCTGGTCCGGCCCTTGGACTGGTTCGATCTCATCCTGCATGGCACGCCGTGGCTGCTGCTCCTGGCCAAGCTCTTTTTCCAGCTCCGGCAACACTGAACCGGCGGGGAGGAGAAAGGCATGGGTGCAATGGGAATCTCCAAAAGGCTCGTTCTGGTCGTCTTTTGTGGAATCCTCGCGCTCAGCGCAATCGGCCTGCTTCTGCTGCCAGGTTTTATCGAAAAGAGCCTGCTCCCCAGCACCGTGGCTCGTCTTGGCCTTGGCCCGGCCAGGGTAACGGTGCGTAGCCTCGGGCTCTTCCACCTCGATCTGGCTGGCGTGGAACTGGGGCAGGAGGAGAATCCGTTTCTGCACATCGATTCGGTCCGTTGCGATTTTTCCCCCGCAAGCCTGCTGGCGGGCAGAATCGATTCCCTTACCGTCGGCGGCCTTGAGCTGCGGGCCGCCTTCCGGCAGGGCCGGCTTCTTCTTCCTGGGCTCGACCTCGATTCGGTGCTGGGCCAGGCTGGCGGCCGGGCAACCAAGGGCGACAAGCCGGCCGCCAACCTGCCCCTGGAACGCCTTTTTCTTCGCAACAGCAGCGTCACCCTGGAAGTGGAGGGCAAAACCCTGCGCTTGCCTCTGGAATTCGGTGTCTGGACCAAAGCTGGGTCCGGGCGCAGTCGCGGGGAGGGACGATTTTTCCCGGGCGGTCAGCTTCTGGACCTGGAGGCTGAGTATGATTCTGGCAGCAAGAGGGTGTTCCTGCGCGTGCAGGGGGAACAACTCGATCTTTCGTCTCTTGCGGGCCTTGTGGCGGCAGAAGAGCTGGGGGGAGTTGCCGGCCGCATGGGGCTGCGGGCCGAGACGAACCTAGAGCTCGACCCCTTCCGGATAACCGGTGTGGAGGCAAGCGCCGAGTGCCGCGACTTCCACTACCAGCGAGGTGCGCTTGAATTTTTCGGCGCTGAAGGTTTGGTGGCTGAAGAATTGCCGCTTTTGCGGCTTTCCCTGCAGGGCGTGCCCGCCTCCTTCACGGCGGAACTCTCGGGGCTAGGCATGGGGTTTGCCGGCGGCCGCGGTGTTGTTCGCCGGCTCGCCGCCGAGTGCGCTTTTCCGGAAGGCCAGGGAACCTGTCGGGGTGAGTTGGAGCTTGCCGGCAGATTGGCAGAGGTTGACGATGGTTTTTTTCTCGTGCTGAAAAACAGTTTTTTCCTCGAAAAACAGAATGGAGGCTACCACCTCGAGGCGGACGGCGGCATTGGGAGCGCAACCGGTTCCGGGCTGACCTTCACCTCGGGCCCGCATCGCATCTCCGGTAAGGAAAAAATTGGGTTTCGGGTGGAAGGCCTCCTGGACGGCCATGGGAAGGGCGCTTTGGACTGGTCCGTAAACTGGCCCGGGCTCGCTGTCAGGGCTGCCGGTACGGCAGTTGATGCCGAAAGTCTCAAGGGCACCGGCGTTCTGAAACTGGAAGCCACCCCTGAAGAGTCCGGGGGATGGCAGTCCAGTTTCCGTTGGCAGCTGCCCAAGGCACGCATCCACCGTGATGGTCTTGTGGTGAGCGGCGAGGCCTTGCAACTGGAGGGCAGCGTGCGGCCCGGCAGCGGTGATCCTGTCTCGCCTTTCCTGGTGAAAGCCGGCCTCGAGCTCAAGAAGGGCAGGGTCGAGGACCGGGATTCGGGGATGACCGCCACCGGCATTGAGCTTCGCCTGCCCCTTGTCTATCCCCCTGGCTCGGCAGAAAAGGGCTCAGTGCGGGTGGCGGGCCTCGGCAAGGGAGGTCGTGCCCTTGGCTCTTTGCAGAGCGAGGTGCGGCAGACCACGACGGGATTCATGCTGCGGGGGGGGCAGCAGGGCGGGCCCCTGCCCGGCTTCGGGTTGCGCTACGAGGGGCGGCTCGATCTTATTGGCGGTGGACCGGAACTTGAGCTGGAAGTGGAGTTGCCCGCTTTCGAGCTGGGGCCCGCCCTCGATGTGCGCACGCTTGCAACCGATCTGCCGGAAATGCGGCTTTCCGGCAAGCTCGCGGGCCAGGCCAATTTTCGCTATCCCCTGGCTTTTGGCCAAAGCTCTGTGGAAGCGCAACTCCAGGAAGGGCGCCTCGAACTGCCCGCCGAGAAGATCGATATCCGGGGCATGACTCTGGAGCTTGCCTTCGATGACATTCTCCGGCGACCCCGCAGCCTGCCGGCCCGGAGCTTTGCCTTTGCCGAGGCCTCCTTCGGCAAGGTGCGGCTCACCGACGGCCGCATCGTCTACCAGATCGAGTCGGAAGATTCCCTGCTCGTCGAAAAGAGTGAGGTGCGCTGGGCCGGGGGCCGGATCGAGAGCGGCGCCCTGCGCATCCGTCCCGGCAAGCGCCATTATGAAACCACCCTCTACTGCGACCGGCTGCGTCTCGCGGCCCTGCTCGAAGAGTTCGGCGGCATCAAACTCGAGGGCGGCGGCACGGTGAGCGGCATCATCCCCCTGGTGGTGGAGGACGGTGTGCCGAGTTTCGGTGAGGGCTTTCTCTATTCAACGCCTGGCGAATCCGGGATTATCCGGGTCAGCTCGGGGGAGACCCTGCTCGCCGGGGTGCCGGTTGGTTCCCTGCAGTTCTCCCAACTCGATTTCGCCCTGGCCGCACTCCGGAATTTCCGCTACAACTGGGCAAAACTCACTTTCCTCACCGTGGGTGAGGAATTGGTGCTCAACATGGTGCTGGACGGCAAGCCCGCCGAGCCCCTGCCTTTCAGCTATGACCGACAGAGCGGCGCTTTCCGGCGGCTTCGGGGCGAGGGGGGGATCGGCATCAACCAGCCCATCGTGCTCGAGGTCAATTTCCGCCTCCCCCTGGGGGATATTTTGGGGTATAGTTCAGCCTTGGGTCAACTCATCGATAAAATGCAATGAACCGGGGTATTCCCATGGGACGATGGACAGTTTTGGGCCTCCTGCTCCTGGCAGCGGCAATCGGTTGCACCAAGCACGAGATCGAATCCCGCCACCAGGTCGAGGTGGCGCCTGTCGAGGTGAAGCCGATCCATATCACCATCGATATCAACATCAAGGTCGACCGGGCCCTGGACGATTTTTTCGGCGACCTGGACAAGGCGGCCGACAAGATAGCCGAAACCACTCCGCCAGCCGGCGGCAAATGACCGGAGCAGGGCAGGTGGGCTGGATTTCGTTGCCACAGAGGAGGCAGGAGAAGAGTATGAGAAAACTTTCGCTTTCGATAATGAGCTTCGTTCTGTTGTGCGCCGCTCTGGCCATTGCCTCCGGGGCCTGGGCCGATGGCCTTAAGGAAAGGATGGAGGCGCGGCTGCCGGAGATCGTCGCCCTGAAGGGCCAGGGAGTGATCGGCGAGAACAACGCCGGCTACCTCGACTACCCCGGTGCGGCCCGCCAGGCCTCTGCCACGGTGCAGGCCGAAAATGACGATCGCCGTACGGTCTACGAGGCCATCGCCCGCCAGCAGTCCACTTCCGTCGAACTGGTGGGCCGGCGACGGGCCCAACAGATCGCCGCCCGGGCCAACCCCGGCGATTGGCTGCAGGACGAAGCGGGTCGCTGGTACCAGAAACGCTGAACAGTAGAGCCTCTTGCACAATGAGGATCGCAGCGAGATCGAGAGAAAAAATCTGTGCAGGAAAAGTTGTGAAACCGTCAGGAGGCGGAGCTCTGGGCTACGTTGAGGACGATTTCACGAGGACACGCTCCCCAGGGGATTTTTAACCGACCGAAGCAGATGCTCAGTAAACAGCCACAACGGAAAGCGCCGGAGGGGAAAGGCCCTCCGGCTTTTTTTTGCCCCACCGGCAGTATGGAAACAGGCATGGAGAAAGAAACAACGAGTGAAAAAATGCGGCCAGAGCTGGCCTCGGTGGCGGCGAATCATGCCGAGCGCTGCATCCAGTGCGGCAAGTGCAGTCGCCAGTGCCTCTTCCTCGAGCGCCATGGCAGTCCCCGGGACTTTGCCGAAAAAGTGCTGCTGGGCCAGGGCCTGGATAAAGCTTTTTTCTGCTCCCTGTGCGGTCTCTGTGGTGCGGTCTGCCCGGTGAAGCTGCAGCCGGCAGCTCTCTTTCTCGAGATGAGGCGCCAGACCGTTGAGCAGAACAGGCTCGATCTCAGACCCTACCGGGCCATACTGGGCTATGAACGGCGGGGCACCTCGCGGCTTTTTACCTACTATTGGTTGCCTGAAGGATGCGACACCGTACTCTTTCCCGGTTGTGCCCTGCCGGGCAGCCGGCCGCACACCACGGAAAAGCTTTTTGCCGAACTGCGCCGCCATATCCCCTCCCTGGGCATTGTTCTCGACTGCTGCACGAAACCGAGCCACGATCTGGGGCGCCAGGAGTTCTTCGAAGCGATGTTCGGCGAGATGCGGGACTTTCTTGTTCGCCGCGGCGTACGCCGGGTACTCACCGCCTGCCCCAACTGTCACTCGGTGTTTCGGCAGTATGGCCGAAAACTGCGGGTGGAGTCGGTGTACGAGGTGTTGGTCGGGGCAGGGCTTGCGGCGGCTCCGAGGAGCCGAAAAGCCTTTACGGTGCATGATTCCTGCGTGGCCCGTGGGGAGGAGGGGATGCAGCGGGCGCTGCGGCAGCTTGTCGATGAGCGTGCCGTGAGAGCTCAGGAGATGAAGCACAGCGGCAAGAAAACGCTCTGCTGCGGCGAGGGCGGATCGGTGCCGTTTGTGGCCCCGGATCTCTCCTCGGCCTGGACCGAGAGAAGACTGGAGGAAGCGGGGCGGGCCGGAATCGTTGTTGCCTGCGCCGGTTGCGCCGGATTCCTGGGCCGGCGGGGAGACGCGGTGCATGTCCTCGACCTCGTTTTTTTTCCGGAAAAAGTGGCGGCAAAGCGGCTCAAAGTGTGGCGGGCGCCGTTCACCTACCTGCAACGCCTGCTTCTGAAGAGGCGGCTCAAGAAGCTGGCTTGCGACCGGGACGAGAGCAGAGAACGGGACTTTCGGGCCAAGGGCTGAAAAGAAAGAGAGAACCGGGAAAGAAGAGGAAAGAGGGAAGACAATACTTCGGAGTCGCACTTTCAGGAAATCAGGGCAAAAAAAAAGCCTTCTTCCGAGGAAGAAGGCTTTTTTCATGAAAAAAGGATTCGGCGGCGACCTACTCTCCCACCAAGTTGCCCTGGCAGTACCATCGGCGCTGTGGAGCTTAACTACCGTGTTCGGAATGGGAACGGGTGTGACCTCCACGCTATGGCCACCGAAAAGTGGATAAGCTATGAAAAATCTTATGATAATTGAATAGATTTATTAGGGTTGATACAGCAGCTAAGTTTAGAATCCTCCGCTGCCTGTGATCTTTCCCGATAAGGAAAGATATGGTTAAGCCGCACGGCTCATTAGTATCGGTAAGCTCCATGTGTTGCCACACTTCCACACCCGACCTATCGACGTCGTAGTCTTCGACGAGCCTTCAGGTGGCTAGTGCCACGGGATATCTTATCTTGAGGTAGGCTTCCCGCTTAGATGCTTTCAGCGGTTATCCCTTCCGAACTTAGCTACCCTGCGATGCGGCTGGCGCCACAACAGGAACACCAGAGGTTCGTCCATTCCGGTCCTCTCGTACTAGGAACAGATCCTCTCAAATATCCTACGCCCGCAACAGATAAGGACCAAACTGTCTCACGACGTTTTAAACCCAGCTCACGTACCGCTTTAATTGGCGAACAGCCAAACCCTTGGGACCTGCTCCAGCCCCAGGAT
>JBFHWX010000112.1:0-10688 GCA_041599275.1 Desulfobulbales bacterium | reverse complement strand
CGCCTCCACCAGGCGGCGGTAGCGGGTCTCGCTCCTTTCGAGCTCCTGCATCTTCTGGTCGAGCTTGCGGGTGACCCTTCCGGCATGGCGGGCAACCAGCTCGTCGTCGGCTTTTTGCGGCTTTTCCGGCACCGGTAGCCGGCCCTGGCGGTGGTCTTCCAGAACCTCCCGGATGACGGCAAGGAAGGGCTCGGTTTCCATGGGCTTGAGAATGAAGCGGGAAGCGCCCAGGTCGCGGGCCAAACGCTCGTCCTCCGGGTCGGTGTAGGTGGCGGAGTAGAAGACGAAGGGGATATGGCGCAGGGCCGGATCGGTCTTCATCGCCCGGCAGAGGCCGAAACCGTCGAGCTCCGGCATCAGGATATCGGAGATCACCAGATCCGGAGGCTTTTGCCGGGCAAGCTCCAGGGCCTCCCGGCCGTTGGCGGCAAGCTCCACCTGGTAACCCGCCGGGGTCATGGTCTTCTTGAAGATGAGCCGGGAGTCTTCGTGGTCTTCCACGAACAGGATGCGGGTCGTCATGGCTGTTCTCCGATGATGGCTTCTATCTGGGCCATGACCAGCATGGGATCGATGGGCTTTTCGATGTAGCCGTCGCAGCCGGCGGCGAGCAGTTTCTCGCGGTCGCCGGCCATGGCAAAGGAGGTCATGGCGATCACCGGCAGCCGTCCGGTCTGGTCGGCCTGGCTGCGCAACCGGGCCAGTACCTCGTAGCCGTCCATGCCGGGCAACTGGATGTCGAGGATGACGAAATCCGGTTGTTCCGAGGCCGCCGCCCGCAGGCCCTCCTCGCCGGTCCAGGCCCTGATTGTCTGGAAACCATGATGCTCGAGCAGAAAGGTGATGAGCTTCATGTTGTCGTCGTTGTCCTCGATCACCAAAGCCCGCTTCATGGCTGTTCCTTTTCTTTTCTTGCCGGCAACCGGGCCGGGACCCGCAACCCGAAGGTGGAGCCGACCCCTGGCTCGCTGGTCGCCGTTACCGTGCCGGACAAAATTTCGGTGGCGATTTTTTTCGTGAGGTAGAGGCCAAGGCCGGTACCCGGCGTTTTGAGTTTCAGGGGCGAGTCGAGACGCACGAAGGACTGGAAGAGGCGTTCGAGGTCTTCGGGCGCGATGCCGATGCCGGTGTCGCGCACCCGCAGCACGAGGTTTTCCCCCTGCAACTCCGCCGCCAGGGTGATGGAGCCCTTCTCGGTATAGCGTATCGCATTGCCCAGATAATTCAACAGGCATTGGAGCAGGCGCCGCCGGTCGGTGAAAAGCGGCAGGGCGGCGGGCACCTCGACGCGCAGGGCGAGTCCCTTGTCGCGGAGCTGGGTCTGGAGATTGGCCAGGGCCTCACGGACCAGTTCGTTGAAGTCGAACTCCTCGGCATAGGAGTCGATGCGGCCGGCCTCGATCTTCGAGATGTCGATGACGTCGGTGATCAGTGCCAGCAGGTGCTTTGAGGCGTTGTAGACCCGCTGCAGCTGGTCTCTCTGTTCGTCGCTGATGGAGCCGGCCAGTCCCTGCAGGATGATGCCGGTGAAGCCGATGATGGAATTGAGCGGCGTCCGCAGTTCGTGGCTCATGGAGGCGATGAACATGGATTTCAGGCGGTCGAGCTCCTGGAGCTTGTGGTTGGCTTCCTCGAGCTGCTGTTTGGCGTCGTTCACATCCTCCAGCAGATAGGTGAGGGCGGTCTGGGACCTGGCCAGCTTTTCGGTCTTGGCGGCCAGTTCCCGGGTGCGCTCGTCCACCTGGCGCGCCATGTCCCGGCGCAGCCGGTCCCCGGCCCGGGCGGTCTGCTCCAGACGCTGGGCCATGGCGTTGAAGGAGTGGGCCACCAGGCCCCATTCGTCTTTTCTGCCGGCATCCAGGCGGGGGCTGAAATCGTTGGGGCCCATGACCGCAAGGGCCCGGTTGAGTTCGGAAAGCGGCGCGATGAACAGGCGTTTTAGAAAAAAGTAGCTGCAAGCGGTGATGCTGGCGAGAACAGGCAACAGGCAGACGAACAGGGCCGCGGCCAGGCGGCGGACCAGGGCTTGGCGCGGTCCGTCCACGGTGACCGCCTCCAGGTGGCCGGCGGCGGCCTGGAGGCCGGCTATCGGCCGCCGGCTCCTGAGCGGGTCGCTGCCCGGTGGAGGCTGCCTGGAGACGGTCCGCAACAGTTCGCCGTTTTGGTCGTAGATTGCCAGTTCGACGATGGTTTCGCGCTGCAGGGCGGCAGCCAGGAGAGCGTCGATCTCCGCCTGCTTTCCGGCGGCGAGAGCCGGGGAAAGGGCTTTGCTCAAGAGGTTGAGGGCGATATCGTCTTCGCTGGCGAAATGGTTCAGCATTTCCCTGGAGACCAGCAGGGTGGTGATGCCGGTTGCGGCCAGCAGGGAAAAGACGAGGGTTGCCAGCAGGACCAGCAGGGTCCGGTTGCCGAGGCGTTGGCGGCGGCTGGCGGAAAGGAGTTCTGTGGTCATAAGCCATTCTCCTTTTCCCCGGAGCTGTTTCGTCGCAGTTTGTCCCGCAGTTCCTTGATCCGCAGCTCCCGGCCCACGAAGATTTCCTGCAGCCGTTCCAGTTCCCGGTTCTGCTCTTCGAGCCTCTGCTCGTACCGGCGCGATTCCGTCACATCGCGGCACCAGTAGACCGTGCCCCGCCGTCTGCCCTGGGGGCCGGCGAGCGGCACCAGGGCGAATTCGTAGCTGGTGCCGTCGACAACTCCTTCCAGGGTGCGGCTGCTGCCGGCCAGCCAGGCCTCCTCTTCCTCCCGTTCGAGCCGGCGGAAGAGGGTCCGGCCGTCGGGGCTGAGTTGTTCCGCCAACTCGGCGTTGGTCAGGCCCTGCACGGCGCGGCCTTCGAGCCCGAAGACGACCAGGAACTGCCGGTTGGCCTCCAGCCAGCGGCCGGATCCGTCTTTGAAGCAGACGCCGGCCGGGGTTGTCTCGATGATGGTGCGCAGCCGTTCGGCGCTTTCCAAAGTGGCGGCTTCGGCCCTCTGCGACCGGGCGATGACCCGCCTTTGCCGGAAGTGCAGCCAGCTCATGCCGAGAATGGCAAGGCAGACGAGGCCGGCGCCCAGCAGACTGCCCCGGCGCAGGAGCTGGAGCTGGCGGAACTGCCGGTTGACCGCCGTCGCCGATTCGTGGCTGGTCTGCAGGGAAAGGGAACCGGCGGTGTTGAGCAGGGTGGCGAGCCGTTCGCCGAGCACTTCGGTGGAGATCCGGGCGCCGGGGCGAGCGGCGAGGGACCTGGCGAGCTCGGAGAAGAAAAGGTCCATGTCCCTGAGGCTGGCCGGGAACAGATCGCCGTTGCGGGGGCTCGACAGGACCTCTTCCTGGTGGATCATGGTCACCGCGTAGTCGGCCCGCTCCAGGGCGAGGTGCAGGGAATCGAGGTTTTCCTCGGTCTGCCGCTCGCTGTAGGTGCGCAGGGCGATGGCCAGTTGGAAGAGCTGCTCCTCTATGAAGTTGACTTGGCGCAGCCGGGATAGGGCCTCGACGGGCAGGCTTTTTTCGGCCTCCTTCATGGTGTGCAGGGCAAACAGCAGGCCGGCGGCCAGGAGGAGGACGAGCAGGAGAGGCAGCAGGGCGAGAAAGGGGAGGCGGGGCCTGGTTACTGGAGGAGGTTGTGCCATGGTCATGCCGGTTTCCGCAGGAGTGTCTTAATCGACCAGGCAGCGACCGTCGGCGTTGCCGTCGGCGGGGCCGCAGTGGGCGGGGTCGGCTTCGAGCAACATGCGCAGCCGTTCCGCCTGCTGGTCGAGCAGGGGGGAGAGGGGTTGTTGCTGGAGCACGATGCCGGAAAAAAGACGAAGGTAGATAATGTCGAAGGCCCTGGACCGGGTGCCGAGCCCTTCCGGCAGCATCGCCGGCAGGCTGTTTGCGGCGCTCGCCTGTTGGCGGGCCGCGGCCAGCAGAGTTCCCAGGCCGGTCTGCGGTCCGGTCTCCGCTGGGCCGTCGTGCAGGGGAAGAAAACCGGTGTGCCGGAAGACGGCGTTCTCCACTCCGGGCCGGGTGAGGGCGTTGAGCAGTTCGGCGGCCGGCCCGCTACCGGCCTTCGCTCCGGCGATGGCCAGGCCCACCGGCAGGCTCAGGTGGCCGCGGCCAACGGGGCCAACTGGCGCTGGAAAGGCGATGAAGTCACCGGGGTTTTCGAGAAAAAGCTCATGCAGCCTGGCCGAGTGGTCCCAGCCCAGCCAGACCTCGCCGCTCAGCAGAGGGCCGGCCATCTGGTTGTAGGACAGGGACCAGGGGGTTGTTTGCCGCCACAGGTGCTGGAAAGAACGCCACATGTGGCGGGCCTGTTCGCTTCGGAAAGAGCGGGTCATGGAGCCGGTGTAGGACGGATAGAGAAAGCCCTGGATGAAACGGTGCAGCAGCCCTCCTGAGCCGGCAGGCAGGCCAAACCTGGCTTTGCCCGTCCGCAGGCGCAGGTTGGCGGCCCAGTCGAGGAGCTGGGCGTAGGTTAATTTTTCGAGGTCGGCGCCGGCAGGCAGGTAGGGCAGGGCCTTGCGGTGGGCCACGAACAGATAGGTGCCGCTCACCCAGGGCACGGCGGGCAGTTCGCGGCCGTCGGCCCGCCTGAGATAGCCGCGCTCGAGAAAAGGAGCGGTGCCGGCCGGATCGATGTTCTTGAGGTCGGCGAGCAGGCCGCGGTCGGCAAGGCCGGCCAGGTCGCCGGCCAGGCTGCAGACCACAACGGCTTCGCTGGGGCGGCCGGCGGCGAGCAGGTGGTTGAGTCCGTCGTAGTCATGGGGCTGGAAATCCGTCTTCGGTATCAGGCCGGCCAGTACCTCTCGGCGCAGAAGGGCGGATTCGTCGTGCTCCCGGAACTGGGTGGAGAGAAGCGTCACCTGCTGTTCTGCGGCCTGTACCGTCTGGAGACCGGAGTGCGGAAACAGAAGAAAAAAGAGCAGCAGCAGGCCGAGACGCTTCGGTGCAGCGCCTCGCCAGTGCTGCCGGTCGGCGGGGGAGGGAGTGCCGCCCGTCAGCCGGCCCAGCAGTTCGTCGGGATGTTCCGTCACCTCTTGCCGGCTGCGGCGGATCTGTTTTTCGAGGGTGTCGAGAGCGGCGAGGATCTGTTGGCGTTCGTCGTTTTTCTGCTGCCAGACCAGCAGGAAACGCTCCTCCAGCAACCGGCCGCCGGCCTCGAGGCCGTGGCCGATGGCCCCGGTGACGGCGGTCGCCGGATCGGGCCGCAGCCGGAAGGCGACAAGGGCCGGCACCAGCCAGGCGAGCAGGACCAGCATGCCGGCGTGGCTCACGAACTCGAAACCGAAAAAGCTCTGCTCACCGCGGCTGGCGGCTACAAAGCCGAGCACGGCCAAGGAAACCGCCCAGCAGGCGGCGGCCAGGGGCAGCAGCCAGACAAGGCCGCGGGCCAGGCGATACGAGCTGCGGCGCAGAGGGGAACCCGGCCGCAGCAGGGCCCGGGAGACCGCGTCTTTGAGGGCGGAGTCGATGAGGAGGGCTCCCTCTTTTTCCGCCGCGGCCAGTTCGCCTGTAAAGGAAGCGGTGGCCAGACCGTGGCGGTGTAGCACGTGGCGGAGATCCGCGGCCAGGGTGTCGTTTTCCTGGCCACCTGCCGCCGCCCGCAGGGCATTGGCAAGGGCGGCGGTCCGGTTGGCGATGGGGGCATCGGCGGCAGGGGCGCCGCTCGACACCGGCAGCGGCAGGAGTCTGGCAAGCCCGGTGCCGGGCGGGAAAAGTTCCCGGGCCGCGTTCAGGGCGGCGGCTTCCAGGGCGAGTTGTTTTTTTTCGACCCTTCGCCGCAAACTCGTCCGCCAGTCGGCGGCGGCCTGTTGCCAGGTTTCTTCTTGCCCCAGCCTGGCCCGCAAACGGTCCGTGGTTTGAAGCAGGTCGTCGAGCCGGGCAGGTATTCCCAAGTTTTGCAGAGTCTCCAGTCCGTGCTGGTGAATGAGGCCGTAGACCAACCGTTCGAGCTGGGAAAAATCGTCGTCCGCCGCTCCGGCCGCGCAACTGGTTCGCAGAAGAAGGGGGTTCGGAAAGCCGGCTTCCTGCAACTGCTGGCGGAAATCGTCGACCTGCTCCGGGCTGCCCGTGTCCCAGTGGTTCATCACGAAGAGCCATGAATGGCGTCGGGCCCGCTGCCGGAGATAGCGCCAGCCCGCGTCGTCCCGGTAGCGTTCCGGGCTCACCACATAAACCAGCCAGTCGATATGGGGCAGCCAGAGGTCCACCAGGGCCCGGTTCCCGGTGGCGGTTGAGTCCATGTCCGGCAGGTCCAGCCAGGCCGCCAGCCGTTGGGATTCACGGCGGTGCTTTCTGACCCTGGTCTGCTGCAGCGGCAGGCCGGCGGGCAGCTTTTCGGGGCGGAAATCGTCGTGCAGGTAGAGGGTGGCTTCTTTCGAGGTGGGCCGTTCGATGCCGGTTTCGGCGATCTGGCCGCCGGCCAGCCGGTTGATCAGGCTGCTCTTGCCGACGCCGGTGCCGCCGAAAAAGGCGACCACCAGCGGCCGCAGGGACAGGTCGGGAGCAAAGAGGGTGGAGCCCCGCCGCCCTTCGACCTCTTCGAGGAGCTGCAGGGCAGAGTCGTCGAGCCAGCCCCGCTGGCGGGCCGCCTGGGCCCATTGCTCGAGCTTTTCGGTGTGGGAAACGAAAAAATCGTCGTTCATGCCGTTCCTGCCCGCCCACCCGGCCCGGGGGGAGGGTGCCTGTTTGTTCGGTGTTGCGTTGCCTGCTGCCGGGAAAGTCCGTCGCTTCCGACAGCTCGGGTTCTTTCACCCGGACTCCGCCAGCCGCTCGACTTCCTCCGAGGCTTCCCGGAACCGCGAGCTTGAGATGTTGTGCAGAACGTTGCGGTCCATTCTTTCGGGGAGGCCCAGAAGTTGGTCGGCCAGGGGCCCGAACACCCGGCGCCGGACCGCCTCCTTTTGCCGTTCCTTGAGCCGCTGCTCCTCGAGTCCCATGAAACGGCCCAGGGAAGTCTCGGCCAGCATCGAAGTGAAGGAGAGCAGGGCCGGGGCCAGGAAAAAGTCGCTGGGGCCGATGCCGCCGGTTTTCAGGGCCAGCACCACGGCGGCGGCGTCGGCGGTGAGCCGGGCCGCCCGCAGGCTGTTCAGGGTAGTCGGGTGGTGCTGCAGATGGTCGTGCAACCGGCGGGCGGCCCGCTCGATCTCTTCCTCGAATTCCTGCTGGTAGGAACCGATGGCGGCGCCGGTTCGGTCGATCATGGCCGGGGTCTCTTGTTCAAGACGGGTGAGGAGGAGTCGCCACCAGGTCGGACCGCCGCCTGACTGGGCCATCTGCCCAGCCTGCCTGGCGAGGCCATGTGCGAATTCCTCTGCCTGGGAGACGAGGATCCGCTCCTCGCCGCCGCTGCCGCCGCCGGGTCGCGCCGCCGGCGGCTTCAGGGCGGCCACCAGCTTGCGGGCCGGCCAGGTGAGGAGACTCCGCACCCGGGTCATGGCCACGGCCAGGGCCGGAACCTCCATCAGTTCGAGGAGCCTGGCCACGGTCTGCTGCAGGACCTCGTGATAGTGGGGGTTCTGCAGATAGTCGCGTCCGTAGGCCCGCAGCGTCTCGGTCAGGGCCGTGGCCACCATGCGCTGCCAGGTCTTCTCTGCTTCGTGCTCGGCCCGCAGGTCCCGGCTCCAGTCCTGCCAGTGCTTTTTGAGAAAGTGGCCGATGGCCGCGGTTTGTAAGGGCATTGCGGGCCGGCCGGTGATCTCCCGGGCGGCGGCCAGCAGGCCGGCGGTGGCAGGGTGCTGGAGAAGGGAGCGGTGGGGGCTGCCGGTGAGATAGGGCAGGGCATGAATGGACTCGGGGGCGATGCCTTCCCCGGCGAATTTTTCCTTCAAAACCGGCAGCAGCCGTTCTTCGTCGCCCTCCGTGACCTTGTTGAGGCAGACCAGGAGAGGCCGGCGCACGGAATGGATGAGACGCAGCATCTCCCAGACCGAGAGGTCGCCGTACTTTTCCTTGCTCGCCACCAGCACGATGAGATCGGCCATGGCGCAGAGCATGGGCACCAGGGAGCGGTAGGAGTGGGAGGCGGTGGAGTCGAAGTCCGGTGTATCCCAGACCACCCAGGGTTTTTCAGCTCTAAACCCATGGTGCTCTGGTGCCTCGAGGAGACTGTAATCTGCCGGTTCTCCCAGCAGGCGATCGGTGCAGGCGGCGAGCCCGGCGGACAGGGGGCCGGTGGCAAAGCCCTGGACGGTGCGGGTGAAGCCCGCCAGTTCGCTGACCCCGGCCGCTTCGCAGCCCAGGAGGAGATTGACCACGGTGCTCTTGCCCGATTGGGTCGGGCCGATCACCACCACCTGGGGCGGCAGTAGCGGGCAGGTGTGCCGTTCCCGCAGCTGGCGGAGCAGGGCCTGGGCGTAAACCAGACTCTGCTCCTCGAGGTGGCCGCCGTGCAGCCGGCGCTGGTGCTCGAGAAGCTCGGAGAGAACCGTGTGGACCGTGTTGATGGGCGGTTCGGCCATGGAGAGAGTACCAGTGCGGCGGCGCCGCTCGTTCTTCGGGAAAGAGGTCGGGGAGCCACGGCGGGGATGGTTGCCGCCGCAGTGGTGGGTGTCCCCCGCTCGGCCAAGTCTACCCGAAGCCCGGGTCTTTTCCCATCCCTTCTCTTGCCCGCCGGAGGGGGCAGGATTCAGTCGAGGTCGGCGCTGAGGGAAAGGGAGATGTAGGGCAGTTGCAGGTAATCGAAGATCCGGGTGTCGAAATGGCGGCGGGCCAGCTTGCCGACATTGAGCCCCAGGCCGATGAAAGGGTGGCGGTTTCGTTTCGAAACGTCCTCGGAGTCGTAGCCCCGGGCGTAATAGCCCAGGTGCAGCTCGAGGTATTCGAGCCCGGGCCGGCGCAGGGCCGGGAAACCGTCGGCCTTGACGGCCATCAGATACTTATGGGCCTTGTAGTTGGTGAAGGGGTCGAAGTCGCTGCCGTCAAAGGAGGGCATGTACTCCAGCCGGAAATCGATCTTCTCCTGCAGGGCGGGATGGCGTTTCCAGTGGTAGCCGACGGCGGTGCCCAGGAGGTTGGCAAGAAAATCCTCCCAGGAGAAGCCGAAGCCGCTGAAGCCGTCCGCCACCTCCATGGCGGTCTGCAGCAGCAGGGTGGAACCGGTGCCGTAGAGCAGTGATTTCTCTTCGGCGTACCCCCAGCTTTCATACGTCTCGGCCAAAAGGTGGGTGAGGGCGTAGCTCGCCCAGAAATGGCCGAGTTTGTCCATGCCGCCGTCCTTGGTGTCGCGCCCGAACCAGCCTTCGTTTTTGAAGTGAAAGTCGTGTTCCCCGTAATCCCAGGCGGTGAAGCCGTAGAGCACGATGAGCCCCACGCCGCCGCCGTTCAAGAGCAGGCTTTTCTGGCGCCGGCTGAGCCCTTCTTTCTCGGCGGAGGCGGTATCCGTTGGGACGGCCTCCAGCGGCAGGTCGCCGCCGCGGCCCGGCCTCGGGCCGGCGAGGCCGGCGGCGAGCAGGAAGCAGAGCAGTCCGGCGGCGATGGGCGAGAGAAACCGTTTTCTTGCCATGGGCGGGAAGAGGTTGGGCGGGTTTAGTAGAGCTTTTCTGGGATGGCGGCGTTCTCCTCGGAGATGATGATCTCCACCCGCCGGTTGCGCTGGCGGCCGGCCGGGGTGTCGTTGCCGGCCACCGGGTACATCTCGCCGTAGCCGCGGGCCAGGATGCGGTGGCCCTCTACCCCCAGGGCCTGCAGGGCGAGCCCCACCGCCTCGGCCCGTTGCTGGGAGAGCCCGAGATTGTAGTCTTCGGCGCCGACGGAGTCGGTGAAGCCCTCTATCCGGACCCGGCGGGCCGGATACTCCCGCAGGAAGGCGGCCACCTTGGGAAGGGTCGAGGAACTGTCTGCCTTGAGCTCGGCCCTGCCGGAGTCGAAAAGCGCGTCTCCCAGAGTGACCACCAGGCCGCGGGCGGTGCGGGTGGCCTGCATTTCAACGATTTCGGCCTCGAGCTTTTTGGTTCTGGCCTCGGAGGCCACCGCTTCAAGGCGCGCCAGTTCAGCTTCTTCGGCCCGCAACTGAGCGAGCCGCATGGCTTCCTCCGCCTCCCGCCGCTGGGCCTCCGCCTCCCGGCGGGCCTTTTCCGCCTCGGTTTTCAGGTATTCGGCTTCCCGGGCCTGGGCGGCGAGCAGCACGTTGTTGCGTTCGGTGCCCAGGGCTTCGAGGGATTTTTCCGCCATCTGCAGGGCAGCGGCTTCCTGGGCGAGGCGCGCCTTCTGGCGGGCCAGGTAGGCAAGATGCTCCACCTCCGCAGGGCTCCTGCCCGCAGCCTGGCTGCTCTCGGCGCTCTGCAGGGCTTCCCTCGCCGCCTGCAATTCCAGGGGGGCGTTTCTGCTCACTTCCAGGTCGTTCTGGGTGGCGAGGAAATGACGGAGTCCCTCTCTCACAACCCCATGGTCATCGACCAGCAGTATTCTGATTTTCATAGTCTGACCCTGATGATGATTCTGGTTCCGGCTCCCTTATTGGAAATAATTTCGAGCTCTCCGTCAATGGCCTCGATCCTTTCCTTCATGGAAATCAGGCCGAGATGATGTTTCTGGTTGTTTTCGTGTATGTCATTGTCTTCCTGGGAAAAACCAGTTCCGTTGTCTGCGACCTGGATGACGAGAAAACCGTCCTGGGTAGAGAGAGAAATGACGATACTGTCAGGATCTGCATGTTTGACGGCATTGGTTACCGCCTCCTGGATGACTCTGAACAGATTTATTTCAATCTCTGACGGCAGGCGTG
>JBFHWX010000111.1:0-10709 GCA_041599275.1 Desulfobulbales bacterium | reverse complement strand
GGTGCTGGTTCACCTGCTGCGCAACGGGGTCGAGGCCATGCCCCGGGGCGGTACCCTGTCGGTGCAGGCCCGCGTCGACGGCGACCTGGTGCGGCTCGACATCGCCGATACCGGCGAGGGCATGAGCGCCAACGGTTTTGCCCATGCTCGGGATCCCTTCTACACCACCAAGACCTACGGCACCGGCATGGGGCTTAGCCTGGTCGAGAAGATCGTTCAGTCCCATGCCGGTTTTTTCCGCCTGGAAAACCGGGGCCAGGCGGGGATGACCGCCCATGTCGTCCTGCCCCTGGCCGTCGAGTAAATTTCCTCTTTGGGCCCCTTGCAAACCGCACAGCCACTAGCCAGCTTCAGCGGTACGATGGGCTTTTGGCGGGTCCATCATCCTTGCCCAGAAAATTTTTCCTCGATCTCGCGACCACCTTCATTTCCTAAGAGGCTTCTTTTTATAAAGCGTCGCGCCTGCCGCGGCTCCAGGAAATGAGAACCGCCACCGCACCCAGCAGGGCGGCGCCGTAGAATGCCGCGTCGAGGGCCTGGAGAAAAGCTTCGGTGTGGGTGGGAGTGAAGTCCTTCATGTCGAGGCCGCCGGTGGCCAGGCGGAAGCGCAGGGTGAAGGCCAGGCCCGAGACGGCGACCCCGAGGAGCATGTCGAGGTTGCGGGCGGTGGCCAGCAGGCCGCCGGCCACGCCGGCCATGTGGTTGGTGATGCGGCCCAGTACCGACGAACTGTTGGGGGAGAGGAACATGGCCTGGCCGGCGCCGAGCAGGAGGAGGCGGGCGGCGGTCCGCAGAGGGGACGTGTCGGCCTCCAGAGTGGTGAGGGAGAGAAGGCTTGCGGTGCAGAGCAAGAGCCCCAGGGAAGTCGGGTAACGGGGATCGATGTGGTCCGAGAGCCAGCCCGCCAGGGGAGCGACCAGCAGGACCGCCAGGGGGATGGCCATCATCACCGAGCCGACCAGGGTGGGTGGCAGCTCTTGCACCCGGCTCAGGAAAAAGGGCATGAGGAAAATGGCCGAGAACAGCACGGCGAAGGAGAGCAGGGCGCTGGCCGCGCCGGTGGTGAAGAACCGCTGCCGGAAGAGGGCGAGCGGCAGCAGTGGCCGCCGGTGGGTGCGCTGCCGGCGCAGAAAGGGGGCGAGGCAGGCGGCGCCGCCTCCAAGCAGCAGGAGGGAGAGGGGCAGGGAGGAAAGGTCGGTGGCGCTGGTGAGGCCGGTCAGGATGCAGACCACGGAGATGGTCCAGAGCAAAATTCCTGCGAGATCATAGGGTTCACGGTCGCGGTCGGTGCTCTTCGGCAGGAGCAGGCGGGCAAGCAGGCCGCCTGCCAGGCCCACCGGCACGGTAACGTGAAAGATCGTGCGCCAGCCTGCGTGCTCGACCAGCACGCCGGCCACCGCCGGACCGGTCATCAGGCCCAGGGAGACGGACATGCCGATCAGGCCCAGGTTGCGGCCGAGGTGGTGGGGGGCGGAGTTCTCCTTGACCAGGGCCGGGCCGGTGGACATCATCATGGCGGCGCCGGTGGCTTGCAGGAAACGGGAGCCCACCAGCCAGCCGATGCCCGGCGCCAGGCCGCAGAGAAGCGAACTTGCCCCGAAGAGCAGCATGCCGACGGCATAGACCGGCCGCCGGCCGATGCGGTCGGAAACATGGCCCCAGATAACCAGGGTGGTGGTCACCGTGAGCAGGTAGATCATCACGGCCCATTCGGTCTGGTGCAGGGTGGTCTGGAATTCCGCCATGATCGCCGGCAGGGCGATGTTGACCATGGAACTGTCGAGGGTGGACATGAAGACGCCCACGGCAACGATGGCGAAGACCTGCCAGTTGTCGTCGGCGCGGGTGGTATGCGGTTCCATGCTCAATCCGTGGCGGCCGGGGCGGAGAGAAAAACGGTGCGAGCCGTCAATCCTTATTCGCCGACCTGCGGGGTTGTCAATTCGGCTTGACGGGTCGTCGGTTGGCAGTTGGGGAAAAAACGCCGGATTGCGCTTCGCGGTTGCCTGTGCCGTCTGCTGGCTGGCTCCGGATTTCCGCATTTCAGCTTCTCTCTTGTTCGCTTGCCAGCCCGGGAACAAGAATGCAAAGGGGGCGTTGGAGCCCCGCCGCTTGAGCATGCCACAGCTGATGCGCGAGGACAACTGAAAAGCGTTCCGGGCGGTTTGGCGCCGTGGAAAAGCGGCTTGCGTTCTCCCCGGGGGGGCAGTATCCTGTGGCGGCTGGACGGGGTGGCCAAGGGGCTGGGTTTGAGCCGGCGCGCCGCCGGGAACAAGAGTGTGCTGGAAAAAACGGGTGGAGAGTGCCCGAAGTTCGTCCGCTGGAAACCTAAGGAGGAAGATGGGGCAATGAAGACTGGAAAGCTGGCAAGACTGGGTGGGGCGCTGCTCGTTCTGGCAATGCTGTTGTGGGCCCAGGTGCCTGCGGTCATGGCCGGCGGCAAGGTGGTGCCGGTGGAGGAAACTGCGGGCCGGGGCATGCTGCCCGACTTCGAGCTGGTCGATGCCATGGACGGTGGCCTGGTGAAGAGCGAGGTGTTCCGGGACAAGGTTCTGCTCGTGGTCTTCTGGGCCACCTGGTGCCCCCCTTGCCTGCAGGAGATTCCCGATCTCATCAAGATGCAGGAAAAATATGGCAAGGACGGTTTCTCGGTGATCGGCATGTCCATCGACCGCGATGGCCGCGACAAGGTGAAGAAGCTGGCGGAAAAGATGCAAATCAACTATCCGGTGCTGATGGCCGAGCCCAAGGTGGCCCGCGGCTTCGGCGGTGTTTCCGGGGTGCCCACCGCGTTTCTGGTGGGTCACGACGGCAAGGTCATCCGGCGCCTGGTGGGCTACCAGGATCATTCTGCCGTGACCCGTCTGGTGGAGGCGGAGCTCGCAAAGAAATGAGCTGAAGGGTTGACATCCTTGGGGAACAAGATTAGTTTCTGAATTTGTATTCATTAATTTTTGTCGCCCGTTCTGCTCCCGGAACGCTGCCGCAGTGGCGGCTCCGGGGGTGCAACCCTTCAAAAATATAAGGAGAACAAACAATGAAGAAGATCATGAGCCTCGTTCTTGCCGCCGCTTTCGTCGCCAGCGTTGCCACCGCCGCTTTTGCCGGCAAGGCTGAAAAATGTGAAGTAACCGCGGTTGACGGCAGCACCGTGACCGTGACCTGCGAGGGTACCGACCTCAAGGCCGGCGACCAGGTCGAAGTGAAGAAGGCCCGGAAGGCGGTGGAAGGCTGCTAATCGCGCTTTTCCGACATTTTTCTGGTTTGGGAACCGGTTGATGGTTGCATCAACCGGTTCTTTTTTTGTATGATCGCCAGGCGATGAGCGGGGCGCCTGGGCTGGAGGGGACGTTCCGGCCGCTTCGTTCCGGCAGGCTCCCTTACGGAGCTGCCCCGTTTCTTGGGATCATGCCTCTATGGACTACATCGATGCGATGCTCCTCGGCCTTGTGCAGGGAGCAACGGAATTTCTGCCGGTTTCCAGTTCGGGGCACCTGGCCCTTGCCCAGTACTTCTGGGGTCTCCAGGAGGCGGGGCTGACCTTTGACGTGGCCCTGCACATGGGCACCCTGGCGGCTATTTTCCTGTATTTCAGGAACGATTTTCTGCTCATGGGGCGCGCCGCCCTGGCCCCCGGTTCGGTGGACGAAAAACTGCGCCAGGGCAGGCGGGTGCTTCTCTGCGTGTGCCTCGGCACACTTCCCGCCGTGGCCGCCGGGCTCCTCTTTCACGAGGTGGCGGAGAACTCGCTGCGGGCGCCGGCCATGGTGGCCACGACCCTGGCGGTGATCGGCCTGGTTCTGCTGTTGGCCGAACGGTTCGGCAGCCGCACCAGGGATTTCGCCTCCCTGACCCTGCGGGACGCCTTGCTGGTCGGTCTCCTGCAGGCCCTGGCCATCGTGCCCGGTGTGTCGCGTTCCGGCATCACCATGTCCACCGCCCTCTTCCTCGGTCTGAACCGAACGGCGGCGGCCCGCTTCTCCTTTCTGCTGTCGGCGCCCATCATCCTCGGGGCCGGGGTGCTGAAGTTTCCCCAGATGCTCTCCCAGGCCGGCACTGGCGGTGAGCTTGGCTTTTTCGCCGCCGGTTTCGGGGTGGCGGCGGTGTCGGGTTATCTGTTCATCGCCTTTCTTCTGCGTTTCGTGCAGACCCGTTCCCTGGCGGTTTTTGCCTATTACCGTTTCCTGGTGGCCGGGGTTGCCCTGGCCGTACTGTTTTTTGGGCGAGCCGTCTAGAGCCTGATGCGTGGCCGCGTTGAGAGGAATTGAAGAACGGAAAAGAACGTCCCCCCACCCGTAACCATAAACCGTCGGCGTCATTTTTTTACTGCCGCCGATCTGTTTCGAGGAATTCATGTCGAGCCAGAAATTATCCGCCGAAGCTTCGGCACTGTTGAAAAAAATCCGTGAAAAGCACCAGGCCGCCTTCGAGCCGCTGAAAGTGGCGGACGTCGAGGTCCGGCTCCTGCGGGTGCGCGACCTCGAGTCTCTGCTGGAGGGCCGTGACCCCTTCCGTGACGTTTCGGCTTTTCCCTTCTGGGTCAAGCTCTGGGAGGCTTCCCTGGTGCTGGCTCATCTCATCGCCAGGCTGCCCGAGGGTGGCAACAAGAGATTGCTCGAGCTCGGCGCCGGCCTGGGTGCGCCGGGCCTGGTGGCCGCGGCCCGCGGTTATCAGGTGACTCTTTCCGATTACGAGGAGCTCATTCGAGATTTTCAGGTGGTGAGCGCCCACGCCAGCGGCCTTGCCGAGCGGGTAGACTGCCGGCTCATCGACTGGCTTTCGCCGCCGGAGCTGCCCAAATTCGACGTTCTGGTAGGGGCCGAGATCCTTTTCCGCGAGGAATTCTTCGAGCCGCTGCTGAACGTCTTCGACCGCTATCTGGCCGACGACGGCACCATCTATCTCGCCCACGACGTGCGCCGCAAGAGCCTGCCCCAGTTTCTGCTGAAGGCGGAGAAGGACTACGAGATCGCGGTGAGCACCCGCAAGATGCGGGGCGACGGAGAGGAGCTGACCATCATCGTCAACAGGCTTACCCGCCGCAAGGGATAAGAGGGCGCCATGACCTACTATCCGGTGTGCCTCGACCTCGACGGCCGGGATTGCATCGTCATCGGTGGCGGGCCGGTGGCGGAGCGCAAGGTGCAGGGGCTTCTCCGTTGCGCCGCCCGGGTGACGGTGGTGAGCCCCGAACTCACCCCGGGGCTGGCCGAGCTCGCCACCGGCGGTGCCATCTCCTGGCTCGCCCGCCCTTACGTGGAGGGGGACTTGGCCGGCGCGTTCCTGGTCATCGCCGCCACCGACGACGAAGCGGTGCAGGAACGTGTGCACGCCGAGGCCACCGAGCGCGCCACCCTTTTGAACGTGGCGGATGTGCCGAAATGGTGTAACTTTATCCTTCCGGCCACGGTGCGCCGCGGCGATCTGTCGGTATCGGTCTCCACCGGCGGCCGCAGCCCTGCCCTGGCCCGGCTGCTGCGCCGGCAGCTCGAAAAAAGCATCGGCTGGGAGCACGGCCTGCTGGTCGAGATCGTTGGCGGCCTGCGGCCCCTGGTGCTGGCCGCCGGGCTTTCCCAGGCCGAGAACGAGGCCCTGTTCTACCGGTTGCTGGGCGATGAGGCCGAGTTGCTCGAGTGGATACGGAACCGGGATACGGCCCGCCTCGAGGAGCACTTCCGGCGCCAGCTCGCCGGGCTGGTGGCCGGTGAATGGTATGAAGCCATGAAGTTGCTTGTGAACAAGAGCGGGAGTTGTTCGAAATGAGCTATCTTCTTTTCCAGCTGGCGTTTGCCGTCTACATCGTGGCCACCGCCGCCTATCTCGTCTTTTTCTGGTCCCAGCGCAAGGAGGTCCGCACTGCGGCCCGCTATATCCTCTTTGGCGGTGGTCTGCTGCATACCGCCAATCTGGTGATGCGCTACGTGGAGGCGGGCCATACGCCGATCACCAACCACCATGAGGCGGTGAGTTTTTTCGCCTGGTCGGTGGCCTGGGGCTTTCTCACCTTCCGCTGGCGCCACCAGGTCAAGAATTTCGGCACCTTCGTGAGCCCGATGGTCACCGCTCTGATGACCATCGCCGCTTTCTCCTCGCGGGAGATCATGCCGCTGCCGCCGGCGCTGAAGAGCGCCTGGCTGCCGGTGCACGCCTCCATCGCCATCATGGCCAACGGCTTTCTGGCGCTCGCCTTCTGCGGCGGGATCATGTACCTCCTGCAGGAGCGGGAATTGAAGAAGAAGCGCTTCGGCCTCTTCTATACCCGGCTGCCATCGCTTGAAGCCCTTGACACCCTCAACCACCACTGCCTGGCCATCGGCTTTCCGCTTCTGACCCTTGGCATCATCACCGGCTCGATCTGGGCCAAGCAGGCCTGGGGCACCTACTGGCAATGGGATCCCAAGGAGACCTGGTCGCTCATCACCTGGCTGCTCTACGCGGCTCTTCTGCACCAGCGGTTCACCGTGGGCTGGCGCGGCAAGCGGGCGGCGATCATGGCGGTGGTTGGCTTTGCGGCGGCGTTGTTCACCCTCTGGGGGGTGAGTTTTCTGTTGCGAGGAGTGCATTCGTATGTCGGCTGAGAGAATCATGCTCCTCGGGGTGAACCACAAGACCGCCCCGGTGGAGATCCGCGAACGCCTTGCTTTTTCCGCGGATCCCGGAGCACCCTTCCGGGAGATCAAGGTGATCCCCGGTTGCGACGAGTTCTGTTTTCTCTCCACCTGCAACCGGGTGGAGGTGCTGTTCGTGGCCTCGGGGGGGGATGATACCGAGCGGCGGATCCGCGACTTTCTCTTTGCCGGCTCTCTGTCCTACCAGGAGGCCGGCAAGTTCGTCTACCTGCACAAGGGCGAGGATGCGGTGCGTCATCTCTTCCGGGTGGGGGCCAGCCTCGACTCGATGATCGTCGGCGAGCCGCAGATCCTCGGGCAGTTGAAGGACGCCTACCGCAACGCCGACGAGCGCGACTGCACCGGCCCGGTTTTGAATCGTCTGCTGCACAAGGCGTTCTCCGTGGCCAAGCGGGTGCGCACCGAGACCAATATCGGCTCGAGTGCCGTGTCCATCAGCTACGCCGCCGTCGAACTGGCCAAGAAGATCTTCGGCTCCCTCTCCGGCAAGAAGGTCATGCTGGTGGGCGCCGGCGAGATGGCCGAGCTCGCCGCCCAGCACCTGATGAACCAGGGGGTGGCCGAGGTGGTGGTGGCCAACCGCACCTTCGAGCGGGCCCTGAAGCTGGCCCGTTGCTTCAACGGCTCTGCGGTGGCCTTCGACGAGCTGCTCAGCGAGCTCGAGGTGGTGGACATCCTGATCAGCTCCACCGGCGCCCCGGGCATCATCCTGCACCACGACGACGTCAAACCGGTCATGCGCAAGCGCCGCCACCGGCCCCTGTTCATGATCGACATCGCCGTGCCCCGGGACCTCGACCCGAAGCTGAACGATCTCGACAACATCTACCTCTACGGCATCGACGACCTCACCAACGTGGTCGAGGTGAACAAGGCGGAGCGCGACAAGGAGGCGACCCGGGCCGAACGCATCGTGGTCGAGGAAAGCCTGAAGTTCCTCGACTGGCTTGCCTCCATGGAGGTCTCTCCGACCATCGTGGCTCTGCGCAGCCGGGCCGAGGAGTTGGGTCGCCTCGAAGTGGCCAGGACCCTTGCCCAGTTGAAGAATCTCTCCCCCAAGGAGCAGAAGCAGGTGGAGATCCTCGCGTCGTCGCTGGTCAACAAGCTTCTCCACAATCCAATCCAGTACCTCAAGGCCAACGGCACCCCGGAAGAGCGGCGGCAGCGGATCGACACGGTGCGCCGTCTCTACGGCCTCGACGGCGGCGACTAGCCGTTGAGGCGGAGCCGGACGATACCGCCGCAGGACCAGGACCAGCAGAACCGTCATGCAGCAAGCCCCTATCCAGAGCAGGGAACAGGAAAAGCAGCATATTCTCGAAGACGAGATCTTCATGCTGCGGGATTCCGGCGAGATCCCCGAGGTCGCCTACCACGGCTGCATCCACTATCTGACCGCCGATCCCGAAGGTCCGGGATTGCGGCTCACCGAAACCGACCACCGCCACCTGCAGGCGGCGGTGGCCGAACGCTACTGCACCATCATCCTCCGGGACCTCGACCCGGAGAACCGCGACAAGCGGCTCTACCGTGGGCTTGCCCGCTGTGTCGCCAATTGGCGCCGGCTCCGCAAATTCTGCCTGGCCCACGGCCACGACCTCGAGCCGGCCCGGGCCCGGATCGGCCTGGCCCTTACCGCCTTTCTCGAGCAGGAGAGCTGCGACGTGGCCAGTGGCCGCCGGCCTTCCTGTATCAACTGTTCCGCCGGCGAGGTGCAGGAGCTCATCGACGAACTGGATCTCGAATGCGGCTCCCTGCCTCCCGAGTGGTCCGCCCTCTGTCCCCCCTCTTCCTGAGTTTGTCCAGAGCCGGCCCTCCCGGCGCCTTGCCCTTCACGGCCTGGCAGAAACAACCAGCCGCTGCCTGCGGCCTTGACAAACCTCTGGTATCATGGTTGGTGTTTGGACGGAAATCTTTTGCGAGGAGAACACCATGGACAAGCTGGAGTTCAAGTTCAAGGGCCTGCCGGCCGCGCTTTTCGTCGCTCTTCTCCTGCTCACCGGTGCCTACCGCTTTCTGCTTCCCGGCGAACTGGAAGACGAGGCGCTGCGGGCGGCGGTGGTCGGAAAGCTCTCTGAAATCCACCAGGTGGAGGAAGGCCGCATAAAGATCGAAGCGCTCTCCCTCAGCAAGCCGCTGCTCACCTTCGCGCTCAAGGAAAAGGTGCTGGTGCGGGCCGATTACCGGTTGGTCGAAGAGGACGGGGCGCCCTCGGCGGAACAGCGGCGCTACTTCCGTAGCCGCCACCAGCGGCTGACCGGAAAGTGGCGGCCGCCCATGGAGAGCTCGGCCGTCTGGTTCTACCTCAATTTCTACTGAAAGCGCTCCCCGGCGGCTTTCCGTTTGCACCGGTCTGGCCCCGTTTCAGGTGAATCCTGCTCTTTTTATTGACTCTTTTTCGGGGCGATGGTAAGGGCAGCTGGAGATTATGGGCGATCCTGCGGGTCGCCCTTTTTGAAAAAAAACTCTCCCGGGCGAAACAGCCAGGCCCCCGGGCGGGACCATGCCCCCTTCGGGCCGCCTGCCCGCGCAGCCCGCTCAGGCGCTTCTGTTCTTCCAGGATGCTATGAAAATTCTCTTCCTGCACCCCAACCAGCCGTCACAGTTCAGGAACATGGCCCTTGCCTTTGCCCGGGACCCCGCCAACCAGGTGGTTTTTCTGAGTCGCAAGAACCTCGAGATCCCATTGCCCGGGGTACGGATCGTGCCTTTCAAGGAAAAGGTGCCGCCCGACGAGCGCTGCCACCGTTTTGTCACAAAATTCGTCGAGGGCTGCCACCGGGCCACGGCGGTGGCCTCGGTCTGCCTGCAATTGAGGCGCGAAGGCTTCGTGCCGGATGTGATCGTCGCCCATTCGGGCTGGGGCGACGGCATGTACCTGCGCACCGTGTACCCGGAAACGCCGCAGCTCAACTACATGGAATTCTTTTTCCAACCGGCGGGGGCCGACCTGGGCTTCTTTCCGAAGGCCGGCCCCCCGGAGCCCAATCTGCTGGCCACCCGGACCACGGACAACGCCATCCACATGGCCAATTACTTCAACGCCGACTGGTGCCTCACTCCCACCTACTGGCAGCGAAGCGTCCATCCCCGGGAGATGCGGAACAGAATCAGCGTGCTCCACGAAGGGGTGGACACCGGGCTCTGCGCTCCCCGGCAGTGGCCGGAGTTCCGGTTGCCGGGCGGCCGTGTTCTCGATCCGTCCCGCCAGCGGATCGTTACCCACGTCGAGCGCCATTTCGACCGTTACCGGGGCTTTCCCACCTTTTTGAAGTCCATCGACCTCATCCAGCAGCGCCATCCCGACGTGCACGTGGTGGTGGTGGGCAAGGAAGGGGATGGCTATGCGGCGAGCAAGAAGGGCGCCTTCCTGGAAATGATCAGAAAGACGCCCTTTGATCGCCAGCGCACCCATTTCGTGGGCCACCTTCCCTATCCCGAATACCTCAAACTCCTGCAGGTTTCCTCGGCCCACGTCTACCTGACCGTGCCCTTCGTGCTGTCCTGGAGTTTTCTGGAGGCCATGGCGGTGGGCTGCCCCATCGCCTGTTCCGACACCCAGCCGGTGCGTGAGTTGGCCGAGGACGGTACCCACTGCCTGATGTTCGGTTTCTTCGACCCTCAGGGGCTTGCCGATCGGGTTTCCACCCTGCTCGACGACCGCGATCTTGCCCGGCGTCTGGGCGCGGCGGCCCGGGCCCGGATGGTGGAGCAGTACGACGTGCGCCATCTGCTGCCCATGGCCCTGCAACTGGTGCGGGATCTGGCCGAGGGGAAAGGCCCGGGTCGGGCGGCGGAGGCGATCCGGACCTGGAACGTCCGCTGGGGCAGGGAGGAGGCGGCCTGGCAGAAGATGATCCCGCTGCATGGCGCCTGATTGGCCGCCGGCCCCGAGCCGCTGTTTCACTGATTAAAAAGATTCGCCGTCCACCACTACCGTGCCCGGTCCCAGAAGGGTCAGCAGGCGGTTGGGCGTTTCGTCGCCCAGCAGCACCACCTGGTCGACGCAGCCGAGACTGGCCAGCAGCCGGGCCAGCTCTTTTTTCTCGTCACCAATTCCGACCACAAGGCAGTCGCCCC
>JBFHWX010000110.1:0-10847 GCA_041599275.1 Desulfobulbales bacterium | reverse complement strand
GGAAAAAATTTCCTGAGCAAGGATGAGTTGTGAAATCGCCCGGAAGCGTAGCTGGGCTACGTTGAGGACGATTTCACAAGGAAGACGCCGCACAGGGGATTTTTAACTGGTCGCAGTAGATGTTCATTTTGCAAGAGGCTCGACAGGAAGGGTTCGGCGCTCCGCCACGGCGGCCACGGCCGGGCAGTGTATTGGTCTGGTTTTGGGGGCTGGGGCTCTTTGTTCCGGCCGCCAGTGCGGCGGCAGCTTGGGCTGGGATTTACGCCGGCCGGGCGGAGTTGCCGTTGGTGCCGCGGTGCTGGTCCTTGATGGCCAGGAAAGCGTCGATATCGCTCATCAGGATGTCGATCAGTTGCGGGTCGAAGTGTTTCCCCCGCTGTTCCCGCATGTAGGCGATGACTTCCTGGTCGGGCCAGGCCGGCCGGTAGACCCGGTCGGAGGAGAGGGCATCGAGCACGTCGGCCACCGCCGCGATCCTGCCGTAGATGTGGATCTCTGCCCCCTTCAGGCCCGAGGGATAACCGCTACCGTCCCATTTCTCATGGTGCTGGTAGGCGATGACCGCCGCCGCTTTCAGCACCTCGCGGTCGCTGTGCAGCAGCATGGCGTAGCCGATCCCGGTGTGGTTCTTCATGACGGTGAATTCTTCGTCGGTGAGCTTGCCCGGCTTGTGGAGGATGGCGTCGGGGATGCCGAGCTTGCCGATATCGTGCAGCGGCGCGCCGGCGGTGACCAGGTCGATGTCCCTGGCCGGCAGGCCCAGCCTGGTGGCCAGCAGGTGGCAGTATTGGGTGACCCGTTTTGTGTGGTCCCTGGTTTCCCTGGAGCGCTGCTCCTCCACCACGCCCATGGTGAAGATGGTCTGCCGCAGGGTTTCCTCCACCTCGTCGTTGATGGCCAGCAGTTGCCGGTTCTTTTCGTCGATGAGCTCCCGGTTGGCCAGGACAGCCGTGTTGAACATGTTGAACTTCTTGGCTATTTCCTCGAATTCCAGGCTGGCGAAATTTTCCGGTTCCAGGGGGATGTGGCTGAAGTAGGCATCCTTTGCCCGGGCCGTGAGATGCTCGAGGGGCGCTTTGACGTGCCGCTGGATGATGGAGAAGGTGTTGACGCAGAGGATGACCACAAAGAGCACGGCCAGGCAGAGGATGCCGGAAAGAAAGGCGATGGCCAGGTTACGGTAGGCGGTGAGGTCGAGCTTGATGTCCACCGCGCCCAGCACCGTGCCCTCGGGCACGGCGTGGCATTCGAGGCAGTCGAGGGGGCCTTCGCTGCTGGCGGTGTAGGGAATGAGGGCGCGGACGTGGGGAATCGCCTGGAACTCGTTCATGATGAAGACCGGCTCGCCGCTTTCGAACACCACTTGGGTGGCGTAATCGGCTTCCCGTTCCAGGGTGTAGCCCAGGCCGAACTGGCTGGTGATATGGTCGGAGCGGATCAGGGTGATGCTCTCCACCTCGTGCAGGGACTTAATTTCCTCGAGGAAATAGTCCCGCTTCTCCATGATCTCCGCTTTCATGTGGGCGGTGAGCCCGGCGATGATGACCTCGGAGACCGCCAGGGTCTTGCTCTTGATGACGTTGTGGGAGACGACCCGGAAGCCGGCGGCGACGATCAGCAGCAGGAGGACGGAGGCGAGCAGCAGGAAATTGACCATGCTGCGCACGGTGATCGTCCGGATGCTGGGCTTGGCCATGGAGGGGGCTTCTTTCCTTCTGCAAACGAGGCATGGAGCCGCCCTGCATGCTATTGAACTTGTCGGGCGGGGCGCTGGAGATCCAACTCAATTGGATACCACAGGGAGGGCTGCCGGTCAAGTTTCCCCGGTGCCGGGGGGGGGCGGGGGCGGAGCCGCTAAGATTTCGTTTTTCGGAAAACCTGGCCCAGAGCTCTGCCGAGGTCGGCGGAGGAGTATGGCTTGGGCAGGCAGAGGCAGATGTTGCTCTGCTCCAGGCGTTCCTGGGAAATGCCGGCGTCGTAGCCGGTGGTGAGGAGCACCGGCAGGTCGGGGCGAAGGGCATAAAGATGGCGGCCGAGCTCGAGGCCGGTCATCCGGGGCATGGTGAGGTCGGTGAGCACCGCGTCGAATCTTTCGGGATCGGCCCTTATGCGGTCGATGGCCTGCTGGCCGCTCTGCACGGCTTCCACTTCGTAGCCCAGGCGGGTCAGCAGGCGGCGGCCCAGGTCGATGAGGTAGGGCTCGTCGTCCACCAGGAGGATGCGGCCGCGGCCCGTGAGGTCATGGCCGTTGTCCGCATCCTCCTGCCATGCCGCCGGAGCCGGAGCATCGAGCTGCGGCAGCAGGACGGTGAACACGGTGCCGCCGTCCTCGCTGCTTTCGACGTTGATGTCACCGCCGTGGGAACGGACGATGCCATGCACCACGGAAAGGCCGAGGCCGGTGCCCTGGCCCGCCGGCTTGGTGGTGAAGTAGGGCTCGAAGATTCGCTTGAGCACCTCTTCGGGCATGCCGTGGCCCGAGTCGCGCACCGTGAGCTCCAGGTAGGTGCCGCCCCTGAGGCCGAGGGGATCGCCGGTTTCGTCCGCCGTCCGGGTGGTGGGGCGTAGGCTGATCTCCAGCCGGCCGCCGGTTTCCTCCATGGCATGGGCGGCGTTGGAGCAGAGGTTCATGAGAATCTGGTTGATCTGTACCCGGTCGGCCAGGATCGGGCCGCAGCCCGGGGTGATGTCGGTGGTGATGTCGATGGTCTTGGGCAACGAGGCGCGCAGCAGGCCGAGGCACTCGTCGATGAGCGCGGGCAGGTCGATGGCGCTGCGGTTTTCAGCGGTTTTGCGGCTGAAGGTGAGGATCTGGCGCACCAGGTCCCGGGCCCGCTGGCCGGCGGTGGTGACTTCCTGGAGGTGTTTGCAGGCCGGCTGGTCGGGGGCGAGTTCCTGGCTGGCCAGTTCGCTGTAGCCGATGATCGCGGTGAGCAGGTTGTTGAAATCGTGGGCGATGCCGCCGGCCAGGGTGCCGATGGATTCCATCTTCTGGGCCTGGATCAGTTGGATCTCCAGGTTTTTCTGGTCCTCTTCCGCCTTCCTGGCAGCGCTGATGTCGGCGGCCACATGGACGATGCCGGTCAGCGCGCCGGAGGCGTCGAGCCGGGGAAAGCACTTGAGTGAGATGTGCCGGCCGAGATCGGGTTTCCAGATTTCCATGGCAAGGGGCCGGCAGGGTGCCGGCCCCACCATTTTACAAGCCGGGCAGTCGGCGGGCTGGCTGTCGGCGTCGTGGAACAGCCGGTAGCAGTGGGTTCCCAGCAGTTCGTTCTTCTGCCGGTCGAACAACTCGCCGGCCGCCCGGTTCGCCTGCACCACCCGGTATCCGGGGTCCACCACCAAAATGGCTTCGTCGATGGCGTCGAAGGTGGCTTCCCAGTCCTGCCGGGCCCGGAAGAGCTGGGCCTCCATTTCCTTCTGGGCGGTGATGTCGGAGAGAAAGGCGAGGCTTGCCGGCCGACCCTGCCAGTCGATGCGCAGAGCATTCAACTGCAGCCATATTTCGTGGCCTTGCCGGTGCAGGATGCGCAACTGGTAGGAGTTGGGCACCTCTTCGCCGCTGGCCCGGCGGCGGTGGCGGTCGAGCACGGTCTGCCGGTCTTCCGGCGCCACGAAGTCGACGAAGGGTTGGTCGAGGTAGGTGTCGGCCCTGGTATAGCCGGCGATGTCGAGGGCCTTCTGGTTGAAGTAGCGGATCCGGTCGTCCTGCACCACCATGATCGCCTCGGTGATCCGGTTGAGGGTCAGCTCCCAGAATTCCTGGTTGATGGCCCCGGCCGTGGCGGCGGCCGGCTGTGTGGCTGGCGGGGTGCTGGTGTCCATGGCCTCTCTGATAGGGCGAACGGGGCGAGCGGCAGATAGCCGCCGGTCGGGATCCGCTGCATGCAGCGGCAATGCTTCTTTTTACCGGATGGCGCGTCTTCCTGTCAATCGGAAAGACCAAGAGGCGGTGGCACGTCGAAGGACATGCCGAAAAAAAAGAGGCAGGGAAAAACGGGGGAAGCTGGAGCCGCCCAGGGAACTTTTACAGCTTCGGCTTGCGGCGCAGCTTTACCGGCAGGATGCCAAGTTGTTCGCGGTACTTGGCCACGGTGCGCCGGGCCACCTTGATGTTCTCCCGGGCGAAGATCTCGGAGATGGCGTTGTCGGTGAGGGGCTTGTCGGGGTTTTCGTTCTTGATCATGGTGCGGATCCGGTCGCGGATCGATTCCGCCGCCAGGTCGTCGCCGCCCCGCTGGGTGATGGCGGTGGAGAAGAAGTACTTGAGCTCGAAGACGCCCTGGGGGGTATGCACGTACTTGTTGCTGGTCACCCGGCTCACCGTGGATTCGTGCATGCCGATGTCGTCGGCCACGTCTTTGAGGATCATGGGCCGGAGCTGGGAGACCCCGTGCTCGAAGAAATCGCGCTGGAAGCGGAGGATGCTCTCCACCACCTTGTAGATCGTGCGCTGCCGCTGCTGCAGGCTCTTGATGAGCCACATGGCGTCGCGCACCTTCTCCTGCAGGTAGCCCTTGGTCTCCTTGCTGGTGGCGCCGTCGGCGTTTTCGAGGATCTGCTGGTAATGGGGCGAGAGCTGCAGGCGGGGCAGGCCCTCGTCGTTGAGCACGATAAGATACTCGTCGCCCACCTTGTGGATGAACACGTCCGGGGTGATGTAGGAGATATCCTCGTCGCTGAAGCGCCGGCCGGGAAACGGGTCGAGCTCGGTGATCGCCTTGACGGCGGCCAGCACCTCGGCGGTGGAGCTCTTGGTGGCCCGGGCGATGGCCCCGAAGTTCTTGAGCTCGAGGCTGTGCAGGTGGTTGCGGATGATGTCGGCGGCCAGCGAGTCGCCGAGCCCGATGCGGGCCAGTTGCAGAAGAAGCGATTCCCGCACGTTGCGGGCGCCGATGCCGGCCGGGTCGAGGTTCTGGATGATCTCGATGCCGCGCTCGGCAAGCTGTTGGTCGCACTCCATGCCCTCCATGACGTCCTCGACGGTGACCTCCAGGAAGCCATGGTGGTTGAGGTTGCCGATCACGAAGTCGGCCACTTTTTTTTCGTCCGGGGTGAGCTCGGCGTGGCAGATCTGCCACTGCAGGTGGCTCTTGAGGGTGGGTTTTTCCGAGAGGAAATCGAGCCGGCTGGCGCGGCTGGTGTCCGGCGCTTCGCGGGAAAAGGAAAAACCGGCGTCGTAGACGTTGTCGTAGTCGTCCCAGTTGATCTCTTCCATCGACTTGGTGTTGGTGCCGTCGATGGAAACCTCGCGGGTGGTCTCGATGGCCGGCGGCGGCTGCTCCTCGGTGTCGGAGGTGGGGGCGGCGGAGATGTCGAGATCGGTGCCCGGGTCGGTGTCGATCTCCTCGAGCACCGGGTTCTGTTCGATTTCCTGGCGCAAGGTCTCGGCCAGCTCGATGCGGTTGAGCTGCAGCAGCTTGATGGCCTGCTGAAGCTGGGGGGTCATCAGGAGCTGCTGGGTGAGCTTGACCTGTTGTTTGAGAGAGAGCACCATGGTTGCCTGTGTGGAGAAATCGTTTCGCCGTTTTCAGTAAGTTATCTTGTTCATACTATCACATGGAGAAATGTTCTCCCAGGTACATCTTGCGGGCGACGCTGCTCGCCACGATGTCGTCGGCCGAACCGCTGGTGAGGATCTGGCCGGAATTGATGATGTAGGCGTGGTCGCAGACCGAGAGCGTTTCCCGCACGTTGTGGTCGGAGATCAGCACACCGAGTCCCCGGTGCTTGAGATCCCGGATGATCTGCTGCAGGTCCGCCACCGCCAGGGGGTCGATGCCGGCGAAGGGCTCGTCGAGCAGGATGAACTCGGGCTCGGTGGCCAGGGCCCGCATGATCTCCACCCGCCGCCGCTCGCCGCCGGAGAGCATGTGGCCGCGGCTCTCGGCCAGGTGCTCGATCTTGAGCTCCTGCATGAGGCGCTGGATACGGCCTTTGATTTCGGCTCTCGGCAGGCCGAGGGGCTCGAGCACGATGCGGACGTTTTCCTCCACCGTCAGTTTCTTGAAGATCGACGGGTCCTGGGCCAGGTACGAAATGCCCCGGCGGGCCCGCTGGTGGATCGGCAGCTCGGTGATGTCCCGGCCGTCGAGCAGGACCCGGCCCGAGTTGGGGCGGATGAAGCCGGCGATGGAATAGAAGGTGGTGGTCTTGCCGGCGCCGTTGGGGCCGAGCAGTCCCACCACCGTCGAGTCGGTGATGGTCAGGGAGACGTCGTCCACCACCCGGCGGGCCCGGTACTGCTTGACGAGATGCTGGGCTTCGAGAACGGCCACGCGCTTCTTCCCCCCGCTCAGTTGCCGGCCGGGGCGGCGGCCGGCGGTGCCGCCGGCTCCGCTGCCGGCTCCAGGGCCGCCGGTTCTTCGGGCTGCGGTGTTTCTTCGGCCTTTTCCTCTTTGTCGCCCTCTTCGTCGGGGTAGAGAAAGGCCTGTACCCGGCCGCTCTGCTGGCCGCCGCTTTCCACCACGCTGCGGCCCTCGTCGAGGTAGAGCTCGATGCGGTTGCCGGTCACCATGTTCTTGCCCTGCCAGGCCTTGGCCTCGCCGCTCAGCACCACGCGCCGGTCGGCGGCGAAGAACTCCATCTCGTTGCTGGTGGCCACCCAGTCGGAGCGCACGATCTTGACGTTGCCCTGGGCCACGATGCGGTCGACCTTCTGGCCGGCGGGGCCGGCGGTGCTGGCGTCGCCGCCGTAGGTGACGGTCATGGAGTCGGCCTGGATGGCCATGTCGTCCTGGCGGGCTTCGACATTGCCGTGGAAGAGCACCTGGTTCTGCTGCTGGTTGGATTCCATGCGGTCGGCTTCGATGCGGATGGGCGAGGCCGACGCCAGCCGGGCGGCTGGCAGGCAGAGGAGCAGGGCGCCGAGGAGAAGGGCTGTTATTTTAGAGTGAAACATTTCTTTGCCATGGCCGGTTCGGGTTGGCCGCAGGCTCTTGCCGTGCGGGCGAAGTCCACAAGAAGATACCGGCTGGCGGGGGGATTGTAAAGCACTATGCAAAAATCCCACCAGGGCAGAGATCTCCTTTACAGGGGGAAGGGGGAAAAGTAAAATAGGCGCTTTTCCGGTGGGGGCGGCCGCTGCCGTTCCCGAGTGCTACCCAGAGTCTGAGCCATGGACGAGAATATGAAAGAAGGCATCGAGAAAGCGAAAATTTTAATAGAGTCACTGCCCTACATCCGGGAGTTCGCCGGCCGCACGGTGGTCATCAAATATGGCGGCCACGCCATGGTGGACGAAAATCTGAAGAAGAACTTCGCCCTCGACATCATCCTCATGAAGTACATCGGCATCAACCCGGTGGTGGTGCACGGCGGTGGGCCCCAGATCAACCGGGTGCTGGAGCGGATGAACATCACGCCTTCCTACGTGCACGGCATGCGGGTCACTGACACCGAGACCATGGATGTGGTGGAGATGGTGCTGGTCGGCAAGGTGAACAAGGAGATCGTTGGCCTCATCAACCAGCACGGCGGCAAGGCGGTGGGGCTTTCGGGCCGGGACGGCGACCTGATCCGGGCCAGTAAGATGCAGGTGAAGAAGTCGCTGGCCGAGAACGCGCCGCCCGAGCTCATCGATCTCGGCCGGGTGGGCCAGGTGACGGCGGTGAACCCCGACGTCCTGCAGACCCTCGACGCCCAGGACTTCATCCCGGTGATCGCGCCGGTGGGGGTGGGCGAGGACGGCCAGAGCTACAACATCAACGCCGACCTGGTGGCCGGCGCCGTGGCGGCGCACCTGAAAGCCGCGAAACTCATCCTGCTCACCGACGTCGAGGGCGTGCTGGCCAAAGACAAATCGCTTCTTGCCTCCATCGCCTGCTCCGACGTGGACAAGCTGGTGTCCAACGGCACCGTGGCCGGCGGCATGATCCCCAAGGTCAAGTGCTGCCAGGAGGCGGTGGCCGCAGGGGTCGGCAAGGCCCACATCATCGACGGCCGCAAGGAGCACGCCATCCTGCTCGAGATGTTCACCCATCAGGGCATCGGCACGGAGATCACGGCATGAGCGTGGCAAACGACTGGATGGAACGAAGCAACCGGGTTTTTTTGGCTACCTACGGCCGCTATCCGGCGGTGATGGTGGAGGGCAAGGGCTGCCGGCTCACCGACGCCGACGGCAAGCAATACCTCGATTTTCTGGCCGGCATCGCGGTCTGTTCGCTGGGCCACTGCCACCCCGAGGTGGTCCGGGCCGCCTGCGAGCAGGCCGGAAAGCTTGTGCATGTCTCGAACCTCTACCACACCCAGCCGATGACCGAGCTGGCCGAGCTGCTGGTGGCCAACAGCTTCGCGGAGAAGGTCTTCTTCTGTAACTCGGGCGCCGAGGCCAACGAGGCGGCGATCAAGCTGGCCCGCATCGCCAGCCCCCCGGAACGCTACGAGATCATCTCGCTCACCGGCTCCTTCCACGGCCGCACCCTGGCCGCCGTGGCCGCCACCGGCCAGCCCAAGTTCCATGCCGGTTTCGAGCCGTTGCCCGAAGGCTTTGTGCATGCCGAGTTCGGCGATCTCGGAGCCATCGAGCGGTTGGTGACGGACAAAACCTGCGCCGTGCTGGTCGAGCCCCTGCAGGGCGAGGGCGGCGTACGGCCGCTGGACAAGGAGTATCTCGCCGGCATCCGGGCCCTCTGCGACAGGCACGGGCTGCTGCTTCTCTTCGACGAGGTGCAGACCGGGGTGGGCCGCACCGGCACGCTTTTCGCCTACCAGCAGTTGGGGGTGACACCCGACATCATGACGCTTGCCAAGGCGCTCGGCAACGGTTTCCCGATCGGGGCGCTGCTCACCAGCGAAAAGGTGGGCAAGGCCTTCACGCCCGGCAGCCATGCCTCCACCTTCGGCGGCAACCCGGTTTCCTGCGCCGCCGGCGTGGCGACCCTGAAGATCATGCTCGCCGACGGCTTTTTCGATACCGTGCGCGAGAAGGGCTCCTACCTCAACCACCAGCTCGCGGCGCTGGCCGGCCGCCACCCGCTCCTTGCCACCGGTAGCCGGGGCCTCGGCCTCATCCAGGGCCTGGTGCTCACCGAGGCCGGCATCGAACGCGGCACGGCCATTGTCAACCGCATGTTCGAGAAGGGTTTTCTGATCAACTTCGCCGGCAACAAGGTGCTCCGCTTCCTGCCGCCGCTGGTGGTGGAAAAGACGGAGATCGACCAGTTGATCGCGGCGCTCGACGAGGTGCTGGGGGAGCTGGAATAGGCCCCGTCGTAGAAACAGACAACAGAATTTGTGTCTCTACCAGTTGTTACCAGTTATTTTTCCTCACCCATTCCCCACTCTTTCAAAAACCGCTTTCTCGGCGCAGAACCGCCCCCAGTCGACGCAGGCCGTTGAGCAGCGGGCTCTGCGCCGTGGCTTCGAGATGGACGACACCCCTCAGCCGCAATGGTGGTACGGTGGAGGGGGTGCAGTCGGTGAGGCGGGCCCGGAAGATGGGGGCGGTCGGGATCATGTCGCCGTGCTGATCGAGGCGGGCCGGGATCGTGCCACCTGCCGGGGAGCCGAGCACCTGTTCGTCGAGCCTCGGGACGTTGACCGCGTCGATTTCCTGGAGACGGCATTGGTAAGTTCCGTATTCGATGGCGTCCGGGATGAATCTGGCCCTTGCGCCGATCGACAGCCGGCTGCGGTCGCTTTCATCCACATAGGCCGTTACTTGATTGCGCTCAAGAGCCGCCACGCTCAATAACCACTCGTGAGCCTCGACCCAGCCGCCGGCCATGACCCCTTCATTGACGGCGACGATGGTTCCGGCAAAGGGGGCAACCAGGGTCATGAGGTTCTCTTCTTCTTGCAGGTTGTGTACCGTCTCTGAACTGCCCTCCCATTGCCGAGCGAGCACCTTGCCCTGGTCGAGGAGCGTCCCGTCGAAGGCCTGTTGCTGGAGGAGCCATTGGCTGACCTCGGAGGCGTTTTGGGCTTGGGTAAGGCGTTGTTCGAGCAGTGGTGAAGAGAGCCGACCGAGGGTCTCACCGGCCTCCACCTTTTCGCCTGCCACCCGCGGTTGGGTTGCCATCAGGCCGGCCGCCGGTGCCACGATCTGCTGTTCCCGGGCGGCCCCGAGCATGGCGGCACAGCGGATTTTGCCCTGCCAGGGCATGACGAGCAGGGCAAGTCCCGCCGCCAGCAGCAGCACGGAGCGGATGGTGGCCGGATTGACCGAAAGCGCTCGGCGTTGCCGCCACCAGGTCGACAGTTCCCGGTACACCGGCAGGGCGATGAACCAGATGATTTCGACGGAAAAAAGGAGAATGCCCAATGTTTTGAAGAAGAAATGATAGACCAGCAGCGCGATGGCGGTAAAAAGGATCAGCCGGTAGAGCCACACCGCGTAGGCAAACAGGGTCAGCCACCATCTCTTGCCCGCTGCGGCCGGTTCCGGTTGTTCGCGTCCGAAGCCGAACAGGAACTCCCGCAGCCGCCAGAGGCCGAAGGCAAAGGAGCGCTGGTGGAGATTGGCCATGTTCAACAGATCGCATAGCAGAAAGTAGCCGTCAAAACGCATAAAAGGACTGACGTTCAGGGCCAGGGTCATGAACAGGGTAATGGTGCCCAGAATCAGGGCGGCGGAGCGTGCGGGGCCGTCCGGCAGCAGGAACCAGAGCAGGATGGCGCCGGCCGCGAGCAGGGTTTCGGCCAGAATGCCGGAGGCGGCAATGACAAAGCGCTGCCGCCGGGAACGGAGTTTCCAGGCTTCGGTGGTATCGGTGTAGAGCATGGGGGTCATCACCACGAAGGCGATGCCCATGGTGGGCACCCGGCAGCCGAAGTGGGTGGCGGCGCAGGCGTGCCCCAGTTCATGGACTATTTTGGCAAACGGTATGGTCACCGCCAGCAGG
>JBFHWX010000109.1:0-10894 GCA_041599275.1 Desulfobulbales bacterium | reverse complement strand
GCGGCATCCACCACCTTGACTTCCTGGTGGGGCAGATTGCGGCCCACGGTGTTCACCCGCCGTTCCGGGGTGTCGTCGCGTCGGGTCAGGTGGGTGATGGGCGAGGCCTCGGTTTCGCCATAGCCGATGAGGATCTCCGGGCAGTGCAGGTCGGTGATCACCCTTTCCATGAGCACGGGCGGGCAGGGAGCGCCGGCCATGATGCCGGTGCGCAGGCTGGAGAGGTCGTAATTTTTAAATGACGGGTGCTCGAGCAATGCCAGGAACATGGTGGGCACCCCGTGCAGCGCGGTGCAGCGTTCGGCCGCCGCGGCTTCGAGGACCAGGCCGGGCTCGAAGTGCTCGCAGGCGATGACTACGGTGGCGCCCACCGACAGGCAGAGGAGATTGGCGAGCACCATGCCGAAACAGTGGTAGAACGGCACCGGCACGCAGAGCCGGTCCTGTTCGCTGAAATGCAGGGCCAGGGCCGAGAAATAGGCGTTGTTGAGGATGTTGCGGTGGCTGAGCAGCACCGGTTTGGGGAAACCGGTGGTGCCCGAGGTATACTGGATATTGATGGGATCGCGGCAATCGAGCAGGAGCGTGCACTCTTCGAGATCTTTTTCGGAAACCTGCCGGCCGGCGGCCAGCACCTCCTTCCAGAGGGTGAAGCCAGGTGCCGGCCGCTTGCTGTTCTCCGGATCAAGCGGGTCGAAAAGGACCAGCCGGCGGAGAAAGGGGAAGTCGGCGGCATGCAGCGTGTCGGCAGCGCAGCCGGCAAGTTCCGGCACGATTCCGAGCAGCATGGCCGGGTAGTCGCTGCCCCGGAACCGGGAAATGAGGAAGAGGCCCTGGACTTCGGAACGGCTCAGGGCATAGCTCAGTTCCCGCATTCGGTAGGCCGGGTTGATGGTGACCAGGATGGCACCGATGCGGGCCGTGGCCAGTTGCAGCAAAAGCCATTCCAGGTTGTTGGTGGACCAGATGCCGATCCGGTCGCCGCGGCCAAAGCCGAGAGCGAGGAGGCCCCGGGCCAGGAGGTCGGCCAGCCGGGCGAGTTCCCGGTAGCTGAGCCTCTTTCCCTGGGGCCGGCAGACCACCGCCTCGCGCTCCGGGAAACGGCCGGCGATTTCGGCGAAGCGGGCCGGAATGGTCTGCTCGAGAAGCGGTGGCTCGCCGTTGCTGCGGAAATAGCTGCGCTCGGCCGGTGTCATGGCAAATCCCCCCCTTGGCCTGTGTTTCAGCCGCCCTCGCCCTTCGCTTCGATCTGCCGCCAGTAGCCGTCGACCCCGGCCTGGATCTCGGCCAGCAGTTTGTCGTTGCGGCTCGGCCCGAAGAGGTGGGCGAAGCGGCCCTGGGTTTCGAGATATCTTTCAACCGGCAACCTGGGCCTGGGGATCTTGGTATGCACCACCTGGCCGTCGTGAAATTCCTTGAGCGGCCAGACGCCGGTGGCCACCGCCAGTTTGCCGATCTCCACGGTGCGCGAGGGCTCGTAGTCCCAACCCGTCGGGCAGGGCGCGAGGGAGAGGAGAAGGCGCGGCCCCTTCATGCTCTTTGCCTTTTCCACCTTGCGGGCCAGGTCCAGGGGCTCGGCGCCGACCACGGTGGCCAGGTAGCAAGGCTGGTGGGCGGCCCAGATGGCGAACAGATCCTTTTTGAAACCGAAGTGTCCCAGGCCGCTGCGGCTGGTGGCGGTGCGCGCTCCATGGGGAGTGGCGGCCGAGTACTGCTGGCCGGTGTTGCCGTAGCCCTCGTTGTCGTAGCAGAGATAGAGAAAATCGAGCCGCCGGTCGATGGCCGCCGAGGTGGCGGAGAGCCCCATGCCGTAAGCCGAACCGTCACCGGTGAGGACGATGACCGCAAGGTCCTCGTCTTTTCTGAGCCGGCCCTTTTTGAGGAGAATGTCCAGACCGTCCCGCACCCCCTGGGCGCCGGCCGGCGCCGAGGCCATGGCGGTGTAGAGCCAGGAGCCGGGAAACGGCGTGCAGGGGTAGACCGAAAGCAAGGTCATGCAGCCGGCGGCGTTGACGATCAGGTTCTTGTCGCCGGTCAGGTCGTAGAGCTCGTGCAGACTCTCGAGCCCGCCGCAACCGGCGCACATGGGGGTGCCGGTGCCGAGGATGTGGCGGGCGGGCAGATCCCGCAGCGATTTTATTTCTCCCATGGACCACCTCCCCGGCCGGCCCGGGCCACGGCCTGCAGTTTGCGCACCTCGCGCAGTTCCTCCTCGGTGTAGAGCAGCCGGGGTGGCGGTGTCTCGCCCCGGGTGGCCGCTTCGCCGGTGATCTTTGCCATCTCGTAGAATTCCTCGGGTGCGATGTCGCGGCCGCCCAGGCCGCCGATGAAAGAAAGGATCACCTGCGGCCGGTCGGGCCGGGAGTAGAGGGCCGAGGCCAGTTCCATGTGGAGCACGCCTCCACGGCCGGTGGAAAGGTTCTGGTCGATCACCGCCACGCCACGCTTGCCGGCAAGGGCCCGGGCCAGATCGTCGACGGGAAAGGGCCGCAGCAGCCGGGGCCGGGCCAGCCCCACCCGAAAGCCCGCCTGCCGCAGCCGGTCCACTGCTTCCCGGGCTTTGGTGGCAAAGGAGCCGATCATCACGAAGACGATCTCGGCGTCGTCGGTTTGGTACGCGTCGACAGGGGCATAGGATCTGCCGAAGATTTTTTCGAACTGGCTGCACAACTCCCGGTAGACCGAAAGACCTTCGAGACTGGCGAGATGGCTCTGGTAGCGAAAATAGGAATAGGCCGGCCCGCCCAGTACCGCCACCCCTTCCGAAAGCGGCCTGGAACCGGAAAAGCGGATGGCGCTCGGCAAGTAGTCGGGCAGGAAGCGGGTTGCCTGCTGCTGGGAGGGGATGTCCACCGGCTCCCGGGTGAAGGAGAGATAGAAGCCGTCCTGGTTGACGATCACCGGCAGCCGCACCCGCTCGTCTTCGCTCAGCCGGTAGGCGATGAGCATATGATCGAGCACCTCCTGGCAGGTGGCGCAGTGGATCTGCAGAAAACCCGAGTCGCGCATGGCCAGCACGTCGTTGTGGTCGGGCTCCAGGGTGATGGGCGACGACAGACCGCGGGAGACGTTCACGAGCACCAGCGGTACCCGCCAGCCAGCCACGGTGTAGATCATCTCGGTGGCGTAGAGCAGCCCCTGGCTCGAGGTGGCGGTGAACACCCGCACCCCGGTGGCGGCGGCACTGCCTGCGGCGGTGAGCATGGAGTGCTCCGATTCCAGGGTCACCATCCGGCAGTCCATGAGGCCGGCGTCGATCCAGTTCTGGCAGGTCTCGATGATCTCGGTCTGGGGCGTGATCGGGAAGGCGGGCAGGTAGTCGACCCGGGCCAGCCTCGCCCCCCAGGCAGCGGCCCCGTTGCCGGTAAGCAGTTCGCGGCTCATGGCTTCCCTCCCCTGTTCTCTTCTCTTTCGGGCTGCGCCTCGATGGCGTGGGCCGGGCACTGGGCCAGGCAGATCATGCAGCCCTTGCAGTGGTCGTAGTCGATGGCTGGCCGCCGCTCCTTGTCCACCTGGATGGCGCCTTCGGGGCAGAAGGTGGAGCAGATCCACCAGCAGCGGTTACAGCGCTCCCGGTGAATGATTGGCCGCTCGGTGCGCCAGAGCCCGGTTTGGGCGATCTCCGAGGTGGTGCCGCCGTGGATGGCCGGCGCCGAGAGCGCAACGCCTTCCGGCGCCAGGTCGATCCAGGCCGGCACCCCGTAGGTGGAGGCCGGTACCGGTATGCCAGGTTGCACGAGGCCTGCCAGGTCGGCCAGTTTTTCAAAAGCTGCCAGGGCAGTCTGCTGGCTGGCCGCGATCTTGTCGGGACCGAGGGCCGCCAATTCTCTGGCAATGGCCTGGGAAAGCAGTTCACCCGGGATCAGGCCGAGGAGCCGGGCCCCGGCCCCGGCGCAGAGGGCGCCTAGGGGAACCGGGTTCTCGCTATCAGGGGGAGGCAGGGTGAAGAGGCGGTCTGTGACATTCAACCGTTCTTGCCAGAGGTCGGCGGGCTCGCGGCTGACCAGAAAAAAAACGGTGTGGTCGCCGGCGCCGGCCAGCACCCCGGAGGCGGGCATGGCCGGCAGGGAATCGTCGGCCACCAGCACCAGGTCGGGGACCGTGATAATGCCCCGCTCCGAGATGGGCTGGCGATCGGCCCGGACATAGGCGAAGATGGGCGCCCCCCGCCGCTCGGCGCCGTAGCGTGGCGCGTCCTGGACCTCGAAACCGGCCAAAAACAGCGCCCGGCCCAGGATGCGGCCGCCGGTCTTCATGCCCTGGCCGCCGCGGCCGTGGAATCGGATGCGATACATAGCGGCCCTCCCCTGCTTTCGGGATGAGAACTGGGGCCCGGGGACACGGGTATCAAGAGTGCCCAAGGGGCCTTGGTGAGCAATAACCGGAAACCAAGAATTTTCAAAAAAATTAAAAAATACCCCAGCGCTTCAAGTCCATGGCCTTCCGCACCCGGCGCTCGGCAAGACGGCTGGCAGCCTGCCGGGGCAGGATCTTTTCGCGCTTCGCCTCTTCGAGAACCTGGCGGGTGTTGTCGCTGATCTTTTCGGCGATAACCTCCATGGCCGCTCCCTGGGAAGCCCCGTGGTACTCCATGGCGGCGCAGATCACGCCGCCGGCGTTGGCGATGAAGTCGGGGATGGAGAGCACCCCGTGCTGGTGCAGAAACTCTTCCGCTTCCAGGGTCAGGGGGATGTTGGCACCCTGGGCCACGATCCGGGTACGGAGCCTGGCCACGTTCTCGGCATGAAGCACGTCGGGCCGGGCCGCCGGGATCCAGAGCTCGCAGGGCAGGTCGATCACCGCCTCGCGCTCCAGTTTACGGCCACCAGGGTAATCGAGCACCGAGCCGCCCTCGTCCTTGATAACCGCCAGCTTGTCGGCGTCGATGCCGTCGGGGTCGTGCAGGGTGCCCCGGGAGTCGGCGGCGCCCACCAGCACCGCGCCTTTTTGGCAAAGGGCCCGGGCCGCATGCTTGCCCACGGCGCCGAAACCCTGGACCACCACCCGGGCCGAGCCGAGTGGAAGATCGATGTACTCCGCCGCCACCTGCACGGCATGCAGCAGCCCCCAGCCGGTGGCGCCGATGCGGTCGAGGGGGATGCCGCCGATCTCGCAGGGCAGGCCCACGGCGCGGCCGATCTCGTCCTTCACCCAGGCCATGCATTCCTCGTCGGTGCCCATGTCGGGCCCGAAGATATAGTCCTGTTCGCCGCGCAGGGCGCAGGCAAAGGCGCGGACCAGGGCTTCCTTGCGGCCGGGCTCCATCTTCGGGTCGCCGAACAGCACCGACTTGCCGCCGCCGTGGGCCAGGCCCGCCGCCGCGTTCTTGAGGGTCATGGCCCGGGCCAGGCGGGCGCATTCGGTGACGCTGACGTCTTCGGCCATCCGCAGGCCGCCGATGGCCGGGCCGCAGGCCACGTTGTCCACCACCAGGATGGCCTTGAGGCCGAGGGCCGGTTGCATGACATGCACCACCCGGGCCGGGCCCAGTTCGTCCTGCAGAGCGAAGATCTGGTCCATTGCCGGGTTCTCCCTGCCCTGGTTGGCGATAACCGTTTCCTGCCGTGTCCTGCCTTCAATACAGCACATTGCTTTTCTTCTTGTCAAACCTTGATCGCGGCAGGAGCGAAAAAGCAGCCAGGCCGCTTCCGAATGCAGTCCTTGAAGGGCCGGGAAAAGGTGTGGTAGGGTGTTCGAGGTGCGGAACACGGCGGCGGCATCTTCCCTTCTTCGACAACTAATTTCCATGCCAAAAAAAATTCTTCTTCTCCATCCCGACGGCCATATCCACCGGTTGCGCTTCGGCCCCTGGTGCCGCTCCATGCGGGAGGCGCCGCTCACCATGCCGGTGCTGGCCGCCCTGGCGAAAGGGGCCGGGGACTTTCAGTTCCGGCTGGTCGACGAGAGCATCGAGCCGATCCCCGCCGGGATCGACGCCGACCTGGTGGGGATCTCGGTGCTCACCGGCACCGCCTGCCGGGCCTACGAGTTGGCAAGTCTTTTTCGAACGAGAAAAATTCCCGTGGTGCTGGGCGGCGTGCACGTCTCCATCCTGCCCGACGAGGCCCGTCGGCATGCCGACGCCATCGTCATCGGCCCGGCCGAAGAGAGCTGGCCGCGGTTGCTCCGCGATTTTTCCGAGAACAAGCTGCAGCCCGAGTACCGCGCCTCCGCCGACCTTCGGCAGGCCGCCTCCTTTTCCCTGCCCGAGCCGCGCTACGACCTCCTTCGACGAAACGGCTACGCGGTGCGCCACACGGTCACCAGCAGCCGCGGCTGCCGGCAGTCCTGCGATTTCTGCACGGTGGCCGGCCTCGGCCTGCCCTATGCCCGGCGGCCGGTGGCGGAAGTGCTCCGAGACCTTACCGCCCTTCCCTCCCGGCTGGTGGTTTTCAACGACGTTTCCATCGCCGACGACATCGACCACGCCACCGAGCTGTTCACCGCCATGGCGCCGCTTGGCAAGCGCTGGGGCGGCCTGGCCTCGACCCGGCTGCTGCAGCACCCCGAGCTCGTGGAAACCATGGCCCGCTCCGGGTGCCAATATCTTCTGATCGGTTTCGAGTCCGGCAACCCGGCAGCTCTTTCCGAGATCCACAAAAGCTTCAACCAGCTGCAGCGCTACCGGCTTCTGGTCGATCTTCTGCACCGCCACAGGATCTCGGTGCAGGGCACCTTTATCTTCGGTTTCGACGCCGACCGCGAAACCGTGTTCGAAGAAACCGTTTCCCTGGTCCAGGAACTGGGCATCGACATCCCCCGCTACAGCATTCTCACCCCCTACCCCGGCACCCGGCTCTTCGAACGGTTGGACAGGGAGGGCCGCATCCTCTCCCGCAACTGGGCCGACTACGACACCATGCATGTGGTGTTCGAACCCCGCCAGATGAGCCCGGAAACCCTCTACGCCGGCTTCAAACGGGCTTATCGGGACACCTTCCGCCTGGCCCCCATCCTCGGCCGCTGGCGAGGAGCGCGCTTCCAGAGTTTGATCAACCTGGCCGGCAACCTCACCTACCGGCGGTTTGCCGCCCGTCTGCAGTGCGACCCGCGCTACCAGGCCGCCTATTCCCGGGAACCATATCCTCAACCGGGCGGCGCGCCCGGAGCGGCCAGGCCATGCCGCGTGTGACCTTCGTCTATCCGGGTGTCGGCAGGGCCAAGGGCCAGCGGCCGGTCCGCTCCTGGCAGATGCAGCCCCTGGCCATCGCCGTGCTGTCGGGGCTGACTCCCGCCTCCTGGCAGAAGAGCTTTTTCGACGACCGTCTGCAGGCCATCGACTACGAAACAAGCACCGATCTGGTGGCCATCTCCATCGAGACCTTCACCGCCCGCCGCGGCTACCAGATCGCGGCCCGATTCCGGGCACGCGGCGTGCCGGTGGTCATGGGCGGCTACCACGCCACCTTCCTGCCCGACGAGGTGCTCCGGCACGCCGACGCGGTCTGCATCGGCGAGGCAGAGGGCGGCGCCTGGGAACAGATCCTCGCCGATGCGGCCGCCTCCCGGCTTGGAGGGAGATATCAATCGAGCCCGGTGCCGAAGCTCGACGGGGTGCAAGTGGACCGTTCCATTTTTGCCGGACGCAACTATTTCCGCCTGGGGCTGGTCGAGACCGGCCGCGGCTGCCCGAATTCCTGCCGGTTCTGCTCCATCGCCGGCTTTCACCAGGGCCGCAGCCGCTTCCGGCCGGTGCCTGAAGTGCTCGACGAAATCGCCGGGCTGCCGGACCGCAACGTCTTCTTCATCGACGACAACATCGTTGCCGATCAGGGCCGCGCCTTCGAGCTGTTCCAGGGGTTGGCCCGGCTCGGGGTTCGCTGGGTCGGCCAGGCCACCCTGGCAGTGGCCCGCAACCGGGAGCTTCTCGAAACACTGGCTGCCAGCGGCTGTGTGGGACTGCTGGTCGGCTTCGAATCCCTCGATCCCCAGAACCTCCGCCACCTGGACAAACGGGTAAACAGCACGGCCGATTACCGCCAGTGCCTGCGGCTCCTCCACCAAAAGGGCATCGCGGTCTACGGCACCTTCATGCTGGGCCTGCCCGGCGACACCCGGCAGCGGATCGAGGAAACGGTTCAGTTTGCCAGAAGCGAAAAACTCTTCCTGGCCGCCTTCAACCACCTGGTGCCCTTTCCCGGCACGCCGCTGTTCGACGAGCTGCGCCGGGAAAACAGGTTGCTTGCCGACCCCTGGTGGCTCAGTCCCGGGTACCGGTTCGGCCAGGTGGTCTTCCGGCCGCAGCACGGCTCGGCCGCTGAGCTCGAACAGTGGTGCCTGGCTGCCCGCCGCTCCTTCTACGGCCTGGGCTCCATCCTCGGCCGGGCCGCCAACGTCAGAGCCAACTCCGGCGGCTGGCGCCGCTTCTTCCTCTACTTCTGGCTCAATCTCCTCATGGCTTACGAGGTCAGCCGCAAGCGGGGCATCCCCCTGGGCGACCTGACCGAGGACGGTGACAAGCATGGCCTCCGTCCACTTTGAACTGGCCGGGCCCGGCGACAACCGGCAGCTCCTCGCCCTGCAGGCCGCCAATGTCATGCCCGGCTTCTTGCGGGTGGCCTACGAGCGGGGGCCTGATTTCTTCGCGGCTCTGGAGGTCGAAGGGTGTTTCCGGCAGACCATCGTCGGCCGCGATGCAAAGAGCGGCGAAATCGTCGGTTTCGGCAACCGTTCGCTGAAGCCCCTCTTCGTGAACGGCGAACAGCGGGATATCGGCTATCTGAGCGGCCTGCGCACCTATGGGGTGGGTGCCTTCCCGGTGCTGGGCGCCTACCGGTTCCTCGGCCGACTGCACAACGACCAGCGGGCGCCCTTCTACCTCAGCACCATTGTCGACGGCAACCGCCGGGCCCAAAGGCTGCTCACCTCGGGCCGCCGGGGCTTGCCGGTTTATCACCCCTTTGGCCAGCTGTTCTGCAAGGCGCTCTCCCCTGCCGTTGCTTCCCGGTTGCCGGAATCTGCCAGTATCGGCTGCCGGCCGGCAGAGCCCGGCGACCTGGACAGAATTCTTGCCTTTCTCGGAGAACAGGGGCAAAAAAAACAATTCTTCCCCTGTTATGGGCAAGATGATTTTTTCAAAACCGGCGGCCTGTTGCGGGGCCTGGAAGCCGGAGACATGGCGCTCGCCGAAGGCCGCTGCGGCCGGCTGCTGGGCCTTGCAGCGGCCTGGAACCAGCAGCCCTTTCGCGCCAGCCGGTTGGTTTCCTACCCCGCCTGGCTCGCCGGCGCAAGGCCCCTCGTCAACCTCTGGCACCAGCTGCGCCGGCTCCCCCTTGTGCCGCCCGCCGGCAGCCGGCTCGATTTTTTCTTCCTTTCCCTGGTTGCGGTGCAGGACGACGACCAAGCGGTTTTTTCCGCCTTGCTCCGCCAGCTTCTGGCCGCCAGCAAAAGAAAATTCGCTTTCCTGATGGCGGGCTTCCATGGCTCCCACCCCTTCCGTCAAGTACTGCAACGTCTTCCCGGCCACGATTACCGCAGCACGGTCTATCTCGTCCACTGGCCTGACGGGGCCCGGGCGGTAAAGGAAGTGGATGGCCGGCCCGTCTACCTCGAACTGGGGGCGCTCTGAGCATGCGGGCCGAAACCGTTGCCGTTTCGCTTCTCACGCCGGAGTTGACCGCAGATATGTTCGGGCTCATGCTGGGCTCCTATGGCAATGTTTTTTTTGAAACTTTCCAGGACGACCTGAAGAAGAAGGATACGGTCATTCTGCTCTTCGAGGGCGAAACCCTCTGCGGCTTCTCCACCCAGGTGCTGCTGCCCTTTGAATTCGATGGACAGCGGCTGCGGGTGGTGTTCTCCGGCGACACCATCGTGGCGGCCAGCCACCGCACTTCGCTGGCCTTGCCCGTGGCCTGGGGAAGGATGATGCTCGATATCCTGGCCCAGACGCCGGACCTGCCCCTCTACTGGCTGCTTACCTCCAAGGGTTTCCGCACCTACCGGTTCCTCTCGGTTTTTTTTGAAAACTACACGCCGCACTACAAAAAGAGTGCGTCACCCTTTGAAAAAGAGCTGATCCAGACCCTGGGCCGCAGCCTGTTTGCCGAACGCTTCGACGCTGAGCGCGGCATTCTGCGGGCCGGCCCTTCTTCCCAGTTCCTTCTGCACCGGCAAGATCGGGAGGGGAATGGTGGGGCACGGCGGGATCCGGCCATCGCTTTTTTCGAAGCCAGAAACCCCGGCGCAGCAAGGGGCGATGAGTTGGTCTGTATCGCCCGCTTCGCCGCGGACAACCTCAAGCCCTATATCCTGAGGCAGTTGCAAAAGCGATGAAGCCGGCCCTTCTTTGCTCCGCGGCCAACAGCCTGTGGCATCTGGCCATGCAACCCGCCTGCCGGCGCCTCCGCCTGGCCTGGCGCGACCCGCGCCGCTTCGGCGAGAAATATCTGCTCAAGCTGCTGGAACAAAACCGCCACACTCTGTACGGCCGCCGCCACCGGTTCGAGCGGCTCGATACCCTTGCCAGCTTCCGGGACCGAGTGCCGCTCACCGTCTGGGCGGACTACGAGCCGTATATCGAGCGGATCGCGGCCGGCCAACAACAGGTACTGACCCGGGAGCCGGTGCTGCTCTTCGAGCCCACCAGCGGTTCCTCCGCCGCCCGCAAGCTCGTTCCCTACACCGCTTCCCTGCGCGCCGAGTTCATGGCCGGCATCGGGCCGTGGATCTCGTCCCTTTTCCAACACTACCCTCAGATAAAAGGAGGCCGGGCCTACTGGCAGGTCTCGCCGCCCACATCGGCCCAGGTCGCATGCCACGGCAGCGTTCCGGTGGGTTTCGACCACGACTCGTCCTACCTCGGTTTTGCGGGCAGAAAGTTGTTTTCCAAGGTGGCGGTGGGGCTTCCGGAACTGGAGCCGGGCATGGCGGTGGAACGCTACCAGCGGGCCCT
>JBFHWX010000108.1:0-10991 GCA_041599275.1 Desulfobulbales bacterium | reverse complement strand
TGGCGGTCGAAACGGCCGGGCCGCAGAAGAGCCGGGTCGAGCACGTCGGGCCGGTTGGTGGCGGCGACGATGATCACGCCTTCGCTGGATTCAAAGCCGTCCATCTCGACCAGCAACTGGTTCAAGGTCTGCTCGCGCTCGTCGTGGCCGCCGCCCAGGCCGGCGCCGCGGTGGCGGCCGACGGCGTCGATCTCGTCGATGAAGATGATACAGGGCGCGTTCTTCTTGCCCTGGGTGAAGAGATCACGCACCCGGGAGGCGCCGACACCCACGAACATCTCGACAAAGTCGGAACCGGAGATGGTAAAGAAGGGCACCTGGGCCTCGCCGGCGATGGCCTTGGCAAGAAGGGTCTTGCCGGTGCCGGGGGAGCCGGCCAGCAGCACGCCCTTGGGGATGCGGCCGCCCAGGCGGGTGAACTTCTGGGGATCGCGCAGGAAATCGATGATCTCGGTGAGCTCTTCCTTGGCCTCGTCGATACCGGCCACGTCCTTGAAAGTGACCTTGGTCTCGCCGCCCTCCATGAGCTTGGCCCGGGTCTTGCCGAAGCTCATGGCGCCGCGGCCGCCGCCCATCTGCATCTGGCGCATGAAGAAGATCCAGACGCCGATCAAGAGCAGCATCGGGAACCAGGAAACGAGAATGGTGATGTACCAGGGGGTCTCTTCCTTCTTCTTGACGTTGATGTCGACGCCGTGCTTGCGAAGAAAGGAAACCAGTTCGGGATCGTCCGGCGCCATGGCCCGGAAGGCGTTGCCTCCCTGCAGAGTGCCGGAGATTTCGTTACCCTCGATGGAGACCTGGGCGATGTTGCCGTTTTCGACGGAGGAAACGAACTGGCTGTAGGAAATGACTACGCTCTGGGTCTGGGGTTTGTTGAACAGGTTGAACAGCAACAGCATGGTCAACCCGATCACCAGCCACATGCTCAGGTTTTTGTAGAAGTTGTTCAAGTAGCTCCTCCGCGTGAAGATGTCGTCCCGGGGAGACGGCCCACCTCGAACGAGAGCGGCCCGGTGGTCTCTCCGTCATCGCGCCGGGACCGGTGGTGCGCGCGCCTCTGTTTTCCAGGAGGTGTTGGTGATGCGGGCTGGCCGGATCTTTTCCCATCGCCGGGCGGCGCTGCACGGTGGCAGTCGACAGCCGGCGGGAGTTGTTTAAAAAACGGACAAATTATCAATATATTTCAGGAGTACCTTACGGGCAGCGGAGGAAAAAGTCCAGCCTTCATCCGCCGCCCGCAAAAAAATCCCCCTACAGAAAATACTCCTGCACCGCCTTCACCCCCACCGTTTCCCGGTCGATGGTCTCCAGCGCCATGACCATGGCCATGGCGCCGCTCACCGTGGTGGTGTAGGGCAGATGATAGGTGAGCGCCGCCCGCCGGATGGAGTAGGAATCCTCGGTGGTGCGGGACCCCATGGAGGTGTTGATGATCCACTGGATCTCGCCGTCCTGGACCTTGTCGAGGAGATGCGGCCGGCCCTCGGAGATCTTGTTGGCCTGGACGCAGTCGACGCCGTTTTCGGCAAAGAAGGCGGCGGTGCCCCGGGTGGCGTGGATGGTGAAGCCAAGCTTGCGGAGCCGCATGGCAACACCCAGGATCCCCGCCTTGTCGGCGTCCCGCACCGAGATGACCACGTTGCCGGCGGAGGGCAGCTTCTGGCCGGCGGCGAGCTGGCTCTTGACCAGCGCCACGCCCAGGGAATCGTCAAGGCCCATGACCTCGCCGGTGGACTTCATCTCGGGGCCGAGCAGGGTGTCGACGTTGTCGAAACGGTCGAAGGGAAAAACCGCCTCCTTCACCGCCCGGTGCTTGACCTCCACCTCGGTGGTAAAGCCGAGGTCGGCAAGTTTTTCGCCCATCATCACCCGGGTGGCCAGCTTGGCCAGCGGCACGCCGGTGGCCTTGGAGACGAAGGGCACGGTACGCGAGGCCCGCGGGTTCACCTCCAGCACGTAGAGCACGCCGTCGCGCACCGCGTACTGGATGTTCATCAGGCCGATGACGTTCAACTCCCTGGCCATGGCCCGGGTGGCGTCCTTGATCTGCTGGATGATGCCCGCCGACAGGCTGTAGGGCGGCAGCACGCAGGCCGAGTCGCCGGAGTGGATGCCCGCCTCCTCGATGTGTTCCATGATGCCGCCGATCACCGTGGTCTCGCCGTCGGAGATGGCGTCGACGTCGACCTCCACCGCTTCCTTGAGGAACTTGTCGATGAGCACCGGATGCTTGGAGGAGACCACGATGGCCGAGGCCATGAACTCCTTGAGCCCGGCGTCGTTGAACACTATGCGCATGGCCCGCCCGCCCAGCACGTAAGAGGGCCGCACCACCACCGGGTAGCCGATGTCGTTGGCGATGACCAGGGCCTCGTCGAGGGTGTTGGCGGTACCGTTGGCCGGCTGTAAAAGATTGAGCTTGTGGAGAAACTGCTGGAACCGTTTTCTGTCTTCGGCCCGGTCGATGGAGTCCGGCGAGGTGCCGAGGATAGGCACCCCCGCCTCGGCCAGCGGTACCGCGAGGTTGAGCGGGGTCTGGCCGCCGAACTGAACGATCACCCCGTCGGGCTGCTCGCGGTCGATGATGTCCAGCACGTCCTCCCGGGTAAGCGGCTCGAAGTAGAGCTTGTCGGAGGTGTCGTAGTCGGTGGACACCGTCTCCGGGTTGGAGTTCACCATGATCGACTCGATGCCCATCTCACGGAGCGCAAAGGAGGCGTGCACGCAGCAGTAGTCGAACTCGATGCCCTGGCCGATGCGGTTGGGGCCGCCGCCCAGGATCATCACCTTCTTGCGGTCGGAACGCCGGCTCTCGTCCTCGGTCTCGTAGGTCGAGTAGTAGTAGGGCGTATAGGCCTCGAACTCGGCGGCGCAGGTATCCACCAGCTTGTAGACCGAGCTGACCCCGAGGCCCTTGCGCAGATCGCGCACATCCTGCTCGGTGGTGCCGGTGAGATGGGCGAGTTGCTGGTCGGAAAAACCCATCTGTTTCATTTCGTAAAGGAAATCACGATCGAGTCCCTTGAAGCCGGCGGCCCGGATGCGGACCTCGGCAGCGACGATCTGCTCCAGGTTGCGGAGGAACCAGGGGTCGATACTGGTGATCTCGTACAGCCGCTCAACGCTCATGGAGCGCCGCAGCGCCTCGTAGAGCTGAAAGATACGTTCGGAGTTGGGAATGGCCAGCGCCGCTTCCAGGGACTCCTGCTCCATGGAGCCGAACTCGTCCTTGCCGTCGGCGCCGAAACCCATGCGGCCCACTTCCAGCGAGCGCAGGCCCTTCTGCATGGCCTCCTTGAAGGTGCGGCCGATGGCCATGGTCTCGCCCACCGACTTCATGGCGGTGGTGAGCTGGTTCTTGGCCTCGGGAAATTTTTCAAAGGTCCAGCGCGGGATCTTGACCACGCAGTAGTCGATGGTGGGCTCGAAGGAGGCCAGGGTCTCGCGGGTGATATCGTTGCGGATCTCGTCGAGGGAGTAGCCCACCGCCAGCTTGGCGGCGATCTTGGCGATGGGGAAGCCGGTGGCCTTGGAGGCCAGCGCCGAGGAGCGGGAGACCCGCGGGTTCATCTCGATCACCATGATCTCGCCGTCCACCGGGTTGACGGCGAACTGCACGTTGGAGCCGCCGGTCTCGACGCCGATCTCGCGGATGATGGCGATGGCCTGGTCGCGCATATCCTGGTACTCGCGATCGGAAAGGGTCTGGGCCGGGGCCACGGTGATCGAGTCACCGGTGTGCACCCCCATGGGGTCGAGATTCTCGATGGAGCAGACGATGACCACGTTGTCGTTGCGGTCCCGCATCACCTCGAGCTCGTACTCTTTCCAACCGAGCAGGCTCCTCTCCAGCATGACCTCGTTGTTGAGGGAAAGGTCGAGGCCGGCGGTGCACAGGGTTTCGAGTTCCTTCTGGTTGTAGGCGACGCCGCCGCCGGTACCGCCCAGGGTGAAGCTGGGGCGCACGATGATCGGGAACCCGATCTCGTCGCCGGCGGTCCGGGCCTCGGCCAGGGTGTGGACGATGGCGCTCTCCGGCACCTTGAGGCCGATCTTGCGCATGGCGGCGCGGAATTCTTCGCGGCCCTCGGCCTTGCGGATGACCTCGATCTTGGCGGCCAGCAGCTCGACCCCGTATTTTTCGAGAATCCCCATCTCCGCCACCCGGATCGCGGTATTGAGGCCGGTCTGGCCGCCCAGGGTGGGCAGCAGGGCGTCGGGCCGCTCGCGCTCGATGACCTTGGCCACCATCTCCGGGGTGATGGGCTCGACGTAGGTGCGGTCGGCCAGCTCCGGATCGGTCATGATGGTGGCCGGGTTGCTGTTGATCAGCACCACCTCGTAGCCCTCTTCCTTGAGCGCCTTCACCGCCTGGGTGCCGGAATAGTCGAACTCGCAGCCCTGGCTGATGATGATCGGCCCGGAGCCGATGATGAGAATCTTCTTGATATCTGTTCTTTTCGGCATATGAGGAAAACCCTTTTCTGTCGTTTCAGGTTTTTGAGACTGCTGGTGGACCTGCATCCGGCGTTACTTGCCGGCGGACTCCATCATGGCGATGAAGCGGTCGAAGAGGTAGAGGGCGTCGTGGGGACCGGGGGCGTGCTCGGGATGATACTGCACGGAAAAGGCCGGGTATTTGAGATGCCGCATGCCCTCGAGGCTGTTGTCGTTGAGGTTCAGATGAGTGACCTCCACCTCGCCCGCTGGCAATGAGTCGGGATCGACGCAGAAGCCGTGGTTCTGGGAGGTGATCTCCACCTTGCCGGTGAGCAGATCCTTGACCGGCTGGTTGCCGCCCCGGTGGCCGAATTTCAGTTTGTAGGTGGAACCGCCGTAGGCCAGGCCAAGCATCTGGTGGCCGAGGCAGATGCCGAAGACCGGCTTCTTGCCGAGGATGGCCCGGATATTGTCCACCACCCCCTCGACGCCGGCGGGGTCGCCGGGACCGTTGGAGAGAAAAACGCCGTCGGGCTGCATGGCCAGCACCTCGGCGGCGGAGGTGGTGGCGGGCACCACCTGCACCCGGCAGCCGCGTTCGGCCAGCAGCCGGAGCTGGTTGTACTTGAGGCCGAAATCGTAGGCCACCACCTTGAAGCGGCCCGGACCGGCGGTGGCAAACCCGGTGCCGGCCTGGGGACCGGTCTCGCCCCAACCGTAGGGTTCGGCGCAGGTCACCTCGCAGACCAGGTCGCGGCCCACCAGACCCGGCGATTCCTTGGCCCGCCGCACCAGACTCTCGGGGTCGAGGTCCCGGGTGGAGACGATGCCCTTCATGGCTCCCCTGGTCCGCAGATGCTTGGTAAGAGCCCGGGTGTCGATGCCCTCCACCCCCAGCACGCCGGCCTTTTGCAGAAATTCGGCCAGTGTGGCGGTGGAACGGAAATTGCTCGGCACCAGGTTGTATTCCTTGACCAGGAAGGCCTCGGGCCGCACCGCCGCCGATTCCATGTCCTCGGGGTTGGTGCCGTAGTTGCCGATGAGCGGGTAGGTCATGGTGACGATCTGCCCCCGGTAGGAGGGATCGGTGAGCACCTCCTGGTAGCCGGTCATGCTGGTATTGAAGACCATTTCACCGAGCGCCTCGCCGGGGCCGGTGAAGGATCTTCCTTCGAATATTCTGCCGTCTTCCAGGGCAATGAGTGCTTTCATATATTCTTCCTTGCTCGCCTCGTAAAAATACGGTTCACACCATCGCTTCCGTCTTCTCTTGGGAAACGCTCATTCACACATTTTCAATTCAGCCAAACCGGCCTTCCGCCGGCATTTCTGCCCTGCAGAGGGCCTGCAGGGCCAACCGCGCCTGGCGGCCGGCGGCGCCGACCTGGGCGAGAGCTGCCTGCCGGCCGCGCCGGCCGGCCTCTTCGTAGGCCGGCCAATCGTCGAGCTGCAAAAAGATCTGCCGGGCCAACTCCGACGGGGTCCGCACCGGGAAACCGGCGCCAGCGGCCTCCAGGAGCTCCGCCGCGTCGGCGAAATCCCCCATGCTGGGGCCATAAAAAACCGGCCGCCCGCAGGCTGCCGCCTCTATTATATTATGCCCGCCGCGATCCACAAGACTGCCGCCGCAAAAAATAAAGGTTGCGACCCGGTAGAGCGAAACCAGCTCGCCCATGCTGTCCACCAACACCACCCGGGCCCGCCGGCCGTGGGTTGCCGCAACGCTCAGGCGCTGCCAGCCGAGGTTCCGCTCTTCGAGCAGGGCCTCGATTTCCGGCAGCCGCTGGAGATGGCGCGGCGCCAGGACGAGGACGAGCTCCGCCAACCGCTGGTCCTGGCACAGGGTGCGATAGACATCGAGGAGCATCTCCTCCTCGCCGGAATGGGTGCTGCCGGCAACCAGCACCTGCCGGCCCGGCTCAAGCCCGAGCAGTTCGCGGTATTGCGGGGAGCCGCCGGCCGGCCGGCCAGCCAGGTCGTACTTGGCATTGCCGCAAACCACCACCTTCTCCGGCTCGGCCCCGAGGGCGAGGAAACGTTCCCGGTCCTTATCCCGGATGACGCCGATACCATCAAAGGCGCGCAACACCTTGCCCATCAGATCGCCCACCAGCCGGTAACGGCGCAGGGAACGATCGGAAAGCCGCCCGTTCAGCAGCACCATGGGCACCCGTTGCCGGCGGAGAGCGAGCAGCAGATTGGGCCACAGCTCGGTTTCGAGGCAGATGTAGAGATCGGGCCGCAGCTTGCGCAGAGCCAAATCGATGATGCCGGCCAGGTCGAGGGGCGCCAGCAGGCAGTGCACCTCCTCCCCCAGTTGCTGCCGGGCCGTGGCCAGACCGGTCTCGGTCATGGTCGAAACGATGAAGAAGGCCCCGGGCCGCGCTGCCCGCAGTTCCGCAAGAAGCGCCCGGGCCACCTGCACCTCGCCCACCGAGGAGGCATGCAGCCAGATCCGGGGCGCGTCTGGACGCCGCGGCCCAAGACCGCCGTAAAGGCCGAAGCGCTGGGACAAACCGCGCCGGTATCGCCCGGTGAGAACACTGTACACGAAAAAGGGCGGAAAGCTGACGCTGAAAAAGAGCCAGCCCAAGAGCTGGTAGAGTCTATGCTGCAACGGTTGAGCTGCCCTGGGGAATCAGTGGATACGGGTTGCCGGTGCGCCGGAAAAAAATCGTGGTAGTTAACCAGAAAACCATGAACCCGTCAACAGAGAAAGGACACCGCACCCGCACCGGCCCCGACCACAATACGACCAAAACGGCCTTCACGGCGGCTCGCGCCGGCTTTTCCCTTGACAACGCTTCTTTCCTTCGTGGTATGCTGCCGGCTCCGTTGCGGGAATCCGAAACTTACCCGCCAACCGCAAACCAAAGGAGACCGGAGATGCACGCACAGCGTTTTGTCTGGTTCGTGGCCACACTCATTCTGTCATTTTTCGCAAAGGGAGACATCATGGCGCAGGAACAGCTAGCCGAAGGACTGTATGCAAAACTGCTCACCCCGAAGGGAGAGATACTGCTTCAGCTCGAATACGAAAAAACCCCGCTCACCGTCACCAGTTTCGTTGCCCTGGCCGAGGGCAAAATGCATCCGGCCGGTGGCTCGAAGCCCTCCGGCACCCCGTTCTACGACGGGCTCACTTTTCACCGGGTGATCGACAACTTCATGGTCCAGGGCGGCTGCCCCCTGGGTTCCGGCACCGGCGGTCCGGGCTACCAGTTCCCCGACGAAATCGACCCCAGCCTCAAGCACGACGGCCCCGGCGTCCTCTCCATGGCCAATGCCGGGCCCGGCACCAACGGCAGCCAGTTCTTCATCACCCACGTTGCCACTCCCTGGCTGAACGGCAAGCACACGGTGTTTGGCCACGTGGTGCGCGGCCAGGAAGTGGTGAACGCCATCCGCCAGGGCGACAGCATCGACAAAATGGAGATCATCCGGGTGGGCGACAAGGCCGCTTCCTTTCAGGCCGACCAGGCGAGCTTCGACGCCCTGCTGCAAAGCATCGACGGCCGCCGCCAGGAGGCGGCCCGGTCTCGGGCGGAAAAGGAACAGAAGCTGCTGTCCGAAAAATGGCCCAACGCCGAAGTCACTCCCTCGGGCCTGCGCTACGTGGTGCTCGCCAAGGGCGAGGACGAGGCCAAGCCCAAAAAGGGCGCCACGGTGAGCGCCCACTACACCGGCATGTTCCCCGACGGCCGCAAGTTCGACTCCTCCGTCGACCGCGGCGAGCCCATCCGCTTCCCGGTGGGCACCGGCCGGGTGATCCGGGGCTGGGACGAGGCGCTCATGGACATGAGCCGCGGCGAAAAACGGCTGCTCATCATCCCGCCCCAGCTCGCCTACGGCGAACGGGGCGCCGGCGGCGTCATCCCTCCCAACGCCACGCTGGTCTTCGAGGTGGAGTTGCTCGATTTCTGAGCCGCGCCATCCTGACGGCATAAAAAAAGCCCCCGGCCACATTGCGGCGCGGGGGCTTTTTTTTCTCTGGAGGACAGACCCGAGGTCAGTCCTTTCTGACAGTCAGCAACTGTGATAGCTGTCAACCATTTTCATCGTTGCACAAAGAGAGTCAGCCGCGAGAGCGGCCTTCCTCTGGAGCCCCTGCGAGGGGGCGCTGGCAGTTCCCCTTTTCACGCAGCCGAGCACCACAGCGACTGCCGGAAAAAGGAGTTTGGACTGTCTGAGCCACGCTGTCTGTGGCGAGTTTCCAAACTCCCCGGCAGTTGCGAGGACGCGCAGGGTATCCCGCCGCAGGCGGGACAAGTGGACGGGGTGCCCTTTCTTTGGGTTACTTTTCTTTGGGCAAGCAAAGAAAAGTAACGTCCAGCCGGCGAGGCGGAAACCGGGAACAGCCCCGAGGTCTGAGGACAGAAGAAGTAAGGAGGAAGGAGGAACCGCTAAAACATAAAGACTTTCCGGGGCGGTTGCCCTTACGTCTCACATCTCACGTCTCACATCTTACGTCTAACTCTCAGTCCTCGCCCCTCAATACCGCAACCCCACCCGCTGGCGCACCACCTCCAGGGTCGGCAGCGCTTTTTCCCGGGCCTTCTCGGCCCCCTTTTTCAAAACATCCCGCACATAGCCGGGCTCGGCGGCGAGCTCGGCGCGGCGTTCCCGGGCCTGCCGGAAAAAGTCCCAGATCAGGCCGGCAAGCTCTTTCTTGAGATACCCATAGGCGGCACCGCCCTCGACGTAGAGGCGGTGCACCTCGGCCAGCCTCTCGGCCGGCGCGAACAGTTTAAAAATACTGTAGAGATTGCATTTCTCGGGATCCTTCGGGGCCTCCACCGGGGCGGCGTCGGTGACGATGGACATCACCCGCTTCGAAAGCGCCTTTTCCTCCATGAAGATGCCGATGGTGTTGTCGTAGGACTTCGACATCTTCTGGCCGTCGATACCGGGCACCGTGGCCACGTTCTCCTCGATGGCCGGTTCCGGCACCACGAAGGTGTCGCCAAAGACGTGGTTGAAGCGCTGGGCAATGTCGCGGGCCACCTCCAGGTGCTGTTTCTGGTCCTTGCCCACCGGCACCAGTTCGGCCTGGAAAAGAAGAATATCGGCGGCCATCAGCACCGGGTAGGAAAAGAGGCCGTGGGAGGGCAGGATGCCCTTGGCCACCTTGTCCTTGTACGAATGGCAGCGTTCGAGCAGTCCCATGGAGGTGAGGGTGGAGAGCACCCAGGTAAGCTCGGTCACCTCGGGCACGTCGGCCTGCACCCAGAAGATGCAGCGCTCGGGATCAAGGCCCAGGGCGAGAAAATCGGTGGCCGCCTCGATGGTGCCATTGGCCAGGAGCTCGCGGTCGTGCACCGAGGTCATGGCATGGTAGTTGACCACGAAGGCGTAGAGCTCGCCTTCCTCCATCCGGCGGATCATGGGCAGCATCATGCCGAAGTAGTTGCCGATGTGGAGCTTGCCCAGCTGAATGCCTGACAGAATTCTCATCTTTTCCCTTCCTGTGACGCAGCGGCCTCCCCGGCACCCGCGGCCACGCGACCGCGTTCCGAGCCGACCCGGATTCTTGTGGTGACGAAGCCCCGGATAGTAAAAAAAAAGGGAAGTGCGGGCAACCTTTTTTCCGCACTTCCCTTGCCGGCTATTTTTTCCTTTGGGGGCACTCCCGGAACGGGCGCTTTCCCCGAAGGCCTACTTCACCTCTTCGAAGTCGGCATCCACCACGTCGTCGTCCTTGCCACCGCCGGCCTGGGAAGCTCCGCCGCCCGCGCTTCCTGCGCCACCTGCCTCGGCACCGCCCTTGGTGGCCTGGGAGTACATGATCTCGGCAAGCTTATGGGAGGCCTGGGTGAGAGAATCCATGCCGGCCTTGATGGCGGCCAGGTCCTCGGCTTTCTTCTCCAGTACCTCTTTAAGGTTGGCGATCTCCTTTTCGACGTTGCCACGGGTTTCGGCATCGACCTTGTCGCCGAGGTCCTTCAGGCTCTTCTCGGTGGCATAGACCAGAGAATCGGCGTTGTTGCGGGCGTCGATCACCTCGCGCCGCTTCTTGTCCTCGTCGGCGTGCTCCTCGGCGTCGCGCTGCATGCGCTTGATCTCGTCTTCGGAGAGGCCGCTCGAGGCGGTGATCTTGATGGACTGCTCCTTGCCGGTGCCCAGGTCCTTGGCCGAAACGTGCAGGATGCCGTTGGCGTCGAGATCGAAGGTCACTTCGACCTGCGGCACACCGCGGGGCGCCGGCGGGATGTCGGCCAGCTCGAAGCGGCCGATGGTTTTGTTGTAGGTGGCCATCTCGCGCTCGCCCTGCAGGACGTGGATGGAGACCGCCGGCTGGTTGTCGGCGGCGGTGGAGAAAACCTGGCTCTTCTTGGTGGGCACCGTGGTGTTCTTTTCGATGAGCTTGGTGAACACCCCACCCAGGGTCTCGATGCCGAGCGACAGCGGGTGGACCAGGTCGCCGTGGAGGGTGCCGCCGCGCAGCTCGCCGCCGGCGCGGAGCACGGTGGCGATGCGGTGCTCCGGCCCCAGGTGGTGGAGCGCCGCCGTCGCGACGAAGAGCTTCTGGACCGAGGCCGGCACCATCA
>JBFHWX010000107.1:0-10993 GCA_041599275.1 Desulfobulbales bacterium | reverse complement strand
GAGCACGGGATCGAGATCTTCGGGGCGGACCATGCCTGCTTCGGCGGGAGACGTCGTGGGCGCGAGCCTACGACACCGTCAGGCGCCGGCGATCAGCTCGGCGATGCGCTCGATGAGGTCGATGGGGTCGAAGGGCTTGTTCAGGTAGTCGGAGGCGCCCAGGTTCATGGCCTCGACGATCGTGCCGGCCTTGCCGACGACCGAGAGCATGATCACGGGGATCTGGGGCCAGGCCTCCTTGATCTTGCGGAGCAGCTCGATGCCGTCCATGCCCGGCATCATGATGTCGAGCAGGATGAGGTCCGGGGATGCGGCGGCGGCGATATGCAGGGCGTCTTCCCCCCGGGTGGCGAAGAGGATCTCGGCAATGTCGCCCAGGGCTTCCACCAGGATCTCGATGTTGGCCGGCACGTCGTCGACCACCAACACCTTCTGTGCAGCAGCGTCAGGCATCGGTTTCTTCCTTCAGGCTGATGTTGGACCGGCGGGCCATTTCCTCGACCACGGCCAGGGCGTCCCGGAAACGCAGACCATCCAGGGCCTCCTGCAACCGGGCGAGCTCCGGCACCAAAAGGGACGAAGCCAGCAGTTGGCCAAGGGGCACCACAAGCTCGCGCGCCCGCATGCTGTTGATCGCCAGGGCGGCCGCCATTTTTCGTAAGAGAGGCGCGACGACTTCGGGGTCTACAGTCCCGGCCGCTTCGCCGCTCGCTGCCGCCCGGTCGTTGGCCCTGCCTTGCGCCTCTGGCTCAAGGCTGCCAGTGACCGCCACGAATTGTTCCACAGCCTGGCGCAGACCCTGGAGAGCCGGGCCGCCGTCGGCGGTCAAATCTTCGCGCACTTCGCGCTCCAAGGCAGTGGTCGTTCGGTGGAGTTCGGTGGCCGCGACGTTGCCCGCCGTGCCTTTGAGGGTATGAAGCAGGCGAGCGGCTTTTTCCAGGTCGCCGGTGGAGAGTGACGCCTGGATATTCTCGAGAACAGCGGGCAGCTCGGCGCGCATTCCGGCAAGCAGCCGGCGGAAGAGCTCCCGGTTGTTCCCCAAACGCCGCAGTCCGGTGTCGATATCGATCCCCGGCAGATGGTCGGGCAAAGGCACTGAGAACCGATGGCCGGCCTCAGGAAAAGTTCTTCCCTGCCGCCCGGCTCCGGCTCCCGGCTTTATCCAGCGCACCAGGGCGGCTTTCAACTTGCCGACTTCGATGGGTTTGGCAAGGTGATCGTTCATGCCGGCGGCCAGGCATTTCTGCCGTTCCTCCGGCAGGGCATGGGCGGTCATCGCCAGGATGGGCAGATCCGAAAAACGCCCCCCCAGGCCGCGGATGGCCTGGGTCGCCTCGAAACCGTCCATCAGCGGCATCTGCAGATCCATCAAAACGCCCTCGCAAGACAGTCCGGCCTCGAGCATGTCCAGCGCCTCCCTGCCGTTGGCCGCCATGTCGACCTCGAAACCTGCTTTTTCGAGAATTTCCCGGGCAACCTGCTGGTTGAGGGGATGATCCTCCACCACCAGAATCCGCGCCCCGCGCAGGCGGGCCAGTCCGGCCTGCAGGTCGTTGAACTCGGCAGGTTTTATCCGTTGCGGCCGCCGCTCGTCGTCCATCGCTTCCATAATGGCGTTGTAGAGCGACGACTGGTTGACCGGCTTGGCCAGCAGGGCGCCGATTCGCAACTCGTGCAGCTCGTCGGCCAAATTTTCGATGCCGAAGGCGGTTATCATGATCAGGGCCGGAGCTGGGGTGAGCCGCGGATTTGCCCGGATCGCCCGGGCCGTGTCGATGCCATCCTGCTCTGGCATCCGCCAGTCGAGCAGCACCAGGTCGTAACGCTCCGTCTCCCGCCTGCTCATGCTGCGCTCCAACTCGGCCAGGCCGGCAGCCCCGGAATCGACGCCGGTGGCCAGCATGCCAAAGGACTTGAGCATGCTGGCGAGAATCTCCCGGGCGGTCTCGTTGTCATCCACTACAAGGGCGCGACGGCCGCGGATGGCAGGCAGCGAACCGGTCTCGCCAGGCCGCCGCCCCGCGGCGCGCCCGAACACGGCGGTGAAGCTGAACGTGCTGCCACGGCCCGGCTCGCTTTCCACCTCCAGTTCTCCACCCATCAGGTTGACCAGGGCCTGGACGATGGAAAGCCCGAGGCCGGAACCGCCGTATTTGCGGGTGGTTGAACTGTCGGCCTGGGTAAAGGGCTGGAAGAGCTTTTCCACCTGGGCCGGCTCCATGCCGATGCCGGTGTCCCGTACGGAAAACCGCAGAACGGTCTCCCCCGCCCTCTCTTCCTGCACGGCTATGGAAACCACGATTTCGCCGCGTTCGGTAAACTTCACCGCATTGTTCACCAGATTGGTGAGCACCTGGCCGAGCCGCAGGGGGTCGCCGACCAGACGGGCCGGCAGTTCGGGAGTCGGCGCAAAGACAAGCTCAAGATTTTTGCGTTCGGCCTGCACCGTGGTCAGGTTGGCGACATGGGCAAGAAGCTGGTCAACGGCAAAGGGGGTTGATTCGAGCTCGAGGCGGCCGGCTTCTATTTTGGAAAAATCGAGGATGGCATCGATGATGCCCAGCAACGAACGGGCCGAGGAATGGATCTTGTTGAGATAATCGCGCTGGCCCGAGGTGAGTTCGGTCTGCAGGGCCAGGTAGCCAAGGCCAAGGATGGCGTTCATCGGGGTGCGGATCTCATGGCTCATGTTGGCCAGGAACATGCTCTTGGCGGCGTTGGCGGCCTCGGCCTCTTCCCGGGCCCGCAGAAGCTGGGCTTCGTGCTCCTTGCGCTCGGTGATGTCGCGGACCATGGAAAGCACGGCCTGCCGGCCTTCGAATTCGATGAGCCGGCTGCTCACCTCGCTGGGGATGACGCGGCCGTCCCTGGTACGGTGGGCTGTCTCGAACACGGCGGAGCCCTTTTCCATAATCTCGGCGAGGCGCTCCGGCACCAGAGCGGCAAACTCCGGCTCGTCGATGTCCGCCGGCCCAAGGCGCAAAAGCTCTTCGCGGCTGTACCCGAGGCGGAGGCAGGCGGCGGAGTTCACTTCGATGAAATTGCCGCCCTCTCCGTGGATGAAGATGGCGTCGGAGGCGGAATCGAAGAGCTGGCGGAATTTCTTCTCCGACTTCGCCAGCGCCGCCTGGGCCCGCTTCTGTTCGGTGACGTCGCGGAAAATTCCCTGAACCAGCCGCCTGCCCTTGTATTCGAAGACATTGGCCTTGACGGTGACGTCGCGAACGAGGCCGGCGGCGGTGAGCAGGCGGGTCTCGAGCACGCTGCCATCGGCGAGCCTGCGGTGCTCGAGGAAGGTCTCGGAAAACTCCTCTTCCCCGGAGGCGAGGGGGTGGAGCTCACGCTGGTGCATGCCGATCAGCTCCTCACGGCGGCGCCCCACCAGGTCCGCCGCCGCCTTGTTGCAGTCGACGATGAACCCGGTGTCCGCCTCGGCCACCAGGATGGCGTCGAGGGCCCCGTCGAAAAGCCCCCGGTACTTGGCTTCCGAATCACGAAGGGCCGTTTCCGCCCGGCTTTCCTGGAGCAGGGTGAGCATGTTGCCGAAATAGAGGGTGAGCTGGCGGATGTCGTCCTGGTTGTAGGGTTCCTCCTTGTTGCCGACACCCACCACCGCTTCGATGCGGCCGCCGGACATCACCGGCAGACTCATGTGCCGGAAGAGCGGGAAGTGGCCCTCGGGAAGCCCGCGGCGGCCAGGGACGGAGGAATAGTCGTTGTGGAGTACCGGCCGTCGCAGCCTGATGCAATCGGCCCAGATGCCGGCCTCGGCGAGGGGGTAATGCGTGACTTTGGTGGCGGTGCACTCCTCGAGCACCGCCTGTGTCCAGGTATGCAGGCCGAGGGAGCTCTCTTCGTCGTTGTAAAAATGAAAGTACCCGACCCGGCTGCGGGTGAGCCGCACGGCCTCCTCGAGGGCGAACTCGATGAGCTCGGTTTCAGAGCCAAACTGGCGGCCGGTAAGCCTGAGCTGGGCTTCCAGCCGCTCCTCGTCGAGCTTGAGCAGATCCTGCATGCGCCTGCGGTCGGCTATTTCACGCTCGAGGCTGAGGTTTGCCGTCTCCAGCTCTCCGGTTCTGGCCGCGACCATCTCTTCGAGCCGGCCCTGGTAGTCGGTGAGGCGCTCTTCGGCCAGGGTGCGCTCGGTCACCTCGTGGGCCAGGGAGCCGATGGTGTCCGCCAACTGGCTTTCGATGCGGCCGGTATGAAAGAAAAAGAAAAGCAGCACCGAACCGCTTGCCACTCCGGCGATTCCTGCGAGCAGGAGAAAGACTTCGTGGAGAGTGGCCAGGTGATCGCTCACGTCGAAAAAAACAACCACCCGGCCGATCCGGCGCTTGCCGACGTCGAAGAGATCCACCGCGCTCACCCGGAAGGTTCTGCCGCCAGCGGAGTATTCCAGCCAGCCGGGTTTTTCCTGGGAGTACAGGGTGGTCAAATACGAGCGCAGGGGCTCGGGATAATCCGGCCGGTCGCCTGTGGTGACCACGAACCCGGGAAATTCGTCCCAACCGGCATGCCGGCCGAGCATGGAAAGGCCCTCCTGCCAGAGCTCTCTGTTGAGAAACTGCTTGTCGATGGTGACCAGCAGCTCGCCACCCACGAGATGGTGCAGAAGGGGCATGAAATGATCGATCTCCTTGCCCACCTCGACATATCCCCTGATCGTGCCCTGCTCCACCCAGGGAGTCACCACCCGCAGGGTCATGGTGCCCAGGGGCCCCAGTTCGACGCCGGCGGCCAGCCCGGCGGTCCGCCTGGCTTCGTTCATGGTATGGCGGCGAATGGTGTCTCCGTAGCGATCCGGCTGATGGACCCGCAGAAAACAGACCTGATCGGTGCCGATGAAGTAGAAATGAGTAAGTCGAAAACTCCTGTTGAGCTCATCGAACAGCGGCTGGCTGCGGGCGAGAAGTTGGTCGCGGTCGCCGCGTTGCCAGGCCTCGAGGAGATCGGCGCGCTGGCGGATGAGAACGAGTTGGGACTCGAGGGCGGCGGCTTCCTGGCGCGCCAGGTCGGTGAGGTAGAAATTGAAGCTGAGCAGACCTTCCTGCAGGGAATCGTGAAGCTGCTTCTCCTGCATGCGAAAAACACCAAAGAGAGCGGCAGCCAGAAAGACGACAACGGTGCCCACCAGCGGCACCAGAATCCGCTTGCGGATCCGGCCCTGCCGTCGGCTCTCTTCCGGCAACGATGGAGTGGATTCGGTCATGATCGGCGTTGGAGAGATGAGCCACCGACGAGGGTGGTCGGTGGCCCACCTGCCGCCAGCGTTTTCTGGGCAAACAGATATTTTTCAGACAAAACTTCAAAGAACCGAACCCTTCGGTCCCCTTCTGCCGGCGGTCTTTGCTTGGTTGAGAGGCTCGCGTCGTGATGCGAAAAGAGCCTTGGAAATTTCTACCAGACAGTTGGCCAAAAGGCGACCGGAAAAGACTTGCCAATGCAGCCCCCCACATCTGTCGCTTTCCCGCTGGCAAAGCGGTACGCTCTGTGGAACAATAGATTTTGCTCTCCATCGCCTTCTAAAACCAGTGAGGTCCCCCATGCCCTCCGCCCACCCCGCCGACGACATCACCCTGCTTCTTCACGTCCTGCCCGACCGCATCCGCGCTCTGCTCGCCTCGATTTCCGATGGCGCCCAGCTTCTCGAAATCGTCCTCGACCTTGGGCGGCTACCTGAAATCCGCTACCCGGACCGCATGGAGATGCTGGACAGCGAGCCGGTGTCGCGGGCCGACCTCAAGCACGTGGTGGAGCGGGTGGGCCGTTTTTCCGACGACAACCGGGCCGGCATCGAACGGACCCTGCACCGGATCTCGGCTATCCGCAACCGGCTTGGCGAAATCGTCGGCATCACCTGCCGGGTGGGCCGCGCCGTGATCGGCACCGTCGACATCCTCCGCGACGTCATCGAGGCCAGCCGCTCCCTCCTGCTCCTCGGCCGGCCAGGGGTCGGCAAGACGACGCTGCTGCGGGAGGCGGCCCGGGTGCTGGCCGACGAGTTCGGCAAGCGGGTGGTGATCGTCGACACCTCCAACGAAATCGGTGGCGACGGCGACATCCCGCACCCGGGCATCGGCCGGGCCCGCCGCATGCAGGTGCCGTCGGTGGCTCGCCAGCACGCGGTAATGATCGAAGCGGTGGAAAACCACATGCCCGAGGTGATCGTCATCGACGAGATCGGTACCGAGGCCGAAGCAGCGGCGGCCCGCACCATTGCCGAGCGCGGCGTGCAGCTCATCGCCACCGCCCACGGCAACACCCTGGACAACATCCTCCAGAACCCAACCCTTGCCGATCTCGTCGGCGGCATTCAGGCGGTGACCCTGTCCGACGAGGAGGCGCGGCGCCGCCGTACGAAAAAGACCGTGCTCGAGCGCAAGGCGCCGCCCACCTTCGAGGTCCTGGTCGAGCTGCAGTCGGGCGGCCGGCTCGCCGTGCACCACCAGGTGGCGGAGGTGGTCGACCGGGTGCTGGCCGGCGGCGAGGCCAGCGCCGAGTTGCGGCAACGGGACGAAAACGGCGGCATAGTGGTGACGCCGGCGGAAAAGAAAGAAACCGCGCCCGAACCCTCCCGCCGGCGGCAAGGCGGCGTTTCCGCTGGCCGCACGGTGCGCATCTTTCCCTACGGCGTCAGCCGCAGCCGCCTCGAGCGGGCCGCTGAAAAATTCGGCCTGCGGATAGAGATTGTGAACGATCCGCGACGGGCCGACCTCATCCTCACCTTGAAAAGCCAGGAAAAAAGACAACCCCGCCGGCTCCGCGAACTGCAGGCCCACGGCGTGCGCTGCCACGTGCTGCGCAGCAACACCGGCATCCAGATCGAGAACTTCCTGCGCGCCACCTTCCATTTGGAAGGCGGCCAGGACGGTGAACAACAGGCCCTCGGCGAGGCTGCGGCAGTGGCTGAAAAAGTGCTGCGCCAAGGCCGCCCCGAAGAGCTCGCTCCACAACCACCCTCGGTTCGCGCCCTGCAGCACCAGATCGGTCAACGGGCCGGGCTCGTCACCGAGAGCAAGGGCCGGGGGCCGTACCGCAGGGTCGTGTTCTACCCATGACGGGGGTATTGCGGAGCCGATGCCGCCAGCCGCGGATACCGGAAAATATCTCGCTTCCCCACTTGTTTTCAGTTCCTGTTCTCAGGTATATGTTTCCACGAGCCTGCCTGCTGTTGGTGAAAAAGTATATTCCTCCCCGTGCCATGGATCGAGTCAAATCCCCCCGCTTTTCTCTGCTCCTCCTGTTGCTGGGGACAGCCCTGGCATTGCTGGCCCTGGCTGGCTGCCGGCAGCCGCCTGTTGCAAAAACCTTCACCGTCGGCATCGTCAGCCTCAACCCGAACCAGGAAGCCATCGTTCAGGGCTTCAAGGATGGTCTTTCCTCCCTCGGCTACCGGGAAGGAAAAAACATCACCTTTCTCTACGACGGCACCCAGGCCAACCCGGTGGACATCGACTCCTGGCTCGACATGCTCTTCGGGCAACAGGTAGACCTCATTTTTTGCCTCACCACCCCCGCCACCCTGAAAGCCAAGGCCCGGGCCGCGACCCGGGGCATCCCCCTTCTCTTTGCACCGGTGTTCTCGCCGGTGGAGGCGAAAGTCGTCTCCGCCCTTGCCGGCCAGGAAGAAAATGTCACCGGCATCAAGGTACGGGGCGGCACGGGCAAGACCCTGGAGACCTGCCTTTCGGCAGTGCCCGGTGTGCGGCGAATCTATTACCCCCTGCACAAAAAGGACATCGCCTCCCATCTCAGCCTCGAAGACCTGCGGAAGGCGGCGGCGGTTTTCGGGGTGGAGATCGTGGTCCGCGCCTTCGACTCGGGAGCGGGGCTGGAGGAGGCGCTGAGCACGGTGCCTGCCGAGGTCGACCTGCTGTGGATCGGCCACTCCTACCTTACCGCCGCCAACGCCGACAAAATCGCCGCAGCAGCCCTCGAGCAGGGCCTGCCCACCTGCTCGACCACCTCCCAGTACGACAAGGGAGTGCTGATCAGCTACGGGATCGATTCGGAAACCCTTGGTAAACAGGCGAGCAACCTGGCCCACAAAATCCTCTCCGGCATCCCGGCCCGGGACCTGCCGGTGGAAACCGCCGACTATTTTCTCGGCGTCAACCTCGAAACCGCGGCGCGCCTTGGTCTCGAACTCCCCGACGATCTGCTGAAAAGAGCGGATTTCATTGCCAGGTGAGCCAGGAAAATGCATCTTTCCCTGCGCCGGAAACTGACCATCGCCTTCCTGCTTCTGGCTGTTCTGCCCCTGGGGGCGGCCGGCGTCTTCATCGTCAAGCGCACCTACGACGCCCAGCTCGACCAGGCCGTAACCCTGCAGCGCGAAATCGCCAAACGGGCGGCCAATGAGCTGGCGATCCTCTTCCACGAATACGAAGACCAGTTCCTCTCCCTGGCCAAGACCACCGATCTGCTCGAGCAATCCCGGGAAAGGCAGGCGAACATCCTGGCCATCATCCGGGCCCACCGTGACCATTTCCACCCGAACATCCTCGAAGAGATCGTGCTCCGCGACCGAAACGGCGCCCTGCTGGCCGCAGCTTCCCACGTGCAGATCTCCCCCACCTTCGATCTCACCGCCTGGCCACCCGTGGACACCGCCCTTGACAGCGCCCACCTGGCCCGCCCTTTTTCCTACGCTTCCGTGCGACTGAGCGACAAGAGCAGGGAACCGCTGCTCTTTCTCTCGGTGCCGGTGCTGGACTATCGCACCGGCGAGGTGGCGGCGGTGCTCACCACCAGTATCAACCTGAACAATTTCTGGGAACGGATCGTGATGCAGCCGGTGGGCAAGCAGGGCACCGTCTTCGTGATGGATAACCAGGGACGCCTGCTGGCCCACTCCGATCTTTCCCTGGTTCTCGGCGGCGCCTCCAGTTCAACAGAAGGCGAGACACCGGTGGTGGCCGGTTTCCGGAACGGCCGGGCCATCCGGGTGCTGGAAAGACTGAACATCGGCGGCTCGGTCTTTTTCGTGGGGGTCGACCGCCCACTGGAGGAGGCTCTTGCCCTGACCCGACGGATGCTCTTCTCCATCGTCTTCTTTCTGCTGGCGGCAGCGGCCGCCGGTGTTTTCTTCGGGCACCTGGCCACCGGTCGCCTCCTGCGGCCGGTGCAGGAGCTGGCGACCACGGCCAAGGCAGTGAGCGGTGGCGATTACCGGCGACGGGCGGCAACCTCGAGCGGCGACGAACTCGGCGTGCTCGCCGACTCCTTCAACGAAATGACCGAAAAGCTCCTGGCCGACATCGAGAAACGAAAACAGACGGAGCGGGATCTCCTCGTCGCCCAGATAGAGTTGCAGCGCTTTTCCCAATCCCTGGAAAGCCAGGTGGCGGCCCGCACCGAGGAGTTGGCCCGGACCCATGCGGCGCTGCAGGATGCAAACCGCAACCTCGACCAGCGTGTGAGGGAACGGACCGCGGAACTCGAGGCGACCACCCGGCGCCTGGAAGAAGCCATACTCACCGGCAACCAGGCGGAACGGGAACGCCAGGAAGCGGAGGTCAAGGCCCTGGTCCACGCCAAACTCGCCTCCCTTGGCGAGATCGCCACCGGCATCGCCCACGAGATCAACCAGCCCCTTTCCTACATCCGCATCATCTTCGAGGTCTTCCGCCGCGATCTCGAACTCGGCCGCACCTCGTCGGAGGAAATCATCGACGACAGCACCGAAGCCCTCCGCCAGGTGGACCGTATCTCGCGGATCATCGACCACCTGCGCACCTTCTCCCGGTCCGACCCCTTGGTCTTCACGCCGCTCTCCCTGCAGACCGTGTTCGCCAACGCTCTCATTCTCGTGGGCGAAAAGCTTCGCCTGGCCGGCGTCCGCCTGGTTCAGGAATGGCCCGCCGACCTGCCCCCGGCCAGGGCCTGCGGGCACAAGCTGGAACAGGTCTTCATCAACCTGCTGCAAAACAGCCTCGACGCCCTGCAGGCCCAGGGCGGAGGAACGGTCCGGGTGGCTGCCGAACGCCGGGGAGCGGACACCATCATGCTGACCGTAAGCGACGATGGTCCCGGGGTTCCCGAGGAACTGCGGGGCAAGATCTTCGAACCTTTCTTCACCACCAAGGAAGCCGGCCGCGGCACCGGCATGGGACTTGCCGTTTCCTACGGCATCATGAAGGAACACGGCGGTCTCATCGAATGCCAGAAGAGCGAACCCCGGGGCGCCAGCTTCCTCCTGACCCTGCCGGTTGCCGGCCCGAAATAGATGGCGTCGGAAAATGGCTTTGGGTGCAAAGCAGATCGGGATCATCGTCTTCCTGTCCATGCCGCTGGGCTTTGTCACCCGCCAGTTGCTTTTGAAAAGATACCCGGCCCCGGTGTTCAAAAAAATATCCCACCACGGTTTCCCGCTCTTTCGACCCTGGGCGTGCTGGGGATCGTCTTCGTGGCCCTGGCTCTGAAGGCGCGGACCATCGCCGCCAACCCTGCAGTTCTTGGCGCCATCTTTCTGCCACTCTTCATCCTCTACCTGGCCAACTTCGCGCTCGGCACGTTGGCCGGCAAGGCTCTCTTTGCCCGCGGCGACGGCATCGCGCTGGTCTACGGTACGGTGATGCGCAACCTGTCCATCGCCCTTGCCATTTCCCTGAATGCCTTCGGCAGCCAAGGGGCCGACGCCGCCCTGGTCATTGCCTGCGCATACATCATCCAGGTACAGACTGCGGCCTGGTACGTGAAGTTCACCGACCGCCTCTTCGGCCCGGCGCCTGAAGCGGCCTGAGTTTTCTAACCCTTTCTCCAAAGGAGCCTCCCATGTACACCGGCATCATCGCCATTCCCACCCTCGACCCCGGCGGCCTCGAAGCCAGCCGCTCCGACCATTTCTGCCATTGCCCGGTCTTTACCCTGATCTTTGTGCAGGACGGCGCGCCGGTGCAGGTAACGACCCTCGAGAATGTCCCGCACCAAGCCGGAGGTTGCATGGCGCCGGTAGCTGCGCTGCAGGACCGTGGGGTGAGCGCCCTCG